>JBBQXV010000063.1:0-35637 GCA_038209335.1 Polyangiales bacterium | reverse complement strand
CGTCGCCGTCGCGCGGATCGGTCTCGAGAACGTAGAGGTGCCCTTTGCGCGCCGTCTCGCGCATGCCGAGCAGCTTGCGTACTGCGCTCCCTGCGCCGTCGCACGCCGCGATCAGGCGCGCCGTGATCGTGCGCGCCGTCGACGTCACGCGCCATCCACCCGCGATGCGGTCGAGCGCGACGATCCCCTCCGCGTCGCGCGCGATCACGCCATCTCCCGCCGCGCGTCGCCATAGGCTCGCGTCGAGCTCGCAACGTCGCACGACGACCCCGAGGTGCCCGACGTGCGATCCGACGCGCCCCTCCGCGAGGATCCGGAGCCCTCGCATCGTGACGTGCGGCACGTCGAGAGGGACGCCGATCTTCTCCAGCGCTTCGATTCCGCACGCGCTCACGGCGCCGGCGCACGGCTTCTCGCGCGGGTGCGACGCCTTCTCGAAGATCGCGATGCGGTCCGCGCGGATCCCTTCGGCGCGGACCATGTGCAGCGCGAGGCTCGTCCCCGCGGGTCCGCCGCCGACGATCGCGACGTCGGCGTCGAATCGCGCGCTCACGGGTCGACCCGCATCGCGCCGAGCTCCGCGCACAAGTCGTCGACGAGCGCGTCGAGCTCCCGCTCGCGATCGGCCGGAGACGCGATCGTCAGATCGCCACCGTGCTCTGCGAACACCTGCGCGATCCCCTCCGACGCCTCGACGATCCCCTTCAAGAAGACGACGTCCTTCGCGCGAATGACGACGCGACGCGTGACCATGCCAGGACCGATGCACGGCGCGACGGGCTTACGGCTCATGTCGTCTTGCCAGCATCAGCCGAGCGGATCGTCGATCTCGATCGCCGCCTTCTTCGCGCGGCGCTCGCGCACGCGGAGCTGCACGTACTCGACGACCTTGTCGACGTAGCTCTCGAACGGCGGGCAGCTGACGTCGGCGCCCGCGAGGAGCTCGACGGCGTTGCGCGCGTCGTAGGTGACGGGCGTGACGAGCGTCTCGAGGAACGCGCGCGGGCTCTTCGCGAAGCGCTCGAGGCCAGGCGTGCGGAGGAGCGCCTTGGCGATGTTCGCGGGGATCGATCCGCGCGGCATGCGCCGACCGCCAGCGCGCGCGACGACCTCGAAGACGCGACGCGCGCTGAGCGGCGCCGGATCGACGAGGTGGAACGTGCGACCGACCGCGCGCGGATCGCGCCCGATGGCCCACGCCGCGCGCGCCACGTAATCGATCGGAACCAGGTTGAGCGGCGCGTCGCCCGTGCCGAGGAGCGGCAGCGCGAAATCGGGCGGCGACGTGACGATGAGCAAGATGAGGAGATACGGACCGTCGAAGCGATCGACCTCGCCGGTCAACGAGTCGCCGATGACGTTCGAAGGACGCACGACCGCGATCGGAATCTGCGGCATCGCCGCGCGCACGAGCTTCTCGGCGCGCGCGCGTGTCTCCTCGACGACGTTGCGAAACGCTTGCCCCTTCTTCAGATCGTCTTCGAGGACGATTCCCGTTCGATCGCCCGACACGTGCGCGGTCGAGTGGAAGACGAGGCACTTCAAGTCGCGGCACGCCGACGCGATCTCGAGGATCTCGCGCGCGCCGCCGACGTTGACGTGCTCCGCGGCCGGGCGATCGACGCCGAGGAACGTGACCTGCGCGCAGTGATGAATGCGATCGATCTCGCCGACGAGCTCGTGAAACTCCGCGCCGGAGAGCCCGAGATCGAGCGACGCCGCGTCGCCCTCGATGAGGTTCACGCGGCTGCGTTGCTCGAGCGGGAGCTCGTCGAGGAGCGCCCGCGCCTCGGCCGCGAACTTCGCGCGCACGACCGCGTGCACGAGCGCCTTCTTCCCCGGCGAACCGTGCCCGACGAGCTGCGCGAGCATCGCGCGCGCGATGAACGAGGGATACCCCGTGAGGAGGACGACCTCGTCGTAACCCGCGCGCGCCATCCGCGGACCTTAGAACATTCTCACGGACCGCAGTAGTGCCCGCCGACGCCTTGCAGCCAAGCCCCGATTTGACCGCCGTAGCTCTGCGGGCTGCAGAACGATCCGGCGCCCATGAACGCCTGGATGATGCACGCCGCACCCTGGATGTACGGCTGGCATTGCCCCATGCGCACGTCGGCCTGGCACTGCGCCACCGCGGCCGGCGCGCACATCGCGCAGCTTTGGGTCGTGCAGTCGCTGATGCAGCCTGTCGTGTGATCGCAGCTCGCGCTGACGAACGGCGCCGCGCACGTGAGGAGCCCGGTGAGCTCCTGGAAGTCGTAGTCGAACTGCTGCAGGCACGACGCGCACGCCGGCTTTTGCATCGTCTCGAACGCGAAGAAGTTCTGACACGCCTGCGTGTGTGCGCCGGCCGAGCATGCGGCGCGCGCGTTCGCGAGATCGCCCGCGAGGCAGACGTGACGGATCGGCGGGCTCGGCGTGGTCACGTTGCCCGGACACGACGGATAAAGCGACGGACACGTCGTCTGCATGTTGCGGCAGACGCGCGGATCGACGGCGGTGTCGCAGGTGGATCCCTGCGACTGGCAGTTGACGCAGGTGACGCCGTTCTGCCCGCACTGGTTGTTCAAGAACCCCGCTTGGCAGTTGCCGGCACCGTCGCAGCAGCCTGCACAGTTCTGCGGCGTGCACGTCGGCTGAACCGGGACGCACGTTTGCGCGGTGCAGACCTCGTTGAGCGCTTGGCAGTTCTGGCACTGCGCGCCCCCCTTGCCGCACGTCGTGTTTTGATTGCCGACCGCGCAGACGTTGCCGATGCAGCACCCGCCCGCGCAGTTCTGCGGATTGCACAGCGGCGGCGGCGGAATGCAGACGCCCATTCCGTTGCAGACGAGCCCTCCGCCCGTGCAGTCCTTGCACACGTTGCCGCCGCTCCCGCACGAGTTGTTGCTTCCGCCGCCGACGCAGACGTTGCCTTGGCAGCAGCCGCCCGGACAGTTCTGCGGACTGCAGCCCATCTGCGGTTGGCAGCTCTGGAAGCGGCACGTCTCGCCGAACCGCGCGCAGTTCTGGCAAGCGATGCCGTTCGCGCCGCATTGCGTATCGGTGATACCGCGGTTGCAGAAGCCGCCCTGATCGCAGCAGCCGCCCGCGCAGTTCTGTGCGTTGCATCCCGTCGAAGGCTTGCAAACGCCGCCGCCCGAGCCGTCGGGAAGACATGAGCTCATCTGCGCGGTGCAGTTCGAGCATTGCTGTCCAGCGGTTCCGCAAGCCGTGTTGTCGAGGCCCTGCACGCACTGGTCGCCGAAGCAGCATCCCTTGCAGTTGTTCGGGCCGCAGCCCGTCGTCGCGCACGCCTTGCCCTGGCACGACAGCCCTTGCTGCGCGCAATGCTGGCACGTGTTCGCGTTGTTGCCGCACTCGTTCGGATCGTTGCCTGCGAAGCACAAGCCGTTGTCGCAACACCCCGTCGGGCACGTGCGGGGATCGCACTGGCCTGGCCGGTTCGCGCACGCCTTGGAGTTGGGGTCGCAGGTCTCGAAGCCCCCCGCCGTGCAGTTCGAGCAGCGCGAGCCGTTGTCGCCGCAGGCCGTGAGGGTGTTCCCTCCTTGGCATTGATCGTTCTGATCGCAGCAACCGCCAGGGCACGTCTGCGCGTTGCAGCGGCCACCGTCGAGGCCGCCGTCGGTCGTCGGTCCTGCGTCCGACAACAGGTAGTCGTCGAGGTTCGATCGACCGCACGCAGCGACAGTAGCGGCTACGAGGAACGCCGCGAGCGCGAGGCAAGCGACGCGGATACAGCGAGTAAGGCGAATAAGAAATTGGGTCCGGGTGGCCACGTCGACCTCCTCGCCTTCGTTAAGTGAGCCGCGCCGAATCGGGCGGCGGTAGCAGACGCCGCTTAGGTTACCCCGGGAGCGCGGGCGAAGCACGTTTTGGGCTTCGGCTCAGTGTCGAAGGCGTTTGACGACCACGCCGACGCCCAAGAGCGCAGCCAGCGCGAGGACGATCGACGCCCCTTCCGGCCACGCGAGCGCGTGCGCGCCCACGAATCCGATGACGACGCCGACGACGCCGAAGAGCATCGCCCACCCGACGACGCCGGCGAGCGTGCGCCCGAGGAGGCGCCCCGTCGCGGCCGGAATGACCAAGAACGAGCTGACGAGGACGACGCCGGCGAGACGAATCGCGGCGACGACGACCGCCGCGAGGAGCGCGAGGAGTGCGCTCTCGAGCCAACCGACGCGGATGCCGGAGAGGCGCGCGAGCTCTTCGTCGAACGTCGCATACGCGATGCGCGTCCATGCGAACGCGAAGAACGCGCCGGTGACGATCGCGATGCCGAGGACGATCCAGAGATCGTCGGAGCCGACGAGGAGGATGTTGCCGAAGAGGAGTGACTCGGGATCGAACGTCTGCTGCGTGCGCTTCGCCCGACGCAAGAGGACGACGCCGACGGCGAAGCAGACCGCGAAGAGCGCCGCCATCGCGACGTCCGATCGCAGACCGCCGCGACGTCGGAGCAGACCGATGAGGACGGCGGCGAGCGCGGTGAACGGGATCGCGACGAGGAGCGGCGACGACAGCTGCAAGAACATCCCGAGCGCGATCCCGCCGAACGCGGCGTGCGACAATCCGTCGCCGAGGTACGCGAGACCGCGCGCCGTGACGAGCACGCCGAGGAGCGCGAGGAGCGCGGCGAGGAGCGCGCCCGCGAAGATTGCGCGCTGGAAGATCGGGAGCGCGAGGTAATCGAGCTCGATCACGGGCCGACGAAATTTCGAAGGAGCTCGCGCGCGGCGCCGTAGCCGAGCTCGACGCGGATCCATCCGTCGTGCCCGCGACGACCCCACGCGGCGACGATCGGCGGGCCCGCCGGCTGCGCCGTGCGCGGCGCCGGCTGCGCGACGAACGCGAACGTCACGTTCGTCTCGAACGCGCCGATCGCACGCGCGATCCGCGCGTCGTCGCCGAGCTTGGCTTTCGGTTTCGTCGTCGCGGCGAGGAGCGACGCCGGCGACTCGCCGAGCGCGACGGACACTTCGCCTCCCGTCGCGAGCCACGCCATGCCGAGCGGCGCGAGCGGCGGGACCTTCGGATGCGCTTTGTCGGGCGGCGGATCGTCGCGCACGAGCGTCGCCACGTCGACCTTTCCGAGCGGCGGCGCGTCCGCCGTGCCGAACGTCACGTCGCGCGCATGCAGCGCGCGCTTCAGCGGCTCGGCGAAGGCGGAGCGTCGCGCGATCTCGGCTGCGTCGCGCATGGCCTTTCCGGACGCGACCGCGTCGGCCGAAGGGCCTCGCACCGAGAGCCCGCGCCAGCTACCCCACATCGCCGACGCGAGCAGCCAGTCGCCGCGCGTCTTGCTCCAGTCGTCCGCGAACGCGCGCAGACGCTTGACGTCGTCGTCTCCGAGCCGCTTGCCGAGCGCGCGCTCGACGCACTGCTCGATCTCGCGCGCGTCGCTCGTGCGTTCGGCCGCGTCGTCGCGAACGACCCACGCGATCGTCGCGTCCATCGGCGCCTCGAGGAGCGGCGCCGCGGCGCCCGGACGCATCGCCTCGAAGCGTTGCGAAGCCGGACCGCCGCCTTCGCTCGGTCTCAACGTCGCGATCGCGTGCACGTCGTCCTCGCTCGCGTCGATGTCGACATGCACACCGTCGAGATCGCCGACGAGCGCGAGACGTCGCTCGACCAGCGTGTCGACACACGCGACGATCGCCGGCGCGTCGCCGAAATCGGGCGCGCGACCGCCGTGCTTCGCTCGCTCCTCCGCGTCGCGCTGCAAGAGCCACCCCTTCGCTCCGCCCCACGCCGCCGCGCCGCGCGCGCGAATCGTCCCCGCGAGCGCAGAGCGCGGAACGTCGATCGTCATCTGCGCGGCGCCGGGCGCGCGCGTCGGCAGAGTGCGGTACGCATACGGCGCGAGGCGCGCGAGATCCGCCTCGGACGACGCGACGAGCAGCCAACCCGACCGCGCGATGCCGATCCCCATCGGGAGCGGAAGGACCTTCGACGCGAGCACGCGAACGCCGTTGGCATCTTTCGCCGTGAACGCGGCCGTCTCCCCGTCGACGAGGAGCGTCTGCGTGCGCCGCGCGTCCGCGAGCTTGAGCGCGAGCGCGAACGTGAACGCGCCGCCGTCCCCTTCGGCGATCACGGCGTACGCCGACGCCGCGCCGTCGATCTCGCGCGCGACGGAAGGATCGAGCCCGGCGAGCGCGCACGCGATCCCCGCGAAGCTGTTCGGAAGGATCGCCGCGGCGCCACCGAGGCCCGTCTGCACGCGCTTCCAAAACGCATCGGGCGACGCGATGACGGCGTCGGCGACGATCCGCTCGGGCGCCGGCACCGGAGGCTCGGGCGCGATCGCCGCGGCGCTCGCCTCGGCCTGCGATCCGTCGCTCCCCTTGCCGCACGACCCACACCCGACGCCCGAGCCGAACGCAACGACGGCGAGGACGACGATCCCGAAGCCTTTCACACCCGCGCTTCTATCACGGCTTGACGCAGTGAACCGCCGGTCCGTCCTTCTTGCATGTCGTGAAGAGCGCCGAGCACGGGTAGCTCCGCGGGCGGCCCTGCGCGCAGTACTTGATGGCGTTGCCGTCGCACTTCGCGGAGTCGTCGCCCTTGCACGTCGACGACGTGACGACGCACGCACCGACCGTCGGTGAGCTGGGATTCGTGTCGCACGTGAGGCCCGCAGCGGCGCAATCGACGCGCACCTCGTGCCCGTTGAAACAAGCGATGGCCGTCTTTCCGTCGCATCGCTTGCCCGTGCCGACGCACTCCTTCGACCCCGTCGAGCAACCGACCGCCATCCCGCCGTCGGGCGACTTGAAGTTCGAGCACTGCAGGCCGAACGCGGCGCAGTCGAGGCTGGTGAGCCGACCGTGCTCGCATTGGAGGACGCGGGTCCCCGAGCCCGAACAGTACGATCCCTCGCCCGCATCGGCCGAACACGGCCCGAGGATGCAATGCGCGCCGCCCGCAGCGACGCGGCACGACTCGCCGCCGTACGGGCAGTTGCGGACGAGCCACACTTTGCTTTGGTAGCAAGTGAGCGCGCGCCCACTCTCGTCGCAGTACCCGACAGGCGCCTTCGCGCCGCGACCGTCGCACGATTTCGGATCGGCGCCGCGCAGCGCGCACAACCGAAGCGCTTCGCACGAGTTCGCTTTCAGGCCGCACTCGCGAAGCGTGAGCGAGTAACCGACGCCGCTCGCCGACGCGAGCTCGGTCGACATCTTGCGAACGCACTCGCCGAAGTCGGCCGGGACGACGCCCGGTGGGATGGGCAGGTTCGGGCAGCTCGTGAGGAGCGCGCACATTTGCTCGATGTCGTCGAGATCCGGCGGGACGAGCGTGCCTTTCTGCGCCGCGACGACGAACGAGAGCGTCGATGCGTCGCCGGCCGCGAACGCTTCGGGCTCGAGCTCGACCGCCGGCACGCGCAGCCCGACGACCGCGAGAACGCACGCGGCCGCGACGGCGACCGATCCAAGCGCGGCGAAGAACGCCCTGGCTCTCCGCGGCGAGCGCGGGATCGAAGCGGTGGACGCAGCTTCCGAGGTTACCGCGAGGTGACATTCACGAACGGGTATGGACATGACGAGCGAGCGAGCCCTCCCCAGAGTCTTGGACGGTGCCGTCTACCGGATTATTCTTTCGGAGCACGAGGATCGTAGCGCGGTCCGCCAGCCGCCGGACACATTTTGCGTACGTGGTGCGCGGGCCGGCGACTTCGGGTAGTGTCTGCCGCGCGATGCTGAACGATGTCCAGACCGAGCTACTCAGCGCCATCGCCAAGGCGCACGAGGCCCTCAAGCGCGAGCTCACCAAGCTCCGCGCGGGCCGCGCGAACCCCGGCCTCCTCGACGCCATCCGCGTCGACTACTACGGCACGATGACGCCGCTCGGGCAGATGGCGCACATCAACGTCCCCGAGCCGCGCATGCTCACGGTCAAGCCGTGGGACAAAGGCGCCGTCAAGTCGGTCGAGAAAGCGCTCCGCGAGAGCGATCTCGGGCTCAACCCGCAGACCGACGGCGACATCATTCGCCTCCCGCTCCCGCCGCTCACCGAAGAGCGCCGCAAGGAGTTCGTCAAGCTCGCGAAGAAGTACGGCGAGGAGTGCAAAGTGACGATCCGCAAAGGCCGCCACGAAGCGCTCGACATGCTGAACTCCATCGAGACCGACGGCGGGGCCAGCAAGGACGATGTCGATCGCGCGAAGAAGAAGACGGAAGAAACTGTCGCGGACGGCGTAAAGCAAGTCGATTCGATCGTGGCGCACAAAGAGAAAGACATCCTCGAGGTTTGAGCGTGTCACTAACTATGTCGATGCGAGTCTGCTCACCTTGACACCCTTGGCATCGGATGAAAGTCTTTTGCCGTTGGAGGAACGGCGTCATTTGATGCGGGCAATCGCGGCCGGACTAAGCGACGTGGGGCTCCAGCGAGAGCACAACGAAGACTCTTTCGTCGTTCTCAAGGAGTACGATCTTTATGTCGTCGCTGACGGCATGGGGGGTCACCGCGCCGGCGACGTGGCGTCGAAGATCGCCACAGAGACGATCTCCGAATTTTTTCGGACGACCGCCAACGACGACGTCACGTGGCCGTTCCACTTCGACACGAACCTGTCGGAGGAAGAGAACCGGCTGCTGACGGGCATCCGCGTCGCCAACCGGCAGATCTTCGAGCGGAGCACGCGGTCGCGCGAGTACCACGGCATGGGGACGACGGTCGTCGGCGCGATGTTCAGCCCGAAGAAACGCCGCATGTACATCGGCCACGTCGGCGACTCGCGCTGCTACCGCGTGCGTGATGGGCTCATCCAGCTTCTCACGCGCGATCATTCGCTCATCAACGACTACCTGCTCGCGATGCCCGACTTGACCGAGGAGCAGAAGAGCGAGCTCCCGAAGAACGTCATCACGCGCGCGCTCGGGATGCAGGATCAGGTCGTCGTCGATCTGCAGCACGACGATCCGCATCCGAACGACGTTTACGTCCTGTGCTCCGACGGACTCTCGGGGATGGTGACGGACGAAGAGATTCAGAAGATCGTCACGACGGGCGTCGACATTCGCGACGCCTGCCGGCGCCTCATCCAGCGCGCGAACGAGCGCGGCGGCGAGGACAACATCACGGCGATCCTGATTAAGATCGAAGAGCTCGACGTCGAAGTCGTCGGCGCCGCGTCGACCGATCCGCCCGCGACCACGACCGGCGTCACGCCCGAACCGGACCTCGGCGAAGAGCCGACGATGCCCGGCGTCATTCCCGACGCGCCCACGAAGGCGATCCTCCTCGCGGCGATCGAGAAGAAGGCCGAAGCCAAAGCCGCGGCGGTTCCGTCACCGACCCCGCCGGCCGCAGCGACGGCGCCCACCCCGATCATCCCGACGCCCGTCGTCGGAACGCCGGCCGCGAAGCGCGATCCCGAAAAGAAGGATTGAGTCGGGGTTACGACGATTCGCCGGCCTTCGCCGCGTCGGCGCGAGCTTCGCGTCGGGCGCGGATGAACTCGATCACCGCCGGCATCACCGAGATGATCACGATCGCCATGATGACGAACGTGAAGTTCTTCTTGATGATCGGCTGATTGCCGAAAAAATATCCGAGCGTGAGGAAGCTGCCGACCCACGCGACGCCGCCGATGACGTTGTATGCGATGAAGCGCGAGTAGCTCATCGCGCCGGCGCCCGCGACGAACGGCGCGAACGTCCGGAGGATCGGCGCGAAGCGGGCGATGATGATCGTCTTGCCGCCGTGCTTCTCGAAGAACTTGTGCGTGCGATCGAGGTGCTTCTTGTTGAGCCAGCGCGACGTCTCGCTCTTCATGATGCGCGGGCCGACGGCCTTGCCGATGTGGTAGTTCAGCGTGTCGCCGATGATCGCGGCGACCATCAGCGCGCCGCCGAGGATCACCGGGTTCAAGTGCGCCTCTTCCTTCGCCGAGACGGCGCCCGCCGCGAACAGCAACGAGTCGCCCGGGAGGAACGGCATCACGACGAGACCGGTCTCGCAGAAGATGATCCCGAAGAGGATCACGTACGTCATCGTCCCGTACTGGGTCGTCAGGTCCGCCAGGTGCTTGTCGAGGTGGAGGACGAAGTCGAGAAACCAGCGGAGCATATCCATGGGTGGCGAGCGTTTAGCCTTTGGAGGGCGCCTCGTCCAGTAACGAACGGCCGCGTTCCGCGGGCAATGCCCTGCGCTTCGCGGCGATTCGGGTTAGATTCCCAGCATGTCGCACGACGTTTCCCCCACGTTCAAGCGCCCCTCGACGTCGCCTAGTAAGGGCCCGTTGCAGGACGCCGATGGCTACACGTCGCAAGGCGAGTCCCCGGCGGATCTCGCGGCGCTCCGCGCGGCGACCGAGGCGTGGCGCAAGAACGTCGTCGCGAAATCCGAAGCGAAGTTCCCGCCGCGCAAGCCGCACTTCACGACGTGGAGCGGTCTCGACGTCGGCGACGTGAGCACGCCGGCCGACACGCCGATCGACTACGCGAAGGATCTTGGACTGCCGGGCGAGTACCCGTTCACGCGCGGCGTGCAGCCGACGATGTACCGCGGTCGTCTCTGGACGATGCGCATGTTCGCCGGGTTCGGCACGCCGAAGCAGACGAACGAGCGCTTCCACTATTTGCTCAAGCAAGGGCAGACGGGGCTCTCGACCGCTTTCGATTTCCCGACGCTCATGGGGTACGACAGCGACTCGCCGCGATCGCTCGGCGAGGTCGGCATGTGCGGCGTCGCGGTCGACACGCTGCGCGACATGGAGATCCTCTTCGACGGGATCCCGCTCGATCAAGTGACGACGTCGATGACGATCAACGGGCCGGCGATCGTGCTGCTCTGTTTCTACATCGCGCTCGCCGACGTTCGCGGGATCCCGCGCGACAAGATCGGCGGCACCGTCCAGAACGACTGCCTCAAGGAGTTCATCGCGCAGCACGCGTGGCTCGTTCCGCCGCGTCCCGCGATGCGGATCGTCACCGACATGATCGAGTTCTGCTCGAAGGAAGTTCCGCGCTGGAACACCGTGTCGATCAGCGGCTACCACATTCGCGAAGCGGGGAGCACCGCGGCGCAAGAGCTCGCGTTCACGATCGCCGACGGCATCGGCTACGTCGAATCGTGCGTCGCGCGCGGGCTCGACGTCGACGATTTCGCGCCGAGGCTCAGCTTCTTCTTCGACGTGCACAACGACTTCTTCGAAGAGATCTGCAAGCTGCGCGCGGCGCGGCGGCTGTGGGCGACGTTGATGAAGGATCGATTCGGCGCGAAGAAGGCCGAGTCGATGAAGCTCCGCACGCACGCGCAGACGGCGGGCGTATCGTTGACGGCGCAGCAGCCGTACAACAACGTGGTGCGTGTGGCGCTGCAAGCGCTCGCGGCGGTGCTCGGCGGGACGCAGTCGCTCCACACCAACTCGCTCGACGAGACGTACGCGTTGCCGACCGAGGACAGCGTGATGATTGCCCTTCGCACGCAGCAGATCATCGCGGAAGAGAGCGGCGTCGCGTCGACGATCGATCCGCTCGGCGGCGCGTGGTTCGTCGAGGACATGACGCGCCGTCTCGAAGAAGAAGCGATGACGTACATCCGTCGCATCGACGAGATGGGCGGCATGGTGTGCGCGATCGAGAAGGGGTATCCGCAGCGCGAGATCGCGGCGAGCGCGTACAAGTTCCAGCGTCAGCTCGAGGCGGGCGAGCGCGTGATGGTCGGCGTGAACAAGTACGACATCGGGAAGGAAGCGGCGATCCCGCTGCTTCGGATCGACGACGAAGTTCAGCGCACGCAGGTCGCGAACCTGAAGAAGACGAAGGAAGCGCGCGACGCCGCGAAGGCGACGGCGGCGCTCGAAGCCGTGCGCGCCGCGGCGAGCGACGGGACGAACCTGATGCCGCACATCATCGACGCGGCGAAGGCCTATTGCACGCAGCAGGAGATTTGCGACGTGCTGCGCAACGTCCTCGGGACGTACACGGATCCGGCGGAGTTTTAGCCAGCCTTCGCGCTCGCGAGAATCGACGCCGCAACCTCGTTCGCCTGCCGCACGCAATCCGGCACGCCGACGCCGTCGAAGCCGCTCCCCGCGATGTAGAGCCCGCGGTGTGCGGCGAGCGATTTTTTCATCCGCGCGATCCGCGCGAGGTGGCCGACGAGCGGCTGCGGGCTGGCGCGTTGGAAACGGAACACCTGCGCGAAGAGCGGCGTCGCGTCGAGCTTCATCAAGTCGCCGAGCTCTTTGCGCGCGAGCGCCACGAGCTCCGCGTCGTCTTTCGTGAGGAGCTCTTCGCCCCACGCGCCTCCAAAGAACGCGCGCATCAAGACGCCGCCCTCCGGCGCGCGCGACTCCCATTTGCTCGACGCCCACGTCGCCGCGAGGATCGGGCGATTGAGCGGGCGCGGAACGAGGAAGCCAACGCCGTCGAGCGGGTGCTTCACGTCGGCGCGCTTGAACGCGAGGAAGACCGTGGCCGTCGAGGCGTACGGAATGCCATCGAGCTCGCGCGAGAGATCGGCGTCGAGCGCTCGAAGCGCGCCGGCCGCGGCGTGGGCGGCGGTCGCGAGGACGACGTCGTCGGCGAAGATCGGCTCGGCGCCTTCGAGATCGACGCGGTAACGGCCGCGCACGTCGCCTCCGTCGAGCGCGGCAATCGACGTCACCTTCGTGCTCGTACGAATGCGCGATTCGCCGATCGCGCGCGCGAGGCCGTCGATGAGCGATCCCATGCCGCCGCGCAGCGACGTGAACGCGCTCGGCGGCACCTTGCCGTTCGACGCGCCGTTCGCTTTCTTCGCGGCGCGCGACGCGAGGACGAGCGAGCCGTACTTTTCCTCCATCGCGACGAACTGCGGGAACGTCGCGCGGATCGAAATCTTCGTCGCGTCGCCCGCGAAGATGCCGCCGAGGAGTGGCGCGGCGAGACGCTCCGTCATCTCGCTGCCGAGGCGCCGGGTGACGAAGTCGCCGATCGACTCGTCGTCGTCGCCTTCGAAGTGGCGCACCGGAACGAGCGGTTCGAGGCCCATCCGCATCTTGCCGCGCCACGAAAAAATGGGCGTCTTGAGCATCGGCATCACTTGCGTCGGCACCGCGAGGACGAGGCCTTCGGGGAGTGGGTGCAGTCCGCCCTTCCATGCAATGTACACGCGTCGCGTCGCTTCGATCGTCGGCATGAGCGCGTCGCCGAGGCCGAGCGCCTTCGCGAGCGCGGTCGCCTGCGGCTTGCTCGCGACCCACGAGTCGGGGCCGCCGTCGATCGTGTAGCCGTCGCGGCGTACGGTGCGAATGCTCCCGCCGAGCGTCGCGCCCCCTTCGATCACGACCACGTCGAGCTCCGCCGCGCGCGGCCCGTTGACGAGCGCATGCGCGGTCGCGAGCCCCGTGATTCCCCCGCCGACGATGACGACGCGCCGCGCACCCATGGACGACGTCAGTGTAACGCGAGAAGTGGACGCGCCACCGCCGCGAGGATCGCGACGAAATCGTCCGCGTCGTTGAGCGACTCGGTGCGCGACAACGTGAGCCCGCGCTCACGCGCCTGCTCCTTCGCTTCGATGTCGAGGTCGTAGAGGATCTCGACGTGGTCAGCGAGAAACCCGAGCGGCGCGACGACGACGTGCGTGTCGCCGCGCGCCGCGATCTCGTCGAACGTGCTCGGGAGATCCGGACCGAGCCACTCGACGGGGCGCCCGCCCGGCCCCGCGCTCATCCCTTGGCTCTGGAACGCGACGACGGTACGCGCGCCGTCGAGCCGCGCGGCGACCCGCGCTGCACTCTCCATCACGTCCTTTTCGTACGGATCGCCCGCGGCGATCACGGAGCGCGGCAGGCTGTGCGCCGTGATCACGACCGTCGTCTTCGCGCTCGGCACCTTCGCGAGCGCGGCACGAACGCGACGCGCGAATGCATCGAGGAGAAGCGGCTCGAGTCCCCAGCTCGGCGCGTACGACATCGCGACGCTCGGCGCGACCTCCGCAGCGAACGCCTTCACGTAGTCGGCGTACACGTGCACCGAGTGCTGCGCGAGCGGGATGACCGCGACGCGCGTCGCGCCGTCGACGACGAGGTTCTCGAGGACGTCGCGCGCGTACGGACGCGCGAGGCGGTTCGACATCCGGACCGGGACGCCGAGATCGTGTTGCAGCTTCGCGGCCAGCTCGCGGTTGATGTGATTGAGCGGCGAGATCCCGCCGATCGCTTCGTAGCGACGACGCACCTCGGCCAGGAGCTCGGGCGACGCCGCGCGGCCGTGACGAACGTTCGCGAGAAATTCCGGGAGCTCGTCGAGCGTGTCGACGGTTCCATGAGCGACGAGTAAGACCGCGGACGTCATCGCGTTTCCGCTCGGTTCACGCGCTCTTCGTCGCCGAAGCTTTGTGGACGTACTCGATGACCGCCTGCACCGTCTCGACCGGCGTCTCCGGCAAGATGCCGTGACCGAGGTTGAAGATGTGCCCCGGGCGACCGCCCGCGGCGTCGAGGACACGCTGTGCGTGGCTCTCGGCGACCGCGACCGGCGCGAAGAGTACCGTCGGATCGAGGTTCCCCTGCACCGCGCGATCGTGCCCGACCGCGGCCCACCCTTCGGGGATCGGCGTCTTCCAATCGAGGCCGATCACGTGGCCGCCCGCGTCGCGCATGCGCGGAAGCAACGACTGGGTCCCGGTGCCGAAATGAATCACCGGGACTCCCGCCGTCATGACGTCGGAGAGGATCTTCGTCACGTGCGGCTGCACGTACTCGCCGTAGTCGTCCGGCGAGAGCTGCCCGACCCACGAGTCGAAGAGCTGCACGCAGTCGGCGCCCGCTTCGATCTGCGCGCGGAGGTATTTGCGAACGACCTCGCCGAGCTTGGCCATGAGCGCGTGCCACGCCTCGGGCTCCGCGTACATGAGGCGCTTCGTCTTCGCGAAGTGCGAGCTCTTCCCTCCTTCGATCAAGTAGCTCGCGAGCGTGAACGGCGCGCCCGCGAAGCCGATGAGCGGCACCGGACGCGACGTCGCCGCGATCGCCTTCTTGATGCTGCGGATCGCGTTCAGCACGTAGCCGAGGCCGTCGTCCGGATCGATCGCGCGGAGCTTGTCGATCTGCGCGCGCGTGGTGATCGGCTCGTGGATGATCGGCCCCTCCCCTTTCGCGAACTCGAACGACGCACCCATCGGCTCGAGCGGCAGCAGAATGTCCGCGAAGAGGATCGCCGCGTCGACGCCGAGACGCAGCGGCTGCAGCGTCACCTCGGTCGCGAGATCGGCGTTCTTGCAGATCTCGATGAGCGTGTGCTTCGCGCGGAGCGCGCGGTATTCGGGCATGTAGCGCCCGGCCTGGCGCATGAACCACACGGGGGTGCAGTCGGTCTTCTCGCGGCGGCACGCGCGCAAAAATCGGTCGTTCAAGGTGCCGACAGCTTAGCGCAACCTGCGCCGACTCACGTGCTCTGGTTGTAGTTCGTGTTCTCGAGAAGGATGACGTTCGTCTTCGAGCGCGTTTCGCCGACGCTCGTGATGTAAACGGCGGGCTGGTCTTGTACCGGGCAGACCTTCTCGCACGCGCCGCATCCGATGCAGAGCGAGGGATCGACGTGCGGCCGTTGCAGCTTCACCGTCGTCATCGCGGGCGATTCGCCGTTCGGTCCCGCCTTCGGCTCGCGCACGGGAGCCTCGACCTCTTCGACCCAGATCGCCTTCGGCGACGTCGGGCAGAACTCTTCGCACACGATGCACGGCGTCTGCATCGCCCACGGCAAGCAGCGCCCCTGATCGTAGAACGCGGTGCCGATCTTGATCGGCGGAATGCCGATGCCCATCTTCTCCTTCTCGGTGATCTTCTGGATGGCGCCGGTCGGGCACACTTGGCCGCAGAGGACGCACGAGTGCTCGCAGTAGCCGATGCGCGCGATCAGGATCGGCGTCCAGATCCCTTCGACGCCGCTCTCGAGGAACGCGGGATGGAGCGCGTTGTTCGGGCAGACCTTCATGCACTCGGCGCATCGAATGCAGCGCTCGAGGAACGCGCGCTCTTCGACCGCGCCGGGCGGACGGACGACCTTCGCGTGGTAGTTCACGTCGAGCGAGTCGGCGACGCGCGCGGCCGGCAAGAACAACGCGCCCGCGCCGATCGCCGCGAGCGACGTGCGGCGCTGCGTGTCCGGCTTCGTCGTCGCGCTCGCGCGGTTCGGGAAGAACTTGAACTTGATGACGTCCTCGGGGCACGCCGTCTCGCAGTTCATGCACATGTGGCACTCGTCCTGGCGCCACTTCACGCCGCCTTGCGGGCTGTCGGCGCCCTGGCAGTGAACGATGCACAGATTGCAGTCCGTGCACTTTGCATGATCTTTTTCCATCCCGACGATCGCGAACCGCGCGAAGACGCCGAGGAACGCGCCGAGCGGACAGAGCACGCGGCACCAGAAGCGCGGGATGAAGCGGTTCGCGAAGAGGACCGCGACGAGCAGGAAGACGATGAGCCACGTCTGGTGGAAGTAAAACTGCTTCGACTGCCAGACGGTCTGCGCGAGGAAATCCTGCGTGTGATCCGCGGCGGTCTGGATGCTCCGCGCGTGAATGTCTTGCGCGGCGCCGAGGCCGCGGTGCGAGAGGTATTGCGCCGCCGGGATCACGCCGAGGCCGATCGATCGCACCGCGATGCAGATCGGATCGAACATCCCGCCGATCGCGCTCCCACCGACCGCCGCGAGGAGGAACGCGTACATCAGGTAGTACTTCACGCGCTGGTAGGTGTGCGTCTTGTTCGCCTCGACGCGCGGGCCGCCGCGACCGCGCTTGCTCGGGAGGATCCACGCGAAGAAGTGGTGGAGCGTTCCGAACGGGCAGATCCATCCGCAGAAGACGCGACCGAAGACGAGCGTGAGCGCGAGGAGCCCGACGCTCCAGAGGAGGCCGCGGTAGACGGTGTGCGTCGAGAGGATCGTCATCGCCGAGACGAACGGATCGGCGAGGAGGAACGCTTCGACCGGGAGCGGGAGGCGGACCGCGGTCTCGGCCTTCGCGGCGAAGCTGCCGCGGAATCCCGTCTGGAAGAGGAAGTACATGAAGAGCGCGAAGAAGAAGACCTGCGCGAAGCGGCGCGCCCATTTGATCGCGACGATGCTGCGGCGCGCGGGGATGCCGCTGCCGGGGAGCTTGGGATCGATCTTCTTCGGCTTCGCGGGGAGAGTGCCCACGGACGAGACGGCGGCCGCGGAGTGAACGACGTCGAGACCGAGCTCGGCAGAGAGCGACGCCATGCGCGCCGCAGCGCGCGCCTTCATCTGCGCGGGGTCTTTGGTCGAGGTCGAGGTCGAGGTCGAGGGCGGAGTCGAGGTCGAGGGCGGAGTCGAGGTCGAGGTCGAGGTCGAGAACGACAACGTCGTCGACGCATCGATCGCCGGAACCGCGCCGACGCGTCCCGTCTTCCACGGGATCGGCTCGACGTGCGCGTGGAGATCGTCGTGGGTGTGCGCGATGTGCTCGTGATCGAGCTTCACGCCCGCGTGCGGCGCGGAGGGCTGGCTCATCACACCTCCTTCACGCGCAGGTTCTCCCAGTACATCGTTCCGAGGCCGCGCTCGTGCCCCATCTTCACGTACGGGAGGTTGTCGCGATGTTGCCCGATGAGCGTGCAGCCGTACGCATCGGCCGCGACCTGATCGACCGTCGCGAACACTTGGTTCATGTCGCGCGCGTCGTCGATGTTGCCGCCTTGCGGTCCGTTTCGCATCAAGACGCGCATCGCGTCGACGATGACGAGCGACGGACGCATGAACGTCGCGAGATCGGCGATCGACACGTCGATGTTCTGATGAAGCCGGTTGCGACGCCCACCGAGGACGCCGTACCAGTTCTTCATCGCGGCGGTGTACTTCGCCAAGTTGTGGTGCTTCGCGACCGGGACGTTGATGACTTTGTCGGCGTCGACGAGCGTCGTGAAGATGGGCCACTCGTCGAGGACCTCGCCCTTCATGCGCGTCGTTCGGAAGCGATGCTCCGCCGGCAAGACGACCTCGGCGCCGACCGCGTACGCCGCGCGCCAGATCCCCGAGCGCTGGAAGCAGCGGTTCGGATCGTTGCACGAGCCGTCGGCGACGATGACCTTCTTCGCGCCCGCGTCGAACGCGAGCTTGACGACGGCGGCGACGACCTCGGGGTTCGTGTTCGCCGCGTGGACCGGCATGCGGTCCCAGCCGATGTTCGGCTTGATGACGACGACGTCGCCGCGGCTGACGAACTTCTTCATTCCGCCCATCGCGTCGACCGCGCGCTTGACGAGCGCCTCGGCGGTGGCCGGTGGCTCGCCTTCTTTGCTCTTCGCGATCGCGAGCTCGGCGAAGTCGCGGTTCGGATCCTTCATCCGGTAGTCGCGCACTTGCCGGTCCTGCGTCGACTCGGCGACTCCGAAACCGCCCTTGTCCCACACCGCGCGTCCGAGGAGCGCAGAGCCCGCGAGCACGCCGGTCGTCGCGCCGAGGCGCGTGAGTACGTCGCGCCGCGTCGGCTTCGCGCGATCGCCCGCGCTTTTGCCGGGGGGCGTCGTGCCGTTGGGTGGCTTCGGAAGACTCACGTCGATCACATACCCCCGCCGGGGGGGTATCCGCAACTTATGCGGCTGAATTTCCCTGCAATCGTTGAGTTAATCGCCGCCTTAATTGCCGATGAGCAGGGGCCAAGACGTGACGCGGCCATTCGGGAGGCGGCTCTCGAAGACCGCGACGTTGAATCCATCGGGGCCGCTCGCGCGGACGCGGATGTCGACGTAGAGCTTTTCGCCGTTCACGCCCGTGCTCTTCGTCATCGTGAACGAGAGCGAGCTTCCGGTCAGGTCGTGCGGCGTGACCGTGAACGATCCGTGCGTGTCGGCGTCGCTGAAGAGGTCGAGCTCGACTGTGCGCGTGCTGCCGATCGGAATGTGAACGCCGCGTCCGGTGTAGTTTTGCCCTTGGTACGAGACGGGGATGAGGTCGGGCGTGATCGCGGCGGCGGCGAAGTACACGTTGCCGGACGGGATCGGCACGCACGGATCGTGTCGTTGTCCGCCCGAGACGTTCGACCATTGGCGTTGCACGACGTACCCGAACGCCGCGGGGCGCACAGTGAGCAGCGGATTTTGCACGCAGAGATCGCCGAGCTCGCTGCCGAACGCGTAGCTCCACGCGAAGTGCGCGTCGTCGGTGTTCTGGTACGCGGCGTTCGAGAACGGGAGCGGATCGGTCGCGGCTTCGAGGAACTCGTGGCTCGACGTCAGCGAGATGACGTCGAACCCGCTGAGCGTCGCGAACTGCGCGCAGCGCGGCATGACGGCGTACGAGACCGTCGTCATGTTTTGGAGCGCGAGCTCGCTGTGGTAACCGCCGAAGTCCTGGCAGCTGAAGAAGCCGCCGCCGCCGTCGATCGTCACGCCGGCGGGATAGTAGATCGCGTAGAGCGTGTTCACCGTCGGCGCGGGAAACTCGGGGTGCGTGCCGTCGAGCTTCGCGGCGAGCCACTGTTGAATTTCCACATCGGTCAGCGTCGCCGCGGGGGTCTCGGCGAGGTGGATCGGCGTCGCCGACGATCCGGCGCCGACGCCGTACTCCGCCGAGATGCTCGTCCAGTACGAAGTCGCGCCGATGCGCGCGGTGAAATCGTCGATCTGCGCCACGAACGGATCGCCCGCGAAGCTGATCGGCACGAAGCGCGGCGCGGTCATCACCGGCCCGCCCGAGCTCACCGCTTGCGGCATGTCCGGGGCAAACGCCGGGTAGGTCGTGCTCGCTTCGCCGTGATCGACGTCGGGCCCCGCGTCACGCGGCGGAGGCGGAGGTGACGCATCGAATCGCGGCGGTGACGCGTCGAAGCGTGGCGGCGGCGGAGGCGGCGGATCGATCCCGCCGTCGTGCTTGACGATCGCGCCGGAGTCGTCGTCGACGCCGCCGTCGCTCGCGACATCCGCGATACGTCCGCCGCAAGCCGATACATACGACACGAGGAGCGAAGCGGCGCCTGCCGCGAGCAGCGTGGAGATCTTCATTTCGATCTACCGTGGCCGGGGCCGAGGATTTCCGTCATTTTTTGGAGCGCATCGAACTGCTCGACGTGCGGGGGATGATGGCACGCAAGGCAGGTGTCCGCCTTCGGCTTGGCGATGATCAGCTTTCGATCCGTCGGGTTGGGACCGTGCTTCGATCCGGGGCCGTGGCAGACTTCGCACTGCACGTCTTTGAGGCGATCGACGTGAGTCACCGTGCTGCCGCCGGGCATCTCGTAGCCGGTGACGTGGCAGCTGACGCAGTCGAGGTTGAACTCCTTGAACTGCGACGAGAGGGTCTCGTACGCATGCGCGTGCTTCGTCGTCTCCCAGAACGTCTTCGCGTTCGGGTGGCACGCCGCGCACGCCGCGAGGCCGACGTACGTCGCTTGGTCGGCGGCGTGAGGACGCGGCGCGCGATCGGCGAAGAGGACTTTGTTTCGATCGTTGACCTTCTTGTAATAGGCGAGCATCTCGGCGCCGACGGCGACGTCCTTGCCGAGCGCGTCGCGGATCTCTTTGACGGCGTAGCGGAAGAAGCTGCCGGTGGTCGGCGGCGGGCGCGTGTCGAGCGCGTCGCGCTCGCGTTGGATGCGCGCCATGTCGGCGCGGCGGGCGTCGAGATCGGCGCGGCTGACTTTTCCGTCGCGTTCCCAGTTGGCGATCTTGACGCGCAGATCGTCGAGGCGTCGCGTGAGCTCTTCACGTTTACGCGACTGCTCGAGGCCGCTCGCGTCGGCGAACGCGAACGATCCGCCGCGCACGAAGAGATCGAGCACCGCGACGCTCTGCATGTGGTTCGCGGCCTCGGCGATGATCACGTTGCCGACGCGCTCGGCGGCAGGCGCTACCGTGTTCGCTTCGCCGCTCTGCGACTGCGAGCCGACGATGATCGCGGTGAGCTCGGGCGCGACGTCGGCGATCCGCTTCGCCTCGCCGCGTCCGACCGCCGCGAGCACGACGAGCACCTGCGCGCCTTGCTTCTTCGCGGCGTCGATCCCCGCGCGGACCGCATCGGCGGGCTTCGGACGATCGACCGCCGCGGCGTCGCGCGCGCCCGCATCGCCCGCGGTCGCTGCGGATCCTTGCGCGCCCACGCCGATGAATCCGATTTTCACGCCGTTGATCTCGCGCACCGAGACGCCGTTTGCGCCGGCGCCCGTGTAGAGCGCGGCGCCGCCGCTCGCTTGCGCGAGCTCACCGAGGCGCGCAGGTCCCGCTGCCCAGTCGTTGTCGCCCGGCGCGAACGCGACGAAGCCGAGCACCTTCAACGCGCGCGCGATCGTCTCGGCCTTCGTCTGATCCTGCTCGGCGCGATCGGGCTTGAGCGCGGCCTCCATGAAGAAGAGCGGACCCACGGCGACGAGCGCGCTCTCGGGCGCCTTCGCCTTCTCGCTCTGGATCCACGCGGCGACGTGATCGACGCCTCCGAGCTGGTCCTTCGTGCAACCGCACGGCTCGAACACCCCCGCGACGTCGGTCAGCACGTAGAGACGCACGGTCGGCGGTCCGGGATCCGCGGCGCCCCCCTCGGCCGACGCGGAGGTCACCGTCGGCGTCTGACTCGATCGGCAGCCGTTGCACGCGAGGAGGCCGACGACGAGCGTGAGGGCGACGAAGAGCGCGGCGGCAAGCGAAGCAGGAGAAGGCGGAGAGGTGAAAGCGGAGACTCGTCTCATTTCGTGTTTCTTTCGTCGCGCATAGATACACTTCACGACGATGGCAGGCGAGCAACCTCCGCGGCGTGGCGTGCCGCGTCCACTGAGCGGCGGGCCGATGCAGTTTGGCCCGTATTGGCTCGACGCGCGACTCGCGGTGGGTGGCACGGCCGAGGTCTATCTCGCGCACCCGGTGGATCCGGCGTCGCGGCCGAAGCGCCTCATCGTCAAGCGACTGCTCCCGCACTTCGTGACGGATCCCGAAGGGCGCACGATGTTCGAGCGCGAAGCGGCGCTCCACCAGGCCGTGCACCACGACAACGTGGTCAAGGTCTTCGGCTCCGGCGTGGCCGACGACGGCGAGCCGTACCTCGCGATGGAGTACGTCGAAGGGGTCGACTGCTATCGCCTCCTCCGTCGACTCGGGCAAGCGGGCGAAGGGCTGTCGATCCCCGCGTCGGTGCTCGTCGCACGCGAGGTCCTGCGCGCGCTCGACAGCGTTCACGGCGCGCGCGACGGAAGCGGCGCGCCGCTCGGGATCATCCACCGCGACGTCACGCCGTCGAACCTCTACTTGTCGAACGACGGCCGCGTGAAGCTCGGCGACTTCGGGATCGCGCGCTCGACCAGCCGCGCGACGTTGCGCAACGCCGCGAGCGCGATGCTCAAAGGGAAGTTCGCGTACCTCGCGCCGGAGCAGGTCGCGGGCGAGCCGTTCGATCATCGCGCGGATCTCTTCAGCGCCGCGGTCGTCCTCTCCGAGATGATCCTCGGCAAGCCGCTCTTCGGCGGCAGCGGGCAGCTCGCGGTGCTCCTCGCCATCCGCGATTGCAAGATCGACGCGCTCCGCGACGCGCGTGGTCGCTTCCCGACCGGGCTCTTCGAGGTGCTCGAAGGGGCGCTCGCGCGCGATCCCGCTTCTCGCTTCCAGACGGCGTCGATGTTCGCGAAGGCGCTCGAGCCGTTCGATCGCGATCCGCAGGCCGCGCGCATCGAGCTAGGCGCGCGCGTGCGTTGGGTTCAGTCGGCGCCGTCGGCCGAGTCGATGACCGCCGTGCGCGACAGCGCGCAGGCGATGCGCGCGGCGGCGCCCGTCGAGAAGGCGCCCGACTCGAAGGACGAGTTCTCGCGCCCGACCGGCGAGTACACGCAGATCCCGTCGAACGTCGTGACCCAGTCCGGGATTCGCTTCGGGCCGTGGCCGTTCGCGCGCCTCGTCGAAGGGTTGGCCACGGGCCAGATCGGTCGCGGCGATCAGGTCGACTACATGGGACGCGGCTTCGCGCCGATCGAGGACATCGAAGAGCTCCAGCGCTTCCTCCCCGCCCGCACGATCACGACCAACCAGCTCCCCGGCGTCGGCGCGCCCGACTTCATCGACGACGTGTCGACCACGTCGCTCCTCACCGTCCTCTTCCGCGTGCTCGAGCGCGACGAAGACGGCGTCCTCTTCGCCGAAGGGACGCTCGATCCGCGCGCCGAGAGCGGACGCAAAGAGCTCTACTTCAAGGAGAGCAAGCTCCACCACGTCGCGTCGAACAACGCGAGCGAGCTCCTCGGCGAATACCTCGTGCGACGGCGAATGATCTCGCGCGACGAGCTCGACTTCGCGCTCGCGGTGCTTCCTCGTTACGGCGGACGCATGGGCGACACGCTGATCGCGCTTGGCCTCGTGCAGGCCGTCGACGTGTTCCGCGCGATCCGCGATCAGGGGCGCGATCGATTGAACGATCTCTTCGGCTGGAAGCAGGGCAAGCTCACGCTCTACTTCGGTCAGCCGTCGCAGAACGTCGAGTTCCCACTCGATCTCGACGTGCCGCAGCTCATGATCGCCGGGCTCGAAGCGGCGCAACCGAACGACACGCCGCTCGAGATGTTCCGCGGGCACGTCGATCGCACGATTGGCCCGTCGACCGCGTCGAGCGCGCGCCCACGCTTGCGCGCCATCGCGTGGCCGCCGCTCGTCGCGCGCCTCCTCGACGTGATCTCCGAGCCGCGCACGCTCCGAGACGTGTTGTCGATGACGACGCACTCCGGCGCGACGACCGCGAACGACGTGTTGCGCGCGCTGCAGATCTTGCTCGTCGGCAAGATGGTCGCGTGGATGTGACTACTTCGACGTCCCGCCCGCCGCGCCGCCCGCGAACGGAAGGATCGTCTTCAAGTCCTCGTCGGTGAACCGCAGCTGCAGCCCGAGGAAGTAATCGCGCCGGTTGCCGAGGAAGACGTGATCGACGCCGCCGAGCAGCCACAGCCGCTTGATGAACTCGTACCCGATGTACACGCGGTAGCGCGGCTGGATCTCTTCGCCGAACCCGAAGAGATCGTTTTTCAGCTCGAAGCGGTCTTGCAGCAAATGGATGTCGAGCCCGACGCCGCCCGTCGATTCCTTGATCCCGAAGCGCCCCGTGAACGGCCCGAGGCGCCGCGCGAACTGAAGCGAGAAGCGAAACGCGTCGGTCGTCGTCGTCGTGATCGTGCGCGAGTGCGCCGGCTGCGTCGGGTTCGTCGTGTCGACGTCTTGCTGCGAGAAGCTGGTCTTGCCGCGCGGATCGTTGACGAGCTCGATGACGTAGTACTTGTCCTCGCGCGGCTGGAGGCGAAGCTCGACGTAGCTCTTGATCGTGTTCGCGAGGAAATTGTAGTCGCTGCGTAGACCGACGATCGTCTGAAGGCGCTGGATGTTGCCGACGTACTCGTTGATCCCCTCGGCGACGCCCTGCACTTCGTTGACGAGCGCGTCGTCCTTCGTGAGCTTGCCGATCGTCCCCTCGCCGCGGTCGGTGCGCGCGGCGATGTTGTCGATGTGACCGAGCGCGCTCTCGAGGCTCTTGGACGCGCGATTCATTCGCTCGATCGTCTCGCGTAGCTCGCCGCTCTGTCCGTTGGCGCCGCCTTGCGCCGCCATGAGCTGCTTCACCTCTTCGGTGACGACGCGCACGTTCTCGAGGATGCGCGCGAGCTGCGGGTCGGCGTTTTGCGTGATGCTCGCGATGTTCTTCAGCGTGACGTTCACGTACTGGCGGTTCTCGGCGATCGTCTTGTTGAGCGCGTCGGTGACGTCGGCCAAGTTCTGAAGGATGGACTCGATGTTCTTGCCCCCCTTCTCGGTGCCGATCGATTTGGCGAGCTGCTGCGCGACCTGCTTGATGCTGTCGGCGATCTCCTTCACCTCGTCGATGATCTGATCGGTCGTCGCCTGCTCGACGATGACCTTGATCTCGTCGCCATCTTTGAGGCGCCGTCGATCCTCGGTGCCCGGCGTGAGCACGATGACCGACTCGCCGAGGAGCGACGCGCTCTTCTTCCCCGCCGTCGCGTTCTCGAAGAGCGCGATGTCGCCGCGCACCTTCACGTCGACGCGCGCCATTCCGTTCTCGAGCTTGATCGCGTCGATCTGCCCGACGGGGATGCCCGCGATCGCGACGCGCGTGTGGCTGGCGAGACCGGTCGCGTCCTTGATGTACGCGTGCACGACATACCCGCCGCCGCCGCCGACCTCTTTGCTCACGGTGCGATAGATGAAGTAGACGGCGCCTCCGGAGAGGATGACGAAGAGTCCTACCTTCGCCGCCTGCGTGAGCTTCGCCATTGCTGGCCGATACGCTAGCCCTAGTCAGTGGCTTAGGTCGAGCGTGCGCGCTCGTGCGGGCCCTCAGGGCGGCTCTTCGAAGAACTCGTTTTCGCCGCCGTCGTCGCCCGCGTCGGCGTGACCGGTCGACGCGGGGAGGACGATCGCTTCGAGCGCGGCGTCGAGATCCTCGCGGCGTCGCGCAAAATCGTCACGCTGCGACGGCGGAAGGACGCGCACGCCGTCGAGGCGCAGAGACAGCGGATCGATGAACGTGTCGCCGCGTTTCACGATGAAATGAAGGTGCGGGCCGGTCACCCGCCCAGTCGCGCCGACGTATCCCACGAGCTGGCGCGCCTCGACGTGCTGCCCGACGTGGAGCCCCGCGGCGAACCGCGACATGTGGCAATAGCCGCTCGAGAGCCCGTTCGCGTGACGGAGCATCACCATATTGCCACACGCGCCGCTGTCGCCAGCGCTCGTGACCGTGCCCGCGGCCGTCGCATAAATCGGCGTGCCCGCCGTCGCCGCGAAGTCGACGCCGGTGTGCGGCATCACGACGTGGAGGACTGGGTGCATGCGGTTCGGGTTGAAGCGCGACGAGATCCGCGCGAACGGGACCGGCGTGCGCCATCCGCCGTGGTAGGGCTGCCGCCCCTTCGCGTCGTAGAAGCCGCCGATCGCGCGCTTTCGAGCGATGGGCTCTTGGCCGTACCAGTAGACGCGAATCGACGGCGCGTTCGGGTTCGGCGGGAAGTACTCGACGGCGTCGAGCTCGGCGTAGCGGCCGAACGCCCCTTCGACGCGCTCTTCGGTCGCGAGGATGCGGAGGCGCGCGCCGGGGCGGAGATCGCTGAGCTCGGCGTGCCCTTCGAGCGCGTCGTCGAGCATCTTGAGGAGATCGTCGTCGAGTCCGGCTTTGACGATCGACGCGCGCAGATCTTCGGTGACGGCGAGGCCGACCGCGACGCGCACGCGCTGGACGTCGAGCTCGAGCTTCTTCGCGACGAGCGTCCCGCCGGCGTCGTTCCTCGCTTGCCAGACGTCGAACGGCGACGTCGCGTACTCGAACGCGACGACGCGACCGGTCGTGCGCTCGCGCGCGAAGGAGAAGGTGTCCTTCGCGTGCGATCGCTCGAGGCGACGGACGCCGTCGAACGACTCGTAGATGCGATGCGCTTCGTTCTTCGTGAGCCCGGCAGAGAGGAGCGCCGTGTGGAGCGATCGTTTGCCCACGGTCCCTTCGACGATCTCGAGGGTCGCGTCGCCGCCGAGGCGCGCGAGACGCCAGACGGGCGGCGGACCGGGGGCTGCGTCGTCGGAGACGGCAGCGACCGCGGCGTCCGCCGAGGAGGTCGACGCGCTCGCCGACGCCGACGCGCTCGCCGTGAGCGCGGATGCGCGCGGCGCAGGATCGTCGCCGGTCCCGAACGCGAGCGGCAGAAAGAGCGCGCCGAGCGCCATCCCTCCGACGAAGAACCCGAGGAGCGCCAGCGAACGGCCGGAGAGCCGACGCGGGGCGGGCCCACGCGACGTGGGCTCCTGCGGAGCTTCCGCGACGATCTGCGGAGCTTCCGCAACGACCTGCGGAGCTTCCGCAGCGGCCTGCGGAGCTTCCGCAGCGGCCTGCGGAGCGTCCGCAACGGCCTGCGGAGCGTCCGCAGCGACCTGCGCCGCGTCCGCAGCGGCCTGCGGAGCATCCGCAGCGACCTGCGCCGCGTCCCCAGGATCCGGAGCGTCCTGCCCCTCGCCCTCCCCCGGCGCCTTTGGGTCCGTTCCCGCCACGATGGCCGTCCTTAGCCTCCGACCGCCGCCGCGGCAACTCCGGGCATCCGGGCCCAGACGGGCAAGCCATGCAAAAAGTCCCCTAGCTTGCCCAAACTCAGCGTATTTTCGCCGCCTAGACATGGACGAGCACACCAAGCAGCTCCTCATCCTCGGTCGCGAGCACTACGCCAAGCGCGAGTTCGACAAAGCCGAGCCGGTCCTTCGCCAAGTGCTCGAGACCGAAGACCGCTTCGCCGACGTGCACGACATGCTCGGGGTGATTTGCCACGCGCGGGGGAACTTCGCGCAGGCCGAGCACCACTTCGAGCGCGCGATCGCGATCAACCCGTCGTACACCGAGGCCGCGCTGAACCTCGCGGTCACGTACAACGATCGCGGCAAGTACGAAGCGGCGCGGCAGGTCTACGCGAAGATCAAAGGCGCGCCGTCCGGTCCGATGCAGGGGCTCGATCCGTTCGCGCGCGGGAAGATCGCGAACATGCACGCCGAGGTCGGGCAGGCCTACGCGGACGCGGGGCTCCCTCGCGAAGCGATCGGCGAATACGAAAAGGCGGTCGCGCTCTGCCCGCACTTCGCCGACTTGCGCACCAAGCTCGGAACGCTCCACCGCGAGCTCAACGATCTCCCGCGCGCGCGCGAACAATACGAAGCCGCGGTGCAAGCGCGCCCGACGTTCGTCCCCGCGCGCATTCAGCTCGGCGTGACGCTCTTGTCGCAAGGCGAAGTCATGCTCGCCGAAGAGCAGTGGAAGAAGGTCCTCGAGACCGAGCCCGACAACGGGCGCGCGAAGATGTACCTGCGCATGCTCCAAGCGCAGCGGAGCAGCGGATCGATTCCCGCGTCGCCTCCGAGCCAAGCGCCCAAAGGCTAGCGCTCGCGCAGCGCCTTCGTCGCGCTCTCGTCCGCCATCGTGACGTCTGCGTCGAACACGCGCGCGAAGTGCGGGAGCGTGTGCGTCGCGAGATCCGGCATCGATGGCGGCGTGACGCCGACGTCCGCGAGCGAGGTCACGCCGTGCGCCGTGATGCCGCACGGGACGATCATCTTGTAGGCGTCGAGCGCTGTCGTCGCGTTGATCGCGAAGCCGTGCATCGTCACCCATCGCGAGAGACGCACGCCGATCGCGCCGACCTTCGCGACGCGCGTCGCGCCGCCCGGTTCGCGCGGATCGCCGCGCCACGAGTTCGGCGAATCGAGATCGACCCACACGCCGATGAGCTTCGCGTCGTTTGGGATCACGCTCGCCTCGATTTCGAAATCCTTCGCGATGCCGATCATCACGCGCGCGAGATCCTGCACGTACTTTCGCACGTCGCAGCGGTCCGGCTTCAAGTCGAGGATCGGGTACGCCACGAGCTGCCCGGGCCCGTGGTACGTGACGTCGCCGCCGCGCCCCGTCTCGAAGAAGTCGACGCCGAGCCGCGCGCGCGCCGCTTCGTCGACGAGCACGTGCGTCCCGTCGGCGCCGCGCCCGAGCGTGATGACCGGCTCGTGCTCGAGCAAGAGAATCGTGTCGCCGATTTCGCCGCGGATGCGTGCATCGACGAGCCGCTGTTGAAGCTCGTGCATCGGCCCGTAGGCGACGCGCCCGAGCCAATGCGCCGTGATGCTGCGCCTCATCGAGCTCGTCCTCTTCAGCCGCGGTTGTAGTTCGGCGCCTCTTCCGTGATGATCACGTCGTGCACGTGGCTCTCGCGGAGCCCTTGCGACGTGATCCGGACGAACTTCGCCTTCGTTCGCAGCTCCTGAATCGTCTTGCAGCCGGTGTAGCCCATGCCGCTGCGGAGGCCGCCCACCATTTGATAGAGGATCGACGCGAGCGATCCGCGGTGCGGCACGCGCCCTTCGATCCCTTCGGGGACGAGCTTCTCGTCGGCGGTGCCGGACTGCGCGTAGCGATCCTTGCTCCCCTTCTTCATCGCGCCGAGCGAGCCCATGCCTCGGTAGACTTTGTAGCTGCGGCCTTGGAAGAGGACCATGTCGCCCGGTGACTCGTCGGTCCCCGCGAAGAGCGAGCCGATCATCACGGCGCTCGCGCCCGCGGCGATCGCCTTGGTGATGTCGCCCGAGTGCTTCACGCCGCCGTCGGCGATGACGGGGATGTCGTAGCGATCGGCGACGCGCGCGCAGTCGCTGACCGCGGTGATCTGCGGAACGCCGATGCCGGCGACGACGCGCGTCGTGCAGATGCTTCCGGGACCGATGCCGACCTTCACGCCGTCGACGCCCGCATCGATGAGCGCTTCGGTCGCCTCGGCCGTCGCGATGTTTCCGGCGATGATGCACACCCCCGGAAATTCTTTCTTCGTCGCGCGCACCGCGTCGAGCACCCCCTTGGTGTGCCCGTGGGCCGTGTCGATGACGAGGAGATCGACGCCCGCCGCGACGAGCGCCGCGCTTCGTTCGTGACGATCCGGCCCAGGACCTATCGCCGCGCCGACGCGCAGTCGTCGCTTGTCGTCCTTCACCGCGCCCGGGTAGCGATCGGCCTGCAAGATGTCTTTGATCGTGATGAGCCCGACGAGCCGTCCGTCCTCGACGACGAGGAGCTTCTCGATGCGGTGCTTGTGGAGGAGCTTCTTCGCGTCGTCGACGCCGACGCCGGGCGGCACCGTGACGAGCTGCTGCGTCATCAGCGCGGCGACCGGCTGATCGAGGTTGGTCTCGAAGCGAATGTCACGCGCCGTGAGAATGCCGACGGGGCGATCGCCTTCGGTGACGGGCACGCCGGAGATGTCGTGCTCGCGCATCACGTCGAGCGCCGAGCGGAGCGATTGCGTCGGGCGAACCGTCACCGGCCCGACGATCATCCCGCTCTCCGCGCGCTTCACCTTCTCGACCTCGCGCGCTTGCTCGGCGATCGGCAGGTTCTTGTGGAGGATGCCGAGGCCGCCTTCGCGCGCCATCGTGATCGCAGTCCGCGACTCGGTCACCGAGTCCATCGCCGCGCTGACGAGAGGGATGTTCAGCTCGAGACCTCGCGCGAGACGCGATTTCGTTTCGACTTGGTTGGGGAGGACGTCGCTGTGCGCGGGGACGAGCAGAACGTCGTCGAACGTCAGGCACTCGCGGAGCTTGTCGTCGAGCATGGTCTCTTATAGCGCCGGCCCTTCTCGTGACAAGCGTCGTGACAAGCGCGCCGACAAGAGTCGTGCGAGTCGTGCGAGGGCCGTCAGTCGGGAATCGTCTCGCCTTTGGCGATCTGTTCTTCGCGGAACTCGTCGAGCCCTTCCGTGAAGTTCGCGGCGACCTCGGGATCGAACTGCGAGCCCGAGCAGCGCTCGATCTCACCGACCGCGACCTCGTGTGGAAGCGCGCGCCGGTACGCGCGATCGCTCGTCATCGCGTCGTACGTGTCGGCGACGGCGATGATCCGCGCGATGAGCGGGACGTCGTTCCCCTTGAGCTGAAGCGGATACCCGCGCCCGTCCCAACGCTCGTGGTGCAAGTGCACACCGGGGATGAGTGGATGGAGGAACTTGATCGGATCGAGGATGTCTTTTCCGAAGCCCGGGTGGCGCTTGAAGATCTCGTACTCGTCTTGCGTGAGCTTGCCCGGCTTGTTCAAGTTCATCACGCAACCGAGCTTGCCGATGTCGTGCATGAGCGCGCTCTGCCGCACGATCTCGACGACGTCGGGCGGGAGGCCGAGACGCACCGCGAGGTACATCGCGTAGAGCGCGACCCGCTCGGAGTGACCGGCGGTGTAGCGATCCATCTTGTCGATCGTGATCGCGAGCCCTTGGATCGTTTGCTGGAACGTCGCGCGGAGATCCTCGTAGAGACGCGCGTTCTCGATCGCGGCGGCGGCGCGCGAGCCGACGATCGACAAGAGCTTCCGCTGCCCTTCGTTGAAGCGCTTGGTCTTCGTGAAGCTCGCGACGCAGATCCAACCGAGGAGGCGCGTCTTCATGCGAAGCGGGATCGCGACGAGCGAGACGATCGGGAGCTCGGGCTGCGTCGAGAAGAACCGCGCCCCCTTGATGCCGTGCTCGAGGACGAACGAGGTCGACGCGAACTGCTCGATGAACACCGGCGAAGCGAACGCGCCGAAGTCGCGCTTCGTCTCGCTCGTCGCGAGCGTCGGCGACGGCTGCACGAGGCGCTGCCGCTCGAAGTAGGCCCCCTCGCCGTTGTCGAGCCATGTCGAGACGAGATCGCCTTTGATCTCGTGGAGCGCAGTGTCGCCGATCGTCGCGAGGACCTCTTCGAGCGACAAGCTCGCCGCGATCGCCTCGCTCACTTTGTAGAGCGACAGCGCCTCGCGAAGGCGCAGGTTCTCCGCCGCGAGCTTCTGCTTCTCGAGGCCGCGCTGCACGACGCGGATGACCTCTTCGACCTTGAACGGCTTGAGGATGTAGTCGTACGCGCCGCGCTTCATGGCGTCGATCGCGGTCTCGACGGTGCCGAAGCCGGTCATGATGACGGTGAGCGCGTGCGGCGCCGCGGTGTGCACGGCGTCGAGCAGCTCGATGCCCCCCATGCGCGGCATCTTGAGGTCGCTGATGATGAGATCGTAGTGGGCGTTGTTCAGCTCGCCGAGCGCTGCGGCGCCGTCTTCGGCGGTGCGGACGATGTAGCCTTCCATGCCGAGGAAATCCGCCAGGATGTCTCGGATGAACTTCTCGTCGTCCACGATGAGGACGCGCGGCCGCTCGTCGACGGAGCTCGTATGCGACTGGCTCATTGCCAAGGTGGGGGAGTGTAACAGATCGGGCACTCTTGATTCGGCGATTCGGGCGTGAAATAGGGTGCTGACGATACCGAAGGCGCGAGCATGAACCACAGCAGCCATTCGCCACTCGCCCTCCGCCCCCGCGCGCCGTTTCGCCTGCGAGCCGCGGAGCTCAAGGCGCTCGCACGCACGCTCGGCGCGTATGCTGCGGTGCTCGCGGTGTGCGCAGGGGTCGCGGTCTGGCTCGGGAAGAACCCGCTCGTGACGACGGCGTGGATCGGCGCGACCGGCGCGGCGTCGGCGATGCTCAGCCTCGGGCTCGGCGCGATGCTCGCGGCGCTGACGCTCGCGGCGACGCGCGTGATCATGCGTCGCGCGGCGTGGGCGCGCGCGCTCCACTCCGACCTTCGCCCGGTCGTGCGAAACGCCGACGACGCGACGCTCTTCGCGCTCGCCGTCGCGAGCGGTGTCGGCGAAGAGATCCTCTTTCGCGGTCTTCTCGTCCCCGCGCTCGGCGTCGTAGCGTCGTCGCTCCTCTTCGGCGTCGTCCATCAAGTGCGCGGACGCGGACGCTGGGGATGGATGGCGTGGGCGACGGCGATGGGGCTCTTGTTCGCGATCGTCTTCGAGCTCACCGGGAGCCTGCTCGGTCCGATCGTCGCGCACGTCGCGATCAACGCGGTGAACCTCCGCGCGCTACGCGACGTCGAGCCCGAGACGCCGGTTGACCTTGGCCACCCCGGCCGACCGCGCCGACGTCTCGGCGGTCTCCTCGGTCACTGACCGTTCACTGAAAACGAAACTGCATCACCCAGCGCATGCGAACGCCGACCGCGCGACCGTCGCGCTGCGCGGGCGCGAAGCGGAAGCGGCGAATCGCCTGCACCGCGGCTTCGTCGAGACCGTAGCCAGCCCGACGCGCGACGCTCGCTGCAACCACCGCGCCGCTCGCGTCGACGACGATGTCGAGCGCGACGTCGGCTTCGACGTCGGCGGCGCGCGCAGCCGGCGGGTACACCGGACGAACCGTCGCGATCGCACGCGCGGGGACCGACACGCTCGACTCGGGGACGATCTCCGCCGGCGCAGCGCCGTTCGATGGTGCGGACGATCCTCCGCCGCCCGCGGACGAAGCGCCGCTGCCGCCGGTGCCGACGGTGATCGTCACGCGGAGGGGCGTCGTGGACGGCGCGACGACGACCGAAGGTGCCGCCGGCGCGTCGTCGTGATCGTGATCATGATCGTCGTGATGCGCGGGCGCGAGCGGAAGATGGATGGCGCGCGGATCGTGCGGATGCGCGTCGTGGCTCGGCGGGACCGGATAGTCGTGCGTGTGCGGACGCGCGGTGGGCGGCGTCGGGTGCGGGTGATCGTCGATCGGGACCGGCTTCGCGGTCTCCGGCTCGGGAGTCGGCTCGGGCGGATCGACCGCAGGCTCGATCTCGACTTCGTCGGCGCGCGGATCCGACGCGGCCGCAAGCGCCGTCGTCGCGTGCCCACCGGAGAACGAGACGAACGCGATCGCCACGTGCGCGATGGCCGAAGCCGCCATGGCCACGCCTTTCACGCCGATCGGGACCGCTAGGAAGAGCTTCGCCATGCGTCGCTCTCTACATAACGCGCGACCGCCGCGAGCGGATCGGTCGGGCCCGTTTTACGGGCGTTTTCCCTCGGAAACGAGCTTCGCGGCCTCGTCGAGCATGCGCACGAGCTCGCTCGTCAGGAGGCGGAGCGCCGAGAGCGATCCTTCGAGCGCGCCCGTCGCTTCGACCAGCTCGCGATCGAGCTGCTCGTTCTCCGCGTCGAGCGTCTTTTGCAGCGACGCGATCTGGAAGGAGAGATCGCGCTCGAGCTGCTCCGCGCGCAGCCCCTCTTCTTCGAGCGCGGCCGACTCCCAGAGGAGCGCCTCGCGCGCGAGCTCGCCGGTCACCGCGCGATCGCCGTCGAGCGTCCCCTGCCGAGACCGGACCGCGTCGGCGTGCGCGCGCTCGCGCGATCGATCGTGGACGAGCTCGTCGATCGCGTGACCGAGGTTCGCGCGGAACGCACGGCCGCGCGCCTCGAGGCGATCGACGCGACCTTGCTGCTCGCCGACCGTCGCCGACGCGCGCTCGACGTTCGCGACGAGCGTGCGCGCTTGCGACGCGAGCTCCGCCGCCTTGTCCGCGGCCTTGCGATCGCCGCGACGCCGCGCGCCCGCGATCGCTTCGTCGACGTCGCCGATCGCGCCGTGCCATCGCGACGCGATGTTCATCGTCGGCACCTTCCCGACGTTCGCCGTGAGCCGCTCTTGCCCCGACGCGGGGAGCGCGCTCGGCCGCACCGCCATCTCGGTCAGCGTCGGCCGCGACTCGCCCGCCTCGGGGATCGCGTTCGTCACCGCGTTCGGAGGCGGCGGGCGACGCGACGTGCTCCCGAATCGCCGCAGCACGTCGCCGAGCGCGTCGGCGACCTCGAACGCATCGCGCGGCCTGTCCTCGGCGCGACGCGCCAGCATGCGGAGCACGAGCGACTCGAGATCCGGCGGCAACGAAAGCCCCTCGACGCGCGTGCTCGGTGGGATCGGCGCCGTCGTGAGCGGCGCGAGCATGAGATCGGCCTGCGATCGCGACTCGTACGGCAAGAGCCCCGTGAGCATCTCGTAGAGGACGACACCGAGCGAATAGAGATCCGCGCGTCCGTCGGCCGGGATCCCCTCGACGTACTCCGGCGCAATGTACCCGGGCGTCCCAAAGAGCTGCTCGGAGAACGTGAGCTTCGGCGCGTCGATCATCTTCGCGATGCCGAAGTCGGTGAGCTTGATCATCTCGTCGTCGCCGCGCGGAACGAGGAGCACGTTCTCCGGCTTGAGATCGCGGTGGATGACGCCGGTCTGATGCGCGCGCGCGAGCGCCGACGCTATTTGCTGCGCGGCTCGCGCGGCGCGCGCCCAGGCGAAGCGACCGCGCTTGACGTGCGCCTGGAGCGAATCGCCCGACACGTACTCCATCACCAAATAGGCCAGGCCGTCGGTCTCGCCGAAGTCGGTGATCTCGACGATGTTCGCGTGGTTGATCCGATTGACCGCGCGCGCCTCGCGGAGAAATCGCTCGCGATGCGTCGGGCTCATGCCGAGATCTTGGCGGAGGATCTTGATCGCGCTCATGCGCTCGATCATCACGTGGCGCGCGAGGTAGACGACCGACATGCCGCCGGAGCCGAGGCGCTTGATCAAGCGGTAGCGCGCGGCGATCGTTCGGCCGAGGTACGGATCGGTGCTGCGCTTCAGCTCCGCGCCGTCCGAAGGACAGAACGCCGAATCATCCGAATAGAGCTCCGAGCACTTCGCGCAGATCTTCATCGCCCCGAGCGCGAGCCTACGCGACCTTCGGAAGCTTCACGAGACCTACCAGGACACGAGCGGAGTCACACGGGGCACGGACCGCCGAGCAGACCGAAGAAGCGCACGACCCACACCAGCGTCTCACCGATGGTCGCGCAGACGGCGACGTAGAGGAACGCGCGTCCGAGTCGCTCTTCGTCGACGCGACGCGCGTTGCCTTCGCGGAACACGAGGACGAGCGCGCGCCACACCAGGAGCGCGAGCGCGCAGATCACGATCGGCGCGAGCGGGTTGAATCGAAACGCCGTCGCGAAATCGAGCGTGAGGAGCGCTCGCGCCGCGCGCGTGCTGCCGCAGGCGGGGCACGGGACATGGAACGCCATCGCGAGCGGACACTTAACGAAGCCCGACGCCATCACGGCCGAGAACGCGACGATCGCTGCCGCGCACGCCACGGCGCGAAGCGGATAGCGACGAGGACGATTGTTTCCGTTCAGCACGAAGCCATTCCTGTGCGATGCTCGCGCGCATCATGATGGACGGCACCACCGAGGCAAGCATTCGCAACGCAGCAGGTTACGGTCCGCCGGGTGGCGGTCCTCCGGGTGGTGGTCCTCCGGGGTGGGGTCCTCCTCCGGGTGGCGGCGCGCCGCC
>JBBQXV010000062.1:0-36073 GCA_038209335.1 Polyangiales bacterium | reverse complement strand
CGTCTTCAGTGAACGTCGCCGACGAGGAGCGCCCACGCGGGGACGAGCACCTCTTCGGGCGATGCGCCGCCCTGACGAGCCGCGCCGCTCTTGTCGATCGAAAATCCGTGGTCGCCGAAGACGAAGAGGAGCGTCCGCGGCGCGAGCCCTTCGGCGTGGTGAGCGACGACGCGCGCGACCGATTCGCCGATCGCGGGGAGCGCATCGAGCACCCGTTCGCCGGCCTCACGCACGCGCGCTTCGACGAGATCGAGCTTGTAGAGATCGCGCGAGCCCACGCGCATGCGCCGCACGTGCTCGGCGGTGCGCCCACGGAGCGACTCGAGCTCCGGTTCTTGATCGGTCGGCGCGCGCAATGCTTCGACGCCGCGCGCGATCGTCATGAGCTGTCGCGCCGTCGTCGTCGGGAGCGCGCTCCACAAGATCAGCTCGTCGCTCAGCGCGGCGCGTGCGCCGAGGAGCGGACCGAGCCGCGCGCGGGCGTGCTGCCCGATGTCCCAACGCATCCCGTCGACGACCAGGAGCTGCACCGTGCGCGCGCCGTGAAGCCGCGCCGATCGATTCGCGATGTCGACTGCGTCGAGGACCATCTTCGGCCTCTTCCCGGTCGATGCGAACGTCGGGCAAGCGTCGGAGTACGACTTCTCGAACGCGCGCCGAAACTCGTCGTGCGCCTGCTTCGCGCGCGGATCGTCCAGGCCCGCGGCGATCGCGTTGGCGAGCGGCATGTAGCTCTGCGTGAAGAGACGCTCGAACGCGGCGAGGGGCTGCGGTCCGCGCGCGGCGCCGAGCTGCAACGTCCAGTGGCGCCACGCATCGTCGGGCCGCGCAACGCTGGCGCCCGCGGTGTGACGGGTTGCGGTCAGCGGCGGCTCGGCTTCGGCTTCGGCTTCGGCTTCGGCTTCGAGATCCGGCGAGCTTGCGGTCGCGGTCGTGATCTCGGTAGCGGTTGTGGTCTCGGTCGTGGTGGTCGTCGTGGTCGTGGTGGTCGTCTCCGTCGGAGTGACCTCGATCACCTCGACCGGATCGATCAAGCTCGCGAGCGGAACCGGATCCCCGAACGCCCCCGTGCTCGCGTCACTCGCGTCGAGCAACAACACGAGCGGCCGCCCCTCCGTCGCGCGCGCAAAGAAACGCAACGTCTCGCAGTCCTCCGCTTCGAGCGCGCCGCGCGCCGACGTCGCACCGCGCAGCGATCCGAGCGCGATGCACAGCGCGCGTCCCCCCGCGCGCCGCGCGCGGTAGAGCTGATCGCTGAGCGCCGCGTCAGGGTCGCTCGCCGCGCTGAGGCCCGGCGCCGCCGCACCGCGCGACGCGAGCTCGCGCTCGATCGCCTCTTCGACGATCTCCGCGAGCTTCCCGCGCGCGTCCCATCCGAGCGCGTCGATCGCGACGACGATCGCCCCTTCCGCGGCGAGCGCGTCGAGGACGGTCGCGCGCTCGTCGTCCGCGACGAAACGTACGCGGTCGTTGGTCTCGAGATCGGTGGAAGCGAGCGTTTCGGACTGCATCGAACTTTCGCCGATGTACACACATAGATCGCCGTGCGGCCCACTTTTCGGCCCTTTACCGAACGCGCGCGGATGCTACTTTCGAAGAGTTCCCTCTGCTCGGGCTCGTGCTTTCGGAATCCATGGATCCCTTACAAGCTTGAACCCGGGGGGTTCTGATCGTTCGGTGTGCAAGCCGGGCTGCCTCGCAAGAGTCGGATCTCGGAAGCCTGAAGCGCGGTCAACGCCCCCCACCTAGCCAGCTGGCTAGGGGTTCATGCGATCCGGACACGGCCCAGGTGGTAAGGAACGCTTCTTCACAGGCCTCGGTATCCACCGGGGCTTGTTTTTTTGTGCGAAGGCCCGCGATTTCGGCGCGCCGAAAATGTGACGAGGCGCCTCGGGGCTGCCAGAATTCGTGTCGTGAAAACACACCTCTCCGAACGACTTCTGTCCGTCATGGACCAGAAAAATCACTGGGCCTATCTGCATCTCACGCGCCCCGGTCTCGACCGGAAGCAGCTCGTCACGCATTTTCGGCACGAGTACCTCGTCTTCGTCCGCGATTTTCCCGTTCTCGTTGCGCGCGCGCTCGGACAGGCGCCGCCGATCGAAGAGGTGCGCGTCGCGCTCGCCGAGAACATTTACGAAGAGGCGACGGGCGGGCTCTCCGGGAGCGCGCCGCATCCGCGGCTCTTCATGAAGATGATGGCGGGGCTCGGGCTGCGCGAAGACGAGCTCGCGGACGACGAGCGTTGGATGGAGCCGGCGGCGATCGCGTACCGCGACATGCTGCGCGAAGTGAGTGCGGCGGCGCCGTGGCAAGCGGCGGTCGCGCTGCTGACGATCTTCGTCGAGGGGAGCGTCAACGAACGCGCGGAGCTCGCGGGGACGTACGTGCGTCCGCAAGGCGACGCCGACGTGCTCGAGCATCCGCTCGTGAAGCACTACGGATGCTCGCCCGACGCGATGGAGATTCGTCGCGCGCACGGCAAGGTCGAAGGGGGACATCGCAAAGACGCGTGGCGCATGGTGCTCGCGAACGTGCCGGAGCAGGGTGAGCTCGCGGAGATCGTCGCCGCGCGTTGCGAGACCGCGCTCGACATGTGGCATCGCTACCGCGACGCCGTCGCGCATCGCATGGGGCTCGCCCGCGAACGAGCGGCGTAGCCGACGCGACGCGCGCCTGATACGAAGCGCACCGTGTATCGCGGCGTGCTCCTTTGCCTGTGCGCGCTCGTCGCGTGTCGAGATCGCGCGAGCGCGCCGGTCGATGCCGCGGCGAGCGCGTCGGCTGCGTCGGCCGCGCCTGCGATCTCCGCGCCCGAGCCGCCGAGCGCGTCGGTCGATCCGCCGCCTCCGCCGCCCACGATCGCGAGCACGAGCTCGACGCTCCCGCCGCCGCGTCCCGCCGACTCGAGCGCCGTCCCGTCGAAGCAGATGTACCGCAAGGCGAAGGTCGACAACGCGCAGCTCGCGAAGATCTTCGCCGGCATTCCCGAGCTCGCGCGCGTCTCGGCCGATCCGCAGCTCTTCGATCCGAACGAAGGCGCGTACCTCGTTCGGTCGGAGGCTCCGCATGCGGGGATCAGCTTCACGACGACGCCGCTCCTCTACACGCCCGAGCAGGGAATGGAGATGCTCGTCGTCACCGGTCACTCGAAGTCGACGTCGTTCATCGTCGCGCTGTGGACGCTCCCGAACGATGAGTACCGCCTCGCGTCGTCGTTCTTGATGCTCCACGACAACCTGCCGGTCGCGCTCGCGTACTCGGAAAAGGGGAAGCGCCTCTGGTGGACGTCGTGTTGGAACTGCCCCGGCGAGCAAGGCCATCTGCGCATCACCGACGATCGCCGCGTCGTCATCGTTCAGCAGTGACCGGTCTTCGGAATTAGTCGAACCACAGAACGTTCGCGTCGCCGTCCTTCGCGATCTTCGCGTCGACGATCGCGAGGAGCTTGAGCCGTCGCTCTTCGGCCGCGTCGACGAGTTTTTTCGAGAGGACAGGGACACCGGGCGCTTCGTCGCCGGCCGCCGCTTCAATCGCGTGACGCCCGAGCGCGCGCAACGCCGCGACGAATCGCCGCGAGAACCGGTTCACGCGCCGGAGAAACCCGAGCTGATCGGCGAGGCGCGCGAGATCGGGCGCTTCGTAAAACGCGCCGTCGTTGTCGACGAAGAGGATCGTGTTCGTCACGCGATCGATGCCGACGTTGTCGCCGCTGAAGCGATCCCAGTTCGCGGTGAAGTAGTCGAAGAGGAGCATCGTGCTGATCTGCCGCGCGATCGCGACGTCTTTCTCCGGGATGTTTGGCGTCTTCGACGTGAGCCAGTCGACCCAGCGCGTTCGGTTCGGCTCGAGATCGATGTCGAAGCGATCGCGCCGTTGCCAAGGAATCAGCGCGCCGCGCACGACGCCGTCCGGATCGACGAGCATCTCGTCGGCCTTCGCGCCGTCGGGGCCCTTCGCGAGGAGCGCGCGAAGCGTGGCGGCGTCGAACGATCGCGGGAGCGCGACGGGGACGTTGTCGATGCCGAGCGCGAGCGCGATGCGGTAGGCGGCGATTTCGGATTTGTAGCGCGTGCCGCCGAGCGGTCGGCGTGACCGCGGTTTGAAGGCCGCGGTGAGATCGCCTTCGAGCTTCAGCTTGAAGACGAGGGACGTGGTGCCGATCGCTTTGGCGGAAGTCGCGGGTGCCGTGAGGAACGCGGGATTGGTCGCGGTCGCGGTCGCGGTCGAGGTCGAAGTCGAAGTCGAAGTCGAAGTCGAAGTCGAGGTCGACGGTGATGGTGACGGCGCTGCGCTCCCGCGACTGCACGCCGCAAGCGTCATCACGAAGACGATCGCGCTACGCACACTCGTGAACGCGCTGCGCGCGTTACGCGAGCACGCGTTCGCGAAGAAAGCTCTCGATGCGCGCATTCACCGCCTCCGGCTGCTCGATCGGCGCAACGTGCGTCCCGCGCGTCAGCATCATCAGCTCGGCCCCTGGGATTGCCTTCGCCATCGACTCGGCCAAAAACGCCGGCGTGAACGTGTCGCGCTCACCCGCGACGATCAGCGTCGGCACCGCGATCTCCTGAAGCCAATCGCCCGCCGTGTGCTCGCCCGCCGCGCGGAGCATCCGGAGGAACATCGGAAAATCGACGTGCGTCATGTGGTGCAAATACGGGAGCACGTCCTCCGCGTGTACTTTCTCCGGATCGAGCTCCCCGGCGCGCAGCGCGATCTTCAGCGCGAGCTCGCTCGGAATGCGCGTCCAGATTGCGCGCACGACCTCGGGCGCCTTGAGCGCGAGATTGAGCAGTTTCGGCAGAACGAGATCGAGGACCGGCACGCCGTGAAACGTGCTCGTCACTTTTCCGAAGCTGCCGCACTCGAGGATGATCCCGCGCACCTTCTCCGGATGCCGGCGGTAGCACTCGAGCGCGACCTGGCATCCCATCGAATGCCCGACGAGGACGCACGGCGGATCGCCGACGTGCTGTCGCACTGCCCACAGATCCTCGGCGTGCGCGGGAATGTCGATCTGCTCCGGATCGACCGGGAGCGCGCTCCGCCCGTGCCCGCGGTAGTGCCAATGCGTGAGCGGGGCCGCGCGCGCGAGATCGCTCCAAAGATATTTCCAGATGAAGCCGTCGCACAGGATGCCGTCGCACAAGATGAGGCGCACCGCGTCCGGCGGATGATCACCGTCCCGCGAACGCACGAAGAGGCGCGTCCCGTCCGCCCCCCGAGCGAACGAGTGCGCCTCTCCGGGCGGTACCGCGGAGGAGGAGGGCGGTGCCTCGTCTCCCACGTTGTTCAGCGTCGATGCGATGACCCGACTCAGAGGCTCAGGCCTCGTCGTCCTCGGTGCCCTCGACGTCGTTGACGCTCGGGAGCTTCTTGATCTCGAGCCGCGAGATCTTCCAAGCGCGCTGAACGACCCATGAAAGAGAGCGGTCGAGCCGAGCTGCCTCTTCCTTGATCTCCTGCAACATCGACTCGGGAAAATAGAGGGACTGCTTCCGCTTGTCGGTCTTCGAGCCTTCGGTCCGCAGGGTGGACATGGACTCCTTGTCGTTCGCCAAGGTGACCTCCGTTTGTGGGGGGAGCGAGGGGGCGCTCCGCCATGAGAGTACCAATGTTTTCGAAGAGGTGGCGACGAATCGCCAGGGTAGGCTTCCGTCATGTACGGACGCAGGTTTCCACGGATTCTACGAGGCGGGCTCAAAGGCGTGTTTCTCACGGTCGCGGCGTTCGCGGGGGGCGCGTTCGTTTCGCTCTTCGGGACGCAGCGCGCGGAGGCGACGTCGCGCGACGCGAGCCCGTACGCGGCGATCGCGCAGTTCGGTCGCGTGCTCGTCGAGGTCGAGAACAGCTACGTCGAGCCGGTCGATCGAAAGAAGCTCGTCGACGGCGCGATCGCCGGAATGGTCGCCGCGCTCGATCCGCACTCCGCGTACATGCCGCCGCAGGACTACGCGCTCTTCCAGAGCGACACCGAAGGAAAATTCGGCGGCGTCGGCGTCGAGGTCGATGGGAGAAGCGACATGATCACCGTCATCTCGCCGATCGAAGGATCGCCGGCCGAGCGTGCGGGGGTGCGAAGCGGCGATCGGATCGTCGCCGTCGATGGGAACGAAGTCGCGGGCGGCAGCCTCGACAAGCTCGTTCGAAAGATGCGCGGCGCGCCCGGGACGCACGTCAAGCTGACCATCGTGCATGAAGGCGCGTCGCAGCGGCTCGAGCTCGATCTCGTTCGCGAAGAGATCCACGTCCCGAGCGTCGCCGCGCGCATGCTCGAAGGGGACATCGCGTACGTACGAGTGAAGCAATTCCAAGAGCACTCGCACGACGAGCTCCTCGCGGCGGCGGCGCGGCTACGCGCAGAGTCGAAAGGGAAGATCGCCGGCGTGGTGCTCGACTTGCGGAGCAACCCGGGCGGCCTCGTCGATGAAGCGGCGGAGATCGCCGACGAGTTTCTCAACTCGGGGACGATCTACGTCACGCGCCACCGCGGTCAGGTGATTGACGACGTGAAGGCGAAATCGGGCGGCGCGTTCGCGGACGTTCCAACGATGACGCTCGTCAACGAGTACTCCGCGAGCGCGTCGGAGCTCGTCGCGGGCGCGCTCCAAGACAACAAGCGGACGCTCGTCGTCGGCGCGAACACGTTCGGGAAGGGGAGCGTGCAAGCGATCATCGGGCTTCCGGGGGGGGCGGGGCTGCGCCTCACGATCGCGCGCTACTACACGCCGAGCGGGCACGCGATTCAGGGGGACGGCGTCCATCCCGACGTCGTGATCGAATCGACGCGCGCTCCGTCGCCTGCGGTCCCGGTGTTGCGCGAGCGCGATCTCGACGGCGCGCTTCCCGCGGAAGGATTGCCGCGGAGCACACCACGCGACGCGGGCGCTCCGGCGCATGCGACCGACGCGGGGACGGCGACGCCCGAGGCGTTGCGATCGGACGCGCGCAACGTGCCGCGCGATCCGATGGTCGGCACCGATTTCGTCCTTCGGATGGCCTACCAAATGCTGCGCGGATCGGTCGCGGCGAAGAAGTAGGCGCTCGCTACGATCGCCACTTCAGCGCGATCGCCGCGCGAACGACGGGGACGAGGAGCGCCGTCGTGATCGACAAGAGCGCGAAGCTCGACCAGGTGAAATCGCTGGGCAGCCCGACGCGCAAGAGCGAAAGGACCATCACGCCCACGCCGCCGAGCGCCGTCTGACGCGACGGAATTCGCCACACCACGACCGTCGCGAGGAGACCGAGCGCGGCGCACAAAATCGCGAGCGTGCTCCTCCAGCTCCACGGCTGATCGACGCGACCGAACCACGCCGCGAGCATCAACATCGTCAGCACGCTGAAGGCGAGGAGCGACAACGCCGCGCTCCGCACGATGCGGCGCTCAATTGCTTCGGGCGTCGGCGCAGGCCTATCCACGCACCCGGATCGCGAACGTGAGCTTGGCCACGCTCTTGAGCACGTTGGGGACGCGCTTGAAGAGGTTGATCGACGGTGGCCTTTTCTCGATGATCTGGACGGGGATCTCTTTGATTTTGATCCCGCCGCGGTCGGCGCGAATGACGAACTCGCTCGCGAAGACGTCTTTGTCGACGAGGCACGCGCGCACGGTGTCGAGGAGCGCGAGCCGGCGGAACGCCTTGAGCCCGTGCGTGTCGGTTCCGCGAAATCCGAGGAGCACCTTGAGGAGCGACGAGTACGCGATGCTCGCGGCGTGACGGAAGAGCGGGCGATCGTCCTCGGCGCCGGCGGCGAGCTTGGATCCAATGACGAGGTCCGCCTCGCCGGTCTCGAGGATGTCGATCGCGTTGCGATGAAAATCGGCGTCGCAGAGATCGATCTCGTCGCAGATGACGAGGTCGCCGCGCGCCAGCAAAATCCCCTGCTTCAGCGCCTTGCCGTAGTTCGGCTCGCCGAGGCTGATGAGCTTCACCTGGCCGTCGTTCGGATCGGAGTAGCGATCGCTGAGCTCGTTGGCGATCTCGACGGTGCGGTCCTTCGAGCCGTTCTCGGCGAGGATGACCTCGTAGTTCCACCCGAACGGCTTGAGGCGATCGCGAAGATCGACGATCGCCGCGCGCAGGATCGCCTGCTCGTTGTAGATGGGGATGACGATCGAGATGCGCGGGTCAGTCATGCTGGGCGGCCGATCGCTACAACAAGAGCGGTGGCTACGGTAGCGAAAATCACGGGATGTTCTCGGGCGGCGGCAGCGCCGACGTCAAGCGTACGAAGTCGATCGTCGCGTTCGAGAGCGCAAGGTCGGCCTTCTCGCACGCGAGAGTGACCTCGCCGGCGGTCGCGCCGCCGCACTCTTTCATCCGCTTCGCGTACGCCGCCGTGACCTGTTTGCTCTCGAGCATCGCGTCCTGCATTCGCTTGCCGAGGCGGAAGAATTTGACGAGCGCGCGACGCGGCGCCGGCGGAAGCTTCGTCGTCACTTGGCCGGCTTCGAGCGAGTAGCAGTAGCCGTCCCATCGCAAGACGTCGAAGCCGCCGCTCCCGTCGCCGATGACCATCCCGCCTTTCGGAGGGACGCGGCGGCGAAGCACGATGACCTCTTCGTCGAACATGAGCTTGGCGCGGAGCGCGGCGCCGCCCGACGCGTACCAAGCTTCGACCGAGCCGGTCATGTACATGCGCGTCCACGGCGAGTCCTTCGCGAACAAGACGAGCGCCGCCTCCGCGAAATTCTTGTTGCACAGCCTCTCGACGAAGTCGTTTGGAGGCACGCACATATCGCTGCCGGGCGTCGCGCACTTCGTCGGCATTCCTTTTTCGGCGACGGGCTCGGACGCGGCGCCGTCGGAAAGCTCCTGCGACGTGCCGCCGTCGGACGGCGAGTCGACGTTCGTCGGCGACGCGTCCACGCGCGGTTTGGTTCCTCCGCACGCGAGCGGCGAGAGCGCGAAGAGCGAGACGAGAATGATCGTGCGCAAGGGGCTCCAGAGTACACGTCGACACTGGTCGAGTCGTGAGCGAGACCGTTTGCCCGTGCGAAATGGCACGGGCATCTAGCTTCCGCGACCGCTCGGGATTAGGAAGGCCACTTCAAGAGCGAAGGAGTTTCGACATGGCGGAAGGCTTGAACAGGGTGATGCTCCTCGGAAACCTCGGCGCGGATCCCGAGCTGAAGGTCACGCAGGGGGGCCAGTCGGTGCTCAAGCTCCGGCTCGCGACGACCGAGAGCTACCTCGACAAGAACAACACCCGGCAAGAGCGGACCGAATGGCACCGCGTCACCTTGTGGGGCCGTCGCGGCGAAGCGCTCGCGAAGTTCTTGACGAAGGGCGAGCGCATCTTCGTCGAGGGGCGCCTTCAGACGAGCAGCTACGAGAAGGACGGCGAGAAGCGTTACAGCACCGAGGTCATCGCGACGAACGTGATCCTCGGCGGTCGCGGCAAGGGCGGAGACCAGCCGTTCGAAGGTGGCGGCGGCGGTGGCGGTGAGCGCCGCTTCGAGCGCAGCGGCGGCGGCTCGGGCGGCTCGGGCGCTCCCCCGCGAAACGCGCCGTCGAAAGACGCGCCCCCCGCCGATCCCGGCTACGACGATTTCGGCGGTGGCGGTGGCGGCGGCGGCGGCGACGACGAAATCCCGTTCTGATTTCATCCCACCGTCTCCCAATCGCCCTGTAACCCCTCTCGAAACGCGCGACTGGACTTGCGAAAGCCGGAAACGCGCGTTACATCCTCACGCCCTTTCCTATGTCCCGCCGATTCGCGGGCGCCGGAGAGGTCGACAGGAGACCGTCATGCGAGAAGGCATCCACCCGAATTACCCCGCCGCGCGCGTCAGCTGCGCCTGCGGAAACAGCTTCGTCACCCGCTCCACGCGCGGCGATTTCCAGGTCGACGTCTGCTCGGCGTGCCACCCGTTTTACACCGGGACGCAGAAGCTCATCGACACCGCCGGTCGCGTCGATCGCTTCCGCAAGCGCTACGCGAAGCAAGACGCCGCGAAGACGGCGAAGGCCGACGGCTCGTCCGTTGCGGCTGCTCCCGCGCAAGCCGCTGTCGCCCCGGCCGCCCCGGCCGCCACCGAAGAGGCCGCCGCGGCCCCCGGCGAAGACAGCAAGCCTGTCGAAGGCTGAGACAATCGCGCGAATGTGACCGTGCCAGGGTGCACGATCGCAGAACCGCGACGTATATTGCGCTCATGACCGAATCGGAGAAGGCGCCCATCAACGGCACCGCAGCTCGGCCGTACATCGGCGGACAAGCGGTGCTCGAGGGGGTGATGATGCGCGCACCGAGCTCGTTCGCCGTCGTCGTTCGGCGCGCGGATGGCTCGCTGCACGTGCGCGAGCGCGCGATGAAGGACGAGCGGAGCGGCTGGGCGCGGTTGCCGTTCATCCGCGGCGTCACGTCGCTGGTCGAGTCGCTGCGTCTCGGGAGCGAGTCGCTCAAGTTCTCGGCCGAGCTCTTCGAGAAGGACATGGAGGCCGAGGACGAAAAGCGCGAGGCCGTCGCGCGCCGCGCGAAGTCCGCGGCCGGGACGAACATCCTCAGCGCGCTGACGCTCGCGGTGATGGCGCTGACGACGACGCAAGACGGCGAAGAAGTGAAGGCGCCCGCGCCGGCGAAGGCGGAGAAGAGCGAAAAGAAAAAGAGCAGCGGGACCCTCTGGTTCATGCTGCTCGTCGTCATCGTCTTCTTCATCGCGCTGCCGCAAGCGGCGGCGATGGGGATCAACGGCTGGGCACACTTGAACCTCGACGTGCAGTCGCCCGCGTTTCAGCTCATCACGGGCGCGCTCAAGCTGTGCATCGTCGTCGGCTACCTCACGCTCATTCGGCGCGTCCCCGACATTCGGCGCGTTTTTCAGTATCACGGCGCCGAGCACAAGACGATCAGCACCTACGAAGCGAACGAGACGCTCACGGTGCCGAACGCGCGCGCGAAGACGACGCTCCATCCGCGCTGCGGCACGACGTTCCTCGTCATGGTCGCGCTCGTTTCGATCCTCGTGTTCACGGCCGTCGGCAGCTTTCTCCCGCGCATCCAGACGGGGAACACGATCCTCGACAACGTCGTCTTCTTCTTCGAGAAGCTCCCGTTCCTGCCGGTCATCACCGCGGTCACGTTCGAGCTCCAGCGCATCTTCGCGCGCTACTGCACGACGGGCCCGCTGCGCGCGCTCCTCTGGCCGGGGTTCCTCGTTCAGAAGATCACGACGATCGAGCCCGACGACGATCAGCTCGAGGTCGCGCTCGCATCGCTCCGCGCAACGCTCTTCCGTCAAGACGGCGGCGCGGCCAAGGCGGACGGCGCAGGCGGAGGCGACGCGCGCACCGGCGACGTCCGCTTCTCGAGCTACGAAGCGCTCCTCGGATCCGAAGCGCTCCGCCCCGCGGCGTGATCTTGTCGCGCCCGCCGGTGCTATGGAGGGGCTGACGAATGCTCCCCCTCGACAAGCTCGAACAGCTGACGCGCCGGTACTCCGAGCTCGACGAGCTTCTCTGTCGTCCCGACGTGCTCGCCGATCGCAACCAGATCCAAAAGCTCAACAAGGAGCGGAGCGATCTCGAGGTGCTCGTCGGGCAGTTCGGGCGCTACCGCGATGTCGCGAAGCAGATCCGCGAGAACGAAGAGGCGCTCGCCGACGTCGAGCTCCGCGAGCTCGCGCAGGCGGAGATCCCGGTGCTCGCGGCGGAGCGCCAAAAGCTCGAAGAGAGCATTCAGCTCCTCTTGCTCCCGACCGATCCGGCCGACAAGAAGAACACTGTCCTCGAGATCCGCAGCGGCGAAGGGGGCGAAGAGGCCGCGCTCTTCGCGGCGGATCTCTTCCGCATGTACTCGCACTTCGCCGAGACGCGCGGTTGGAAAATGGAAATCCTCAACACGAGCGAGAGCGCCACCGGCGGGCTCAAAGAAGTGATCGCGCTCGTCACCGCGAAAGAGGGGGTCTACTCGCAGCTCCGCTTCGAAGGCGGCGTTCACCGCGTGCAGCGCGTGCCCGCGACCGAGACGCAAGGGCGCATCCATACGTCGACCGCGACCGTCGCCGTTCTGCCGGAGGCCGACGACGTCGAGGTGCAAATCGAAGAGAAGGATCTCGAGATCTCGATCGCCGCGAGCGGTGGACCGGGAGGGCAGGGGGTCAACACGACCAACAGCGCCGTGCAGATCCTCCACAGGCCGTCGGGGCTCATCGTCAAATGCCAAGACGAGCGCTCGCAGCTGAAGAACAAAGCGAAGGCGATGAAGGTCTTGAAAAGCCGCCTCCTCGACGCCGAGCGCGCAAAGCAAGAGGCCGCGCAGAGCGCCGAACGCCGAAGCATGGTGTCGACAGGCGAGCGCAGTCAGAAGATTCGGACGTACAATTACCCGCAGAACCGCGTCACCGATCACCGGATACGTCTCACCTTGAACAAGCTCGATCGCATCATCGAAGGTCACCTCGAAGAGCTCGTCACGGCTCTGCGAACGTACCGCCAGGCCGAGCTGCTCCAGGCCGCGGGCGTGATCGTCGACACGCCGAAGCTCGGAAGCGACGAGGACGCGTGAAGGCGGGCGTCGATCGCGAATCGTTGGCGATCGCGATGGCGGTGGTGCCCGGGCTCTATTCACGCAATCGGTACTTCGCGTTCTACGGCGATCCCGAGGTGCGGCGAGCGCGGACGCGCGCGGCGGTTCTTCGTGGGCTCGTGCGGCAGCTGTCGGGCGCGCTCGGACCGGTCGAGAACGTGACGCTCGCGCGCGGTGAGCGTGGGTGCGAGCTGAGGTATTCGATCGCGTCGCTGCGCCTCGAGCGAAAGGTGACGCTGAGCGATCTCGAAGCGGCATGCGTCGCGTACCTCGCGGCGCGCGCGGGCGTCTCCGTCGGAGCGTCGCTGCGCGCGAGCGACGAGGATCGCGCGAAGATCGACGGCGCGTTGAAGCGGCTCGCGGTCGGCCTGCGCCTCAGCGGGATCGAAGCGGGCGCGGGCGGCGACGTGTCGCTTCCGTCGTCATGAGGTAGACTCGCGTCGATGAGCACTCGCCGCCGAAAAACCGCCCTCGCAGCTTCCTTCGTCGTTACCGTCGCGGGTCTCGCGGGTCTCGCTGCATGCGAGGACAAACCGAAGTACGCGCCGAATCCTCCGGCTCCGACGACCACGGCGACGCCGGCCGCTGTCGATGCAGGTACGGCTGCGGCCGATCCGGTAGATCCGGGCTTTCCTCCGCCGAACGACGCCGGGCGCCGCATCATCGCGAATCCGCCGCGCCTCCTGCCGGCACCCGAAGGCGGCTTTCTCGATAAGCGCGACGACGGCTGCTACTGGGCCGAGAAGAAGCCGCAGCCGTGCCCGCCCGGAGCGGACTGCAAGCCGCAGCCGCCGATGCGTCGCGTGCTCTGCCCCGAGAAGTAGACCGTCGCTACAGCGATCCGCGAATCGCGAGCGACGGTCCGTGGAAGACGTCGAAGCCGCCGAAGTCGGTGCTGCGCGCGTGGCCGTCGGGCGACGCCGATCGATGGATCGTCGCGTAGAGAAAATCGGCTTGGTAGAGCGCGCGCAGATCGAGCCGCACGCGCCAGCCGCGCGGCAAGAGACGCCACCGGAGCCCGAGTCCGGTGTGCCCCATGAAGACGAACGCCGCGTCGCGAACCGTGTCGCGGTTGTCCGGCGTGTCGGCCTGGCGTCCGTCGCGCAAGAAGTAGAACGACGTCGGTCCGGCGCCGCCGAAGATTCCGAGATCGAGGAACGGCGACCACCGCGGCGCTTCGCCCTGACCGAAGCGCGCGGTCGCGCCCGCCATGTAGTACTGCGACGTCACCGGCTGCGCGGGGCTCTCGCGTCCGACTTGGATGTTGCCGACCGGATCGGTGAACGCGAAATTCGTCGCGCCTGGGACGCGCGCGACGTCGCGGAGCTCGTAGACGATGCGCGGGAGCGTGTACTGGAGGTAGCGTCCGCCGACGACGATCTCTTCGGTAAACGATTTCAGCTTCGGATCGTCGATGGCCCAGAGGATGTCGTAGCCGAGATCGATCTGCGTCTGCTGGAGCTGGAGCGGCGCCGTCGAGTTCACTTGTGTGGTGTCGGTGGCGTTGACGTCGCGCACCGTGCCGGCGGTCCACTTCGAAATGCGGACCGACGATCTCACGCCGAGCAGATCGATCGCCGCGTCGATGATGTCGCTCGCCGGACCGTTGATGCCGAGCTGCTTCACGAGCCCCTGGTTCTCGATCGACCCACCGCTGCGATAGACGCGATCGGTGGAGTAACCGAACCCGAGGCTCGCGACGCCGGGCATGCGGATCCAGTCGAGCGTGAGATCGAAGCGCGCCGCCGCGAGGACGATCGGATCGATCCGGTAGTCGAGCTTGTGCTGCCGCCCGCGGTAGTCGTACGTCGTCTTGCCGTCGCTCGACGAAGAGCGATCGCTCGTGCCGATCGAGCTGTAGATGTACGCGTCGCCCCCCGCGCGCACGTCGATGCGGAGCGAGTCGAGCGTGATCCCGACGACCTGGTCGACGATGCTCTCGCGCATCTTGAAGCCGGGGCTGTCGGCGACGTTTGTGTCGAGCGTCTTTGCGAGCGCCGCCGTCATGACCTCGATCGCCGCCATGTGGCGCTGGATGTGCTCTTCGAGACCGATGACGTAGACGGGGATGCTCCACACCTGCTTCAGGATCTTGAGGTGCGGCTTGAACGTCATGTCCTTCGGCGCGCTCGGCAGCGATCGCACCGTCTGGATCGCGACGACCGGAATGAGCGCGATCGCTTCCATCTCCACGCGAAGCACGACGCTGAGCACGGTGAACGCGTCGCGCGCGATCTGTTGCTTCTGCGGCGTGTCGAGCTTCGCGTCGGCGGCGAGCACCTCGGCGTCGCGCGCGATGAGCGCCTTCTTCTGCTCGACCTCGTCGCGCGCGCGCTGCACCTTGAGGCGCGCGGCGTTGAATTCGGGGTCCTTCGATTTGCGTTCGCCTTCGTTGCTGACGGCGGCGATCTCGTCCTTCAGCTTCGATTGGTTCTCGACCGCGTCGCCGAGATCGACCGTCGCTTGGCGGTACGCCGAATAGTGATCCTTGAGCGAGTTGCCGCGCGGCGAGAGACCGGTGACCGCGTCGAGGAGCGACGGGTACATCGCCTTCTCGGGCGGCGGACCGTACTCGCGAAGCTGCGTCTCGATCCAATCGCGGTAGATCTTGACGATCGGAACCTCGTGGTCGCCGATGTTGTACGGGTACTTGTCCTTCAGCTCGTCCTTCGTGCGGCGCGCGTCTTCGTCGCTCAGCGCGAGGCGCCTTGGCCATTGATCGCCGGGCGTGTAGCTCATGCCCGAGAGGATGCGGTCGACGAGCTCCATCACGCGCGCGATGTCCTCGATGCGATCGATGCAAATCTTGAGGTTCGCCTCTTCGTGAGCGTAGGCGCGGTAGGCGCGGACGTTCTGCGTCGCGGTGGAGCAGCCGATGCTCGGGACCGCGGCGAACGTGCACACTGCACAGAAGAGAACCAGAGGCCGAAGGTCGAAGGGTCTCACCTTTGACGGAGCGTATCGCGGGCGGGGACGGAATTGTCTACGCTCGTCCGTCATGGGCTGCCTCTTTTGCAAAATCGTCGCGCGCGAAATTCCGTCCGAGATCGTCTTCGAGAACGAGCACGTCCTCGCGTTCAAAGACATTCACCCCGGCGCGCCATCGCACGCGCTCGTGATCCCGAAGCGGCACATCGTCGGGATGCGCGACGCGAAGCCGGAGGATGCGGCGCTGCTCGGCGAGCTGATGCTCGCAGCGCGCGAAGTCGGCGAGCTGCTCGGTGTCGGCGAGTCGGGGTATCGCGTCGTCGCGAACCAAGGAGCCAACGCGGGGCAAAGCGTATTTCACCTGCATATCCACGTCCTCGGCGGGCGGGCGATGGCTTGGCCTCCGGGTTGAGCGGGAGAGAGCGGACGCGCGAGGACACTCGCCTCGCAGAACAGGGGACGGACGAGCGGGGCTCGCGATTCAATGTCGGGCGCATTCGCGCTACGATTTCGCGAGGACACCGAATGACGGAGCTCGCGCGGATCGTGCGCATCGTGGTCGTGACCGCGACGTGGAGCTGCGCGGGCGCTCCGGTCGGGCCGATCGTGGGCGTGGGATCGACCGACGGCGCGGCGGATGCGAGCGTCGCGTCGGACGCGCCCGTCGACGCGCAGTCGCCGGAGATGCAGGACGCGGCGACGCCCGCGAACGCCGATGCGGCGATCGATCCGCCGCGCGAGCCGCAGATCGTCGTCATGGGGCTGGATCCGATCGAAGCGATCGCGCTCGACGAGAGCGACGCGTACGTCCTCACGCGCGCAGCGCCCGGCACGTGGCGGCTCTACCGCGTCGCGAAACGCGGCGGCGTCGCGTCGCGGCTCGACGACTTCCACGCGGAGACGGTCTCGCTCGCCGTCGACGAGCACGCGTTCTACGTCGCGACCGCGACGCGGATCAGCGAAGCGATTCAAGGCGGCGCGTTTCGCACGTCGGCGTATGGGCGCGTCGTCGTCGCTCCGAAGGTCGGAGGCGGACGCGCGACCATCTTCGACGGTCTGCGCGCGGCGTACGGCGTGACGGTCGCTGGCGCGAGCGTCTATTGGTTGAGCGGCGCGGTCGACGGGATCGGAAGCCTGACGGTCGACTCGATCATGAAAGGGCGCGCGTCGGGCGGCGGCGCGGCGTACGTCGCGATGAAGCAGATCGGCGCGACGAGCGTCGCGGCGGACGGCGCGGCCGTCTACTTCACGGTCGCCGGTCGGTTCGACGCTGGCAAACGCACGTGGCCTCCCGGCGCGATCGTCCGCGCGCCGACCTCCGCCGGCAAGCCTGCGACGCTCGCGACGACCGGCGAGCAACCACGCGCGATCGCGATCGACGACGCTGCGGTCTTTTGGATCGAGCAGGCCGGATCGCTCCGGCGCGTCGCGAAGTCGGGAGGCGCGGCGACGCTCGTCGTCGACAAAGTCGATCGCTTCGTTCTCGACGGGGCGCGCGTGGCGTGGTCGCGCGGCGCGACGATCGCGGCGACGCCGAAGACGGGCGGCGACGCGGCGGTCCGATGGGAATCCGCCGCGCCTGTCACCGCGATCGCCGTCGACGCGGCGTTCGTCTATTTTGCGGCCGGCGGCGAGCTTCGGCGCGCGCCGAAGTAGCTCACTCCGACGTGCGCATCACGGACACTTGTTCGTGCCCGCGACGCACCCGCCCGCTGCGCAGATCGCGCCCGCGCAGCAGTCTTGACCCGCGCCACCGCACACGACGCATTGCGTGGTCGCCTTGTCGCAGACGTACGGCTCGCCGCAATAGTTCTGACCCGTCGGCGCAGGGCAGCACGCTTGGTTGAGCCCGCCGCACACGGCGCAGTTGCCGCCGCTGCACGTCGCGAACGGCGCCGTGCACGAGACGTTGCCGCCACAGCAAGCTTGGCCGAGCTTGCCGCACGTCCCGCCCATGCAGCCGCCGTTCGTGCACACGCCCTGACCGCCGGAGCACGCCCCGGCCGACGCTACGCATGTCTTCGTGTTGCCGTCGCAGCATCCGCCGCCCGAGCAAACGTTGCCATCGCAGCAAGGTTGGCCCGCGCCGCCGCACGTCGCGCACTTCGACGTCGCCGGCGAGCAGCTGAGGCCGGACGCGGTGCAGAAGTTCGCCGCCGCGCCGTTCGCGTTCGGATTTCCGTTGCAGCAATTTTGCGCCGAGCCGCCGCATGGACCGGTGACGCAGCCGTTGCTCGCGCCGCAATTGCCGAACGCGCCGCCGCACGTGGAGCCGTTCGCCTTGCACGTTCCGCCGGTGCAGCAGCGCGTCCCCGTGCACGCGTCGTTCGCGCAGCACGGGTTGCCGGTTCCGCCGCACGTCACGTTCGACGTGCTGTTCAAGCAGACGCTCGCGCCCATCGCTTGTCCGGAGGCGACGCACGCGCCTGCGCTGCAACATCCGCCGCCGAGGCACGTGCTCCCCGCGCAGCAGATCTGCGTCGCGCCTCCGCAACCCGTGCACGCGCCGCCGGTGCAGATGCGTCCGGAGCCGCTGCACGCCGTGCTCGTCGCCACGCACGTCGACGTCACGCCGTCGCAGCAACCGCCGCCGCCGCACGTGCTCCCCGCGCAGCACGGTTGGCCGGCGCCGCCGCACGCCGTGCACGCGCCTATCTTGCAGATCTTCGTGCCGGCCGCGCACGACGTCGCGTCCGCGACGCACATCGAGCTCGTGGCGTCGCAACACCCGCTGCCGTTGCACGTGCTCCCGGCGCAGCACGGCTGCCCCGCACCGCCGCACGCGACGCACGTGTTCGCGGAGCAGATCGTCCCGGCGCCGCAGGTCGCACCCGCGCAACACGGCTGCGTCGCCGCTCCGCACGCGATGCACGCACCGCCCGCGCACAAGTTGCTCCCGGTGCACGCGGCGCCGGGGTTCACGCAATGGGCTGCGGTCATGTCGCAACAGCCGCTGCCCCCGCACGCGCCGCCCGCGCAGCACGGCTCGGGAGCAGCTCCGCACGCGATGCACGAGCCTCCGCTGCAGACTTGGCTTCCGGTGCAGCCGGCGCCGTTGGCGACGCACTTCTGCATTCCGACGTCGCAGCAATCGCCGGCCGTGCAGGTGTTTCCGGCGCAGCACGCTTGGGCCGTCGCCACGCACGCGACGCACGTCCCTGCGCTGCAGACGCCACCGACGGAGCACATGTTGGCCGCGCAGCACGGCTGCGTGGCTCCGCCGCACGCGACGCACATGCCTCCGCTGCAAGCGCCGGTCGTGCACGTGTTTCCTGCGCAGCACGTCGAGCCGATGTAGCCGCACGGGTTGACGTCCGGCATCACGTCCTTCGGCGCGTCGGCGATCGCGTCGGCGGCGTCGGTCGCGTCGGCCGTCGTCGTGTCCGCCGGCGAGTCCGTCGTCGTGTCGAGCGCGGAGTCGATCGGCATCGTGACGTCGGGCGACACGAACGTGTCGGCGCTCGCGTCGACGAGCGAGGCGTCGGTGTCGGGCGGAGTCCCTTCGAAGATCGAGTAGTCGTCGGTGCAACCGGCGACGAGGAGAACGAGCGACGCGATCGCAACGAAAAGAAAATGCTTCACAGAGAACCTCGCAAACCGATCCAGCCCGGCGTTACGACGACGGACGCGGTGCCGCCGCCAGGCGTCGACTTCGGCGAGCTCAAGACGAAGAGGACGACACCGGTGGAGACGCCGACGGCGCCGACGACGAGCCCGATGTTCGCGATCGTCTGCTGCATCTTCCCGCTCGAGACCGTGTCCGCTTTCGACGGCGGGCACGGGCCGTTGTGGCAAGCGTTCTGCAAATCGCTGTACGTGCCTTTCTCGAGCGCGCCGAAAATACCGAACGTGATCAGGCCGACCGCGCCGATGCCGCCGGCGACGTACGCGCTCGTGCGGAGAGCGTTGTTCGGCGCGGGCGGCGGCGCCGGTGGAGGCGGTGGTTTCGCATCGTCCTTCGGTATGTCGTTCGGATCGATCGCCGAATTCGGCTTCGGCTTCGGGGGAGGCTCGGGTGCTTTCGGCGGCTCTGCGTCGAGCGCCACCGTGGTTTCGCCCGGCCCGACGGTCAGCGTCGTTCGCGCGACCTCTTTGCCGCCGTTCGTGACGATGATTTCGATCGTCCCCGGCATGACCGGAATCGGCTCGCCGAGCGCGTCGCGCGTGAGATCGCGATCGCCGATCCGGACGCCGGTGCCTTCGCTCGCGTGGTCCACCTTGAGCGTGAGGAGCACGATCTTCGCCGCGACCTCCTTTCGTTCGACCTCGGCCGCGTCCGCGGTGTCGCCGTAACGCGCCTCGCGAGCCGCGAGCGCGCGCGCGTCGCTGATCGTCTTCGAGAGCTCGATGTACGCGTCGGTGAGCTTTCCGGTCTCGATGAGGCAACGTGCGAGTGCGAAGCGCGCGTTCGGGCTCGCGACGACGACGAGTGACGCGCGAAACTCGACGACCGCCTCATCGCATTTCTTCTTCGCCGCGAGATCGCGCCCCTTCATGAACAGCCGCTGCGCCTGAAACTTCTGGTCGTTGGTCGCTGTGATCGGATCGGCGCCCGCCCCGAACGCGCCCGCGCTCGCGAGCAGCACGGTGGCGAGCGATGCGGTGGCGATGCAGCGTCGGAGCGAGCAGGACATTCGCATCTCAAATCCTCGTGGGGTCGAATTTCGGCTTCGCGGTGGGCGGGGGAGGAGGCGCGACGGTCGGCGGCGGCGGCGGAGCGACTGGGGGAGGAGGAGGCGCGGGCTTCGCGGGAGGGGGCGGGATGATCGCGACGGGCGGCGCCGTCGGGGTCGCGGTCGCGGTCGGGGTCGGGGTCGCGGTCGGTGTCGCGGTTTGGGTCGCGGTCGCGGTCGCGGTCGCTGCGACGGGCGCGCTCGTTGTCGCGGAGGCGGTCGCGATCGGAGCTGCGGTCGACGCGGTCGCGGTCGCGCTCGCGGTCGACGCCGTCTCGGCGGTCGATGCAGCCGCCGTCGTCGTCGCGACGTTCGTCGCGCTCGCGGTCGGCTTCGTACGCGTGGGCTCGGCGTTCGTCTCCTCGCCGCGCGTGCTCATGCGCCATGCCGCGATGGCGATGATCGACGCGCACGCTCCGACGATGATCCACACGACGACGCGACGACGCGCGCCCCGAACGGCGACGGACGGCTCGGTGCCGAACATCGGACGCGGCGGCGGAAGATCGATCTCCGGAGCGTTCGAGATGCGCGCGATCGTCGCCGGGGTCCACGACGTCGCGGCGGGCATCGCGGGGCCGAACGGTGAAATCATCGGCGGCAGTGGCTCCGGCGGAGAATGCGGCGCGGAGGGAGGACGAGTCCGAGGCGCGTGCGCGGTCACGCCGAGCGGCAGCGTCATCGCCGGTACGCGACGCACCGGCGCCTCGACCGCCGGCGGAGGCACCGAATCGATGGCCACGTCGACGTCGTGCTCGAAGGCGACCGAGCTGAATCCCATCGGCGGCGCGAGCGCGACGACGGCCGGTGGCGGGGGCGTCGGCGTGCGCAACGACGCCGGCTGCGTGTCCATCGAGAACACGGACTCGCGCTTCGAGAAAATCGGGAGCTCGCCGTGTCGCGGCACCACCGGCGGCTCGGCCGCCAACGATGGCATCGACGGAGGGACGCTCTCGACGTCGCCGCCGTCGATCTCGAGGATGCTCGTCGCGGAGATCGGCGCCGGCTCGTCGTCGCCGAGCGTTCGGATGTCGGCGCCCGTCGCGGCGCGCGCGGTGCCGCCGCTCGGGAACGCCGATCCGTCCGGCAGCGCTGCGGGGCGCAGCGTCGGAGTCTTCGAACGCAAGAGCATCGGCGGCGGCTTCGCCGTCTTGGACGCCGCGGGTGGCGCGGGCGGTTTCATCGACGGCGGGAGCGGCTTCATCGACGGCTTCGGCGGCGCGCCCTGCGGAGGACGCGGCGGCGCCGGCGCCGGCGGCGCTCGCGGCGCGAGCGAGATCCCCGCGCCGTTCGCGGTCGCCTCCGCGCTCGCGCGTCGCGCAGCGATCCTGTCACCTGCCGCGGTCTTCATGAACGTCGTCACGCGGAGCGGCGTCGTCAGCTTGGCGCCGATCACCTTGCGCATCTCGGCCGCCATGGCCGCGGCCGTCGGGAAGCGCTTCTCGGGCGTGGACGCCATCGCGCGCGCGGCGATGTCGGCGAGCGGCGCAGCCCAAGGCGCGTCGTCCGGAACGAACGCGCGCTCCATCTCGCCCGAGCGGACACGAAGAACGATCCCCTCGACGGTGACCGACGGAAACACCGGCGTCCCGCTCAACGCCTCCCACAGGAGCGCGCCCACCGAATAGACGTCGGCGCGCGCGTCGTACGCTCCGCCCTCGAGCACCTCGGGCGCGAGCGTCGCGTAGCCGTTCTTCGGCAGATCGCCGGGACGCCGAATGCGCCCCGCGAGAAGCACGCGCGCGACGCCGTCGATGCCGATGAGGACGTTCGCCGCGGTGAGCTCGCCGTGCGCGATGCGCAGCGGTTGCTGGCGCTGGGCGTCGCGAATGTTGTGGAGTGCGCTTAGGCCGGTGAGGACGTCGATGAGCGCGCGCAGCGCGACCGAGAGCGGCGGGATCGCATCGGGTCCCGCATCGACGCGCCACAGCTCGGAGAGTCGCTCGCCGTCGACGAACTCGTGGACGACGCGGACTTCCTCTGCGCGAACCGTCACGTCGCGGACGCGAACGACGTTCGGGTGCTCGAGCATCGCGACGGCGCGCGCGACGCGTACCGACGCGGCCGCGTCTTCGTCCGAGAGCCCACCGCTGCGCGCCAATCGCTCGACGACGACGAGCTGTCCGCGCCCGCCTGGCACCGCGGCGATCGCGAGGTACGTCGGCACGGCGCGCGCACCGATCTCTCGCACGACACGCGTTCTCGGGTCGTCGTGCGGCGCCCCCCGGCCGCTCGAATCCAAAGCCGCCATAGTGTCCGAGATTATCACCCCTTGGGAAAAAGGGGTGAACGCGCGATCACGGGCGATCGGGCTCGGTCGGGCTCGGCGGGCTCGGCGGGCTCGGCGGGCTCGGCGGGCTCGGCAGGGCGCGAGCGAGAGCGTCGAGGAACGACGACTCGTCGTCCGACACCGGTGGATCGCGCGGGTAGTCGAACGGCGCGCTCGGGCGCGCGACGCCTCGCACGTGGACGCGGAGCCAGACGCGCGTCACGGTCGCGAAGCGCCCTCCGCACCCCACGACGAGCGCGACGAGATCCGGACCTACCGCGCGCCGCGGGGCAGGACGAATCGAGAGCTTGCGTCCGTCCTTCAACGTCGCGTCGAGCCCCGCGAGAAGTTGGTCGGCGGGATCGAGCCAGCGATCGCGCGCACCGGGCGCGCCGCGATCGAGCCACTCGCGCGTCGTCATCGTCCGCGCAGCTTCGTCGACGTCGAGCGTCAGTCCTTCGCGCAATAGCGTGGCTTCGACGTCGGCGAGCGTCGCCTCGCCGTTCGCTTCGACGAGCAAGCTCTCGCGATCGATCGTCACGCTGCCGAGGGGACTCAAGTCGCCTCGGTCGGCAAGAGGTTGCCTGGGTTCATCACGCCGCGCGGATCGAAGACACGCTTCATCGCGCGTACGACGTCGACGCCGACGCCGAGCTCGGAGCCGAGACGCGGCGCCTTCGATCGCCCGACGCCATGATGATGCGCGAGGGTCCCGCCGGCCTCGACCGCCGCCGCGAGCGCCGCGCGCCAGGTGCGATCGTACGTTTCTTCGCACGCGGCGTCCCACGCGCCGCTTTTCCCGGTCGCAGCGCTCCCCGCGAACGAAAAATAAATGCAGCAGCCGTCCGGATACGCGTGACTGAAGTGCGCCATCACGAAGACGTGCTCGCCCGCGGCGCGCCTCACGCCTTCGTAGAGCGCGCCGAGCCGTGACCACGTCGCCGCGACTTCCATGGTGTCGACGAACGCGCCGGTCGCGAACATCGGCGCCTGCCGGTAGCTCACCGAGTACCGGTGTTTGAGCCACTTTTGCGCGGGCCCTTCGCCTTCGTACTTCGCCTTCGGCGCGCTCGCTGCGATGAGACGCCGCGCTTCTTCCGCGTCTTGTTCCGGGCGATCGCCGGTCCCTTCGAAGATCACGACGAGCATCGCGCCGCCCATCGCGCGCCCGCCGACGTGCGAGTGGAGGAGATCGTTCATCAGCTCGGGTCGACGAAGCACTTGGCGCAATGCGAGCGTCCCGAACCCCGGCCGCTTCGGCCCGTCGGCGGATTTCTTCGCGCGCTTTACGCCGCCCATGCGCGCGAGCATCGCGTCGAACGGATCGTACAGGCGCGACACGGCAGGCCGCAGCCCGGACTGGAAGAGGAGGCGCATCGCCGCCCATCCTTCTTCCGTCGTTGGGAACGACCACGACGCGAAGCCGCGCGACGTCGGCGCGGGATGAAGTCGCAACGTCGAGCTGGTGACGATGCCGAAGATCCCTTCGCTCCCGATGACGAGCGGCACGAGATCCGGTCCGCTCGTGCGTCGCCTTAGCGTGACGACGTCGCCGGTGCCGGTCACGAGCTCGAGCTCGGCGACCATGTCTTCGATTTTCCCGTAGAGACCGGAGCACTGACCCGCGCTGCGAGCCGCGACCCAACCGCCGACGGTGCTGCAGAGGATCGACGAAGGGAAATGTCCGAGCGTGAAGCCTTCGCGATTCAATCGTTCTTCGAGCGGCACGCCCATGTGACCCGACTCGACGTCGAGCGAAGGCGCGCTGCGTTCGAAGCGACGCCATTTGTCCATGCGCTTCAAGTCGACGATGACGACGTCCTCGCGCGGCAAGATCCCACCGCATACGCCGCTCCCTGCGCCGAATGGAACGAGCGGCGTCCCCGAGTCGTGTGCCCATCGCGCGAGCGCCGCGACTTCCTTCGTCGACGTCGGCCAGACGATCGCGCCCGGCTTGTGATCCGCGACGCGACCCGATCTGACCGCGAGATGATGACGCGGCCAGAGATCGCGCGCGTACGCGACGCGATCCGCGGCGTCCGCGCTCGCACGCAGCGTCGGGAACGCGCGCGTGAGATCGTGGAGGAGGCGTTCGTGGACAGCGGTCATCGTCACGTCCCCGTGTAGAACGCGGCGCCCGCGAGGCGCATCGTGCTCTTGTCCCACGTGAACCAGTACACCTCGCTGTACGGTCCGTCGGTGACGAGGCAGTACGGGCGGGTCGCGCTGCACTCGAGCTCTTTGCAGCGGCGTCCCGTGTCGCGAACGTCCTCGGGGCGCAGCTTGCCCTCGAGCGTGACGCGCGGGCGGTACGTCGGGAGCATCGGCTCATCGAACGTGAGGACGCGCACGTCGGCCGTCGCGACGCGACGAAACACCGCGAGCTTGTCCGCGCCGACGAGGAGCTTGCACGCGTCGGCGGCGCTCACTCCGCGCGTTGGCACGGCGAGCGCCGCCGTCGCCGCTGCGTCGATCGACTGCGCGTTCAAGAGCGCGAGCTCGCTCCCGTGATCGCCGAGCATGTCGGCGGCGTTGACCGACGGCGGCGGCGCGAGGAACGCCTGCGTGAAGACGAGCGGCGTGCCGTCGGCGGAGCGTCCGGCGCCGCGGACGATCGCGTCGGTGCGTCCGTCGCCGTCGAGATCCGCGAAGCGCGCCTCGAAGCGCGTCTCGCTCGCGTTCGCGTCGATGAAGCCCATCGCGGAGAGCGGGAAGATCCGCGCGACGTCGCCTTCGCGCACGACCACGGCCGGACCGTTGAACTCGAAGTCGGTGAGCGCGACGCCGATCGTCGAGCCCGACGCGTTCGCGAGGAGGGGCGCTTCGCCGAGGATCTCCTTCGTCGCGCGCACGAGCTCACGCAGCGCGAGCTCGGTCGACGTCGTGTTCGGGGACGACGCGACCGCGCGCGGCGTGGCGTTCGGTGGCGGGTACACGGGCGTGTACTCGCGCGCGAACGTACGAAGCAGCCATTTTCCGCCCTGCTCGACGAAGCCGAACGCGACGTGCCCCTTCGCGGTCGCCGCCTCGCACTCGTCGCCGGCGCAGTGATCGTTTTGGATCGCGTCCTTGACGGCGTCGAGCACCTCTTGCGCGCGCGGCGACGCCGAGAGGCGCTGCGCGTCGACCGTCTCGATCGTCTGCGCGAACGACGATTGCCACACGTCGGTGAGCTCGAGCCCTTGCGGAGCGAGCGCGGCTGCGAGCGCCGCTTCGGATTTCGACGCGGCCTTCAGCGTCGCCATCAACGCACCGTCCGGCGCGCGTCGCTGCGCGGGCGGTCCGGCGTCGATGCGTCGTTCGAGCTCCGCGACGTCGCGCACGCCGACGAACGCCGTCTCGGCGACGACGAACGGCGACGGGTTCCCGAAACCGTCGAACCAAACGGCGCGGAGCCCCGCCGGTTGATCGAGCACCTTCGCGGTCTCGAGAACGAAGTACACGACCGATTGCCGAACGACGCTGCCGACGACCTTCACGCCGATCGGCCAGCTCTCGATCGGCGCGAGCTCGTCCCACGCGACACCCGATGCGCCCGCGTCGACCGAAGCGGCGCCTGCGTCTCGAGGATCGGCGCCGGGCGTGACGAGCCACGCCGCGCGCGCGACGTCGGCGGTGCCGAGGAGGACGACCCATCGATCGGGGTACTTGCCGGCGGCAGGAATTTTGATTGGCTCGCCGTGCAGCGTGCCGCGCGCTCGGATCGCCGCGAGGAGATCCGGCGGCGGAGGCTCGGCGTTCGACGACGATGTCGGCACCGGCGGCGTCGCGGATGCGCGCGAGGAGGGGAGGGGCCGCGGAGGCGGTGACGAATTGCACGCGTTGGCGAATGCCGACGCGAGCGCGAGCGCGGCGACAGCAAACGAGAGGCTACGAGGACGGTCGAGCACGGCGCATCGGTTCTACCGCATGTTGCGACAGCTTGCGCCTCGCGCGTTTCCGCCGTACGTCGCGCATCACGATGGGAGCACGGGGCTTCGGCGGTCGGGCGGCGTTGGTCGCGGCCATGGCGATGACGGTCTTCGGTTGCAAGCGACCGTCCGCCGCGCCAAGCGAGGACGCCGCGGTGGACGCGGTCGCCGATGTCGAGGCCGACGCGGGGCCGATCGTCCTCCCGGCTCGATGCGTACCTTCGCTCGGCGGCGCGACGCTCGGTGACACGCCGAGCGATCTCGAGATCGGCGAGGCGATTCAGACGCCGAGCGGCTTCGCCATCGGAGTCCTGCGAAAGGTGAAGGGCGAAACGGTCGGCAGCGTCGCGCTCGTGGAGAAGGACACGAAGACCGTGTCGTTCGTCGATCTCGGACCGCCGCACGGCGACGCGCCGCCGCCGCGACCGATCGTGCAGGGCGTCGAAGTCTTCGCCGCGTTCTTCGCGCGCGCCGCTCCTCCGCCGGCCGGCGGGAAGCCGAAGGTCACGCGCGATCTCGCGCTCTATCGCCTCGCCGAAGGAAAGGCGCAACCGACCGCGACGATCCCGCAACAGCGCGACGAGTCGCTCGCGTACGACGTGGCGATCGGCGACAAAGGCGGAATCGTCGCGTGGGACGAGGACGCGATCGGCAACTTTCGCGGGAACATCAAGATCGCGCTCGTCTCCGCCGACACGAAGACGATCACGTCGACCCGGATCGCTTCGCCCGACGGGAGCGACGCCGAGCTTCCTCGACTCGTTCCGCGTCATGGCGGTTGGTGGCTGGCGTGGGTCGCGAGCCGCCTCGAAGCGCCGGACGCCGGCCTCGATCCCGGACAAGAGATCGAGCGGCCTGGAGAAAAGCGTCGCTTCCGATGGCTCGAGCTCGTCGCGCTCGATGCGACGGGTGCGGCTGTGGGCGCGGTCAAACGGCTGACGGTCGCGACCGGCCACGTCTCGATGTTCGATCTCGCGCCGCGCGCAGGCGCCTCCGTCGAAGGCACGCTCGACATCCTTGCGCGCGACGACGAGCAGGCGATGGACGGCGCAGGCGGCCGAATCATTCGCATCACGATCACCGGAGACAAAGTCGATCCTCCGATCGCGATCGTCAGCGAATCGGTCGGACGCGGCGCGCCCGATCTCCTCGATCCCGGCGGCGGCGGATCCGCGTGGCTCGCGTTCTCCGACACCCACGACCGCGTTCGCCTCGTCCCGCTCGATCTCACGCGCACGCCGACCGCGCCGCCGAGCGCCGAGGACGCGCTCGACAAGGCGCGCGTCCTGCTCGTCGCGGCCAACACGACGAAGTCCGGACCCGATGGCGGCACGACGACCGACGTCCTCGCAGCATTTCCCGAAGAAGCGCTGGGCCAAATCCGATTCGTGGGCTGCACGAGGTAGCCGGACGTTCTCGGACGTTATGCGCCTTCCTCCCTGTTCAAGAGCCTGCGCATCGACTACGTTGCGCGCCGTGTCCCCACCCGACCGGGCCCATAGCTCAATCGGTCAGAGCCCCCGGCTCATAACCGGGTTGTTCCTGGTTCGAACCCAGGTGGGCCCACATTCAGGCGAGCATGATTTTCGGTCCGCGCTGCGGTATGTAACGGCTCGGGTTCCGGCCGAAGGAGCAACAGATTGAGTATCCCGGATCAGATCCGCGCTTTGGAAAAGCTCGCAGCGCTCGACGCGGAGCTAAAGACCCTGGAAGAGCAGCTTTCGCAAGAGCGCGCCACGCTCGACGGCTTGAAGGCGAGCATCAAGAAGCTCGACGAGAAGCTCGCTGTCGATCGCGCGCTCCTCGCCACCGCCGAGAAGACGCGCAACGAGCTCGTCACCGACGTCCGCAACATGAACCAGCAGCTCGAGCACTCGCGCGAGAAGCTCGGGCGTTCGCGGACCGAGCGCGAGGCCAACGCCGCGCAGCGCGAGCTGGAAGAGCTTCGCAAGCTGATACGCGATCGCGAAGAAGAGGTCGGCAAGCTCACCGCCGACTCCGACGCCGTCCGTCAGCAGTTAGAGACGACGGAAGAGGAGCACAAGAAGCTCGCCGCCGAGCTCGCTGCGCGCGAGGACGACATCAGCTCGAAGGTCCGCGAGATCGATGGAGAGCGCGCCACCAAGCAGAGCGAGCGCGACGCCTCGACCAAGGCGCTCCCCGCGCAGCTCTATCGCCGCTACGATCAAATCCGCCTGAAGAAGGGCTTCGGCATCGCGCAGACGACCGACGGCACATGCAAGGCTTGCCACATGGGGCTCCCGCCGCAGCTGTTCCACCGCTTGCGACGCGAGCCGGTGCTCGAGCAGTGCCCGTCGTGCTTCCGCATCATCTACTTCGTCCCGCCGGTATCGGCGTCGATCAGCCCCTCCGCCAAGGGCTGAAGAGCTGTTCTCTTGCGCGGCTGGGCGCGGTAGCCTTCTCCTCGGAGACTGATACGAGTGAAGAGCTGCCCGAAGTGCCAGCGCGTATTCCCCAACGATGCAGGCTTCTGTCCCGCGGACGGCACGGGGCTGGTTTTCACCAGCATGGTTCCCGTCGGTGTCAGTGACGACGCACGCATCGGCGCGCGTATCTGCAACCGCTACGAGCTCCGTCGCGTCGTCGCGGACGGCGGCATGGGCCGCGACTACGAAGGCGTCGACAAACAGACCGACACCCGGATCGCGGTCAAGGTCCTCCACGAAGACGTCGCGCGCGACGACGTGTCGCTCGAGCGCTTCAAGCGCGAGTACGAGATCAGCGCGAAGCTCCCGCACGATCACATCGTCAAGGTCCTCGACTTCCAGCGCGATCCCGTCTCGCAGACGTGGATCCTCGTCATGGAATTTCTCGAGGGCGAGGAGCTCCGCTACGTCCTGAAGCGCGAGAAGACGATCGGACCCGACCGCGTGATCCGAATGCTGTCGCAGATCGCGATCGGTCTCGATGCGGCGCACGGGATGCAGTTCATCCACCGCGATCTCAAGCCCGACAACCTCTTCTTGTGCGGCACCAAAGAGGGCGACAACATCAAGATCCTCGACTTCGGATCGGTGAAAGACAAGAACACGCAGGCGAAGAAGCTGACCGTGCTCGGCACGACGATCGGCTCGCCGTATTACATGGCGCCGGAGCAGGCGCAGGGGCTCGAGACGCTCGACGCGCGCGCCGACGTGTTCGCGCTCGCCGCGGTGACGTACGAGTGCCTCACGGGATCGGTTCCGTTCTCGGGGACGAACGGTCCGTCGATCCTCCTCGCGATCATGACGAAGGATCCGGTGCCGCCGAGCGTGAAGGGGAAGGATCTCGCCGAGCCGCCGCCGCCGGGGCTCGACGACGTGATGGATCACGCGCTCGCGAAGAACATGAACATCCGCACGGCGTCGGTCGGCGCGCTCGCGGATCTCGTCGGTCACGCTTACGGGTTGACTGGCGATCACTTGACGTGGGCCGTGACTCCGCAGGCCGAGCTCGCGTCGCTCCTCGCGGCGGCGCGTCCGCGCATCATGGCGCGTGCGCCGGCCGCGCTCGAGGCCGCGGCCGATCCGTTCGCGGCGCCGCCGCCGATGCAAGGACAAGGCGGCGGAGGGTACGCGCCGCAGCCGCAATCGCGCGAGGCCGCGATGGCGATGGACCACGCGTTTCAAGCGACGCGACAGGCCGGGATGGACGACGTCGCGCAAGGCGTTCCGAGCGGCGGCCGACCGGGGTGGCTGTTGCCGCTCGTGATCGGCGTCGCGGCGCTCGTCGTCGGCGGCGGCGTGACGTTGCTTCTGATGATGGCGCGGTAATCGCGGCCCGCGTAACCTCCTTCGTATGAAGGGCACGCTTCTCCTCCTTGGCGCCGGCGGCGCCCTCTTTGCGTTCGTGGCTTGCGGCTCCGACGCGTCGTCGACATCGACCGACGGCGGCGTCGACGCACGCGAGATCGATGGCGGCAGCGACGGCGCGACGGCCGACTCGTCGACCGACAGTCCCGGATCGCTCGACGGCGGCGGCGACGTGGGCGCGACCGACACGGGCGCGATCGACACGGGCATCGCCGACTCGAAAGTGGACGTCGGCGAGGCGGGGCGGTTTCCGATCAACGGGTGCGTCCTCGCGAGCTTCGACGACCACACCGCCGCGGCCGATCCACGTGTGATCAACGGCCCGTCAGGCACCCTGCCGGTCCAGTGGTCGATTCCGTGCATGCAGATCAAGGCCGGGCAGTCGGTGACGTGGAAGGCGACGTTCGCGAACCATCCTCTCGAGTCGCTCGGCGGGGATACCCCGTCGCCGATCGTCGACATCGGCGGCGGGCTGACCGTGACGTACGCGTTCCCGAACGCAGGCCTCTTCGGCTTCGACTGCGTGCGTCACGGGGCGGCCATGCAGGGCGCGATCCTCGTCGATCCGTGAGGCCGTGAGCGCGGAGACGGAAATCGTCGAAGCGAAGAGCGCGGTCTTACGACGCGAGCTCCGTCTCGGCGATCTCGTCCTCACGCAGATCATCTTCATCGTCGGGAGCACCTGGGTCGGGACAGCCGGAAAGCTCGGCGCGTCGCACCTCTCGATGTGGCTCCTCGCGTCGGCGCTCTTCTTCGTTCCGCTCACCGTCGTCGTCATCTTCTTGAACAAGTGGCGACCGCTCGAGGGCGGGCTCTACCAGTGGGCAAAGCTCGGCTTTGGCGAGATGACCGGATTTCTCGTCGCGTGGAACCTGTGGGTCTACGGGATCGTGATCATGTCCGCGCTCGGGCTCGAGCTCGCGACGTTCCTTTCGTATGCGTTCGGCCCGTCGGGCGCGTGGATCGCGAAGAGTCGCGCGTTCATCGCGCTCGCGACGATCGGTGTCACCGCGCTCCTCGCCGTGTCGGCCGCGCTCGGGCTGCGCGTCAGCAAATGGATTCACAACCTCGGCGGTGCGCTCCGGATCCTCGTCTACGCGATGCTCGTTGTACTTCCGATCGTCCGCGTCGCGAGCGGCGCAAAGGTCGAGCACTACTCGTTCGAGATCGCGGTGCCGGTGGTCTCGCTCTTCGCGCTCAACATCTTGGGCAAGATGGGCTTCGGCGCGTTCAGCGGCTTCGAGTACGTCGCGATCTTCGCGGGCGAGTCGGCGAATCCGGCGCGCGCGATCGGGCGCTCGGTCGTCATCGCTGCGCCGATCGTCGTCGCGATGTTCATCCTCGGCACGTCGTCGGTGACGGCGTTCGTGCGACCCGAGGACATCGATCTGATCGCGCCGCTACCCCAGGCGCTCGCGGCCGGCGCGCTGCCGACAGGCTTCACGCAGTGGCTGGCGCCGATCGCGTCGATGGCGCTGGCTGTGAGCATCGTCTCGTACGGGAGCGCGGCGTTCACGGGGATCACGCGCCTCCCGATGGTCGCGGGGTGGGACGGCCTCTTGCCCGCGTGGTTCACGCGCATTCATCCGAAGTGGCACACGCCGACGAACTCGATCGCCTTCGTCGCCGCGGTGACGGTCGTCGTCGGCCTCGGCGGCTCGGCGGGCGTCGGCGAGCAAGAGGCGTTTCAGTTGCTCGCGAGCGCGGCGCTGATCCTGTACGCGCTCACGTACCTCGTGATGTTCGCGCTTCCGATCGCGCGCGCGTCGCGCATGACACCGCGCCCACCCGCGTGGCTTCGTCTGCTCGCCGTTGCCGGGCTCGCGTCGACGCTCCTCTTCATCGTGCTCGCGATCTTCCCGATCGTCGCCGTCGAGAGCGGCGCAGCGTTCACGACGAAGGTCGCCGCGGTCGTGGTCGGCGCGAACGTCGCCGGCGTCCTTCTGTTCGTTTGGTCGCGTCGGAGAAGCGCGATGGCGTGATCAGCGGCGTTCGCGCCGCTTGAGCGCGAGGCGTTCGGCGGCCGTGAGCGGGCGCTCGGCAGGCGATGGCGGTGCGCCCTTCGTCGGTGGACCGGCTGTGTGCGTCGGCACCGGTGGCGCTTGGCCTCGTTGCGGTGGGCCGACGTTTCCGAGAATGCCCGGACCTTGATGAGGCGAAGGAGCGCCGCGCTGTTTTCGCGCCAAGAGCGCTTCGTTGAGGCGTTGCTGCTCCGTCGCCGCGAGCTTTCGCTGCCGCGCGAGCTCCGAGTCGGTCTCCGCCTTTCGCGCGGCCGCTGCTTCACGCCGAACGCGCGCGCGCTCCGCCGCCGCCGCGAGCACATCCGGAACGCCGAGCCTTCGCGCCGCGACCGCGAGGAGCATCGCGATCGCCGCGACGAGCACCAGCGGCGCGCCGAGCGGCGTATACGCGAACCGCTTCTTCGCACGATCCTCGAACAGCCCCGCGAGCGTGTCGCGCGTCTTGCCGCCCGTCATCGCCGCGAGCCGCCCGAGCAGCGCACGATCGCTCCCCGTCGGGCGAAGCTCTTCGCCCGCCGTGAGCGCCGCGCCCGTCGTGCCCACCGCTTCGTTCGTCACTTCGTCCTTCGCCGTCGCGACGTACGTCCCCGGTCGCGACAACGGAATGCTCGCCGCGTAGCGCCCCGCGCCGACGGCTTCGAGCGGCACGTCGCGCGAGAATCCGTCCGGCCCCGCGACGTGCACGGTCAAACGACGAAACGTCTGCGCGCGTCCATCGTCGCCGACGACGTCGGCGCGAATGTGGAGCTCGCCACCCGACGCGTCGCTCTCGAGCCTCACGCGCGGATCGTCCGCCTTGCGCGCGGTGTCGCGTGCGAGCTGTCCGAACATCCGCGCCGCGTCGCCCCACGCAAGCCAACCGCGCCCCCATCGATCTTTGTAATCGCTCGTGAACGCCGCGGTACGCCCGATGCCGACCGACCACGTCGCGAGGATCGGATCGCCTTCGGGTCCGGTGAGCAGCACCGTCGCGCGCGGCTTCGCGACCGTGACGACGTATCCCTTCAAGACCGGCGAGGCGCCGAAATCGATCGACTTCGTCGGCGCGCCCGCGGCGTTGACGGTGACGTTGAAGTCGACTTCGTGAAGCGAGCTCCGCGCCGCGAGGATCGTCTCCTGCGTGAAGACGGCGGGGAGCTTGGTCGCGTCTTCGATGAGATAAAAGCGTCCTCCGCCGATCTTCGAGAGCACCTCGAGCTCGGGCGAGTCTGAGCCGCGACCGAGCGAGATCACGCTCGTCGTCATTCCGCGATCGAACGCGGCCTTCACGAGCGCGCGGCAGCCGGTGATTTGCTCTGCGTCGGATCCGTCTGCGAAGAGCAAGAGGTGCTTGAGGTTGACGCTCTCCTTTTCGAGCGCGGAATAGCCGGCCTTCAACGCGATGTCGGTGTAGATCCCGCCGCCGCTGACCTGCACAGCGCGGATCGTCGACGCGATCTTCGCGACGTCGGTGACAGGTGCGATCGGGATCGTCCAGTGTACGGCGGTGTCGACGTGCTCGACGCCGAGGCGATCGCCGGGACCGAGGAGCGACGCGCTACGCGCGGCGGCTTCGTTCGCGAGCGCGAGCTTGGTTTGTCCGCCGACCGTCGCACCCATCGATCCCGAGAAATCGATCGCGATGACCTCGGCGAGGGACGCGCGCCTTTTGTCCTGCTTCAAGTCGAACGCGACGGGCGAAATCTCTTCGATCGTCGTGCGTGCGTAGCCGCCGGGGCCCATCGATCGATCGCCACCCATGAGAATGAGACCGCCGCCGAGATCGCGCGAGTAGCTCGCCATCGCGTCGATCTGCTGCGGCGAAAGATCGCTCGCGCGGATGTCGCTGAGGACGACCAGATCGTAACCGGCGAATCCACCTACGTCGTTCGGCACGCCGGTCGTCGACACCTCGCGCACCTTGAAGCCGCTGGCGACGAGCGCTTGCACCATCGGCGCGCCCTTCGCCGTGTCGCCCTCCATCACGAGCGCGAGCGACGGCCCGCGCACCTTCACGAACGCGCTCCCCGAGTTGTCCTCCGGCGCCGAATCCGCGGCCGGATCGAGCGCGGTGATCTCGACGTCGTACCGATGCAGCCCTGGCTCGCTCGCGATTTCGCGGAGGCGCAGGACGTCCTCGCCCTTCGCAATCGGGATCGGTTTGTCGGTCTTGTGAATGAGCTGCCCGTCGCGGAAGACGCGGAGCTCGACGTTGGTCGCAACGGCGCTCGATGTGACGACGCGCAGATCGATCGGCTCGCCTTCGTCGGCGCGCGGCGGAGCGCGAACGGTGACGATGCGAACGTCCGGCACGACCTTCTGATCGAGGATGACGACGTCGACCGGAACGTCGGCCGCGACCGCGGCGGCTCCTGCGGCGAGCGCGTCGCCGCGCGTCTGCACGCCGTCGGATAGGAGGACGATGCGGCTCGCGCTGTCGGGCGGCAACTCGGCGATGGCGCGACGCACCGCCGCTTCGAGATCGGTTCCGTCGCGACCCACCTCGACGCGCTGAGCCGGAGGCAAGTCGGTGCGTGGTCGCGGAGGATCTTCGGTCGCGGCCTCGGCGCCGAAGACGACGGTCCCGATGCGATCGTCGGGACGCATTCCTTTCTCTGCGATCCGAAGCTCGGCGTGCATGCGCGCTTCAGCGCCGGGTACCAGATCGATTGAGCGCGAGCGATCCATGGCGATGATGATGGTCATGCGATCGAGCGGACGACCGAGCTCCGGCTCCGCGATCGCGAGCGTCGCCGCGATCATCGCGAACGCGGAGAACGCGACGACGAGCCCGCGTCGCAATCGGCTCATTCGTCCTGGGAGCTGCGAAAGCCGCCAACCGAGGAACACGCCAGCTGCCGCGCAGAAGACGAGCGCTTCGGGATGGTAGAAGCGAACGTACGTCTCGCGAAGGATCCCGGCGTGCACGAGCCCTTCGTAGAGGAGCGGCGCGAGCGCGACCGCGACGACCGCCACGCCGCTCGAGCGAAACACACCGCGCCTTCTTCCGCGGATCGCGACGACGATGACGCTCGCGATGATCGCGATCGCGACGAGGAGATAGGCGAGGCGCGCGAGGCTCGGCATCACGAGACTCCCGGCGTGGGAGCGGGCGCGCTCGAGATGACCGGCGCGCGTGGTTTGCGCGTGAGCCACCAGACGTCGAACAGAATGACGAGCGCGGCGAGCAGCGCGAGCCACGAGCCCCACTCGTTGTGCGCGTCGACGACCTTGCTCGCGTGGACCGTCGCGGCGCCGCCGCCGGCGTTGGCGTCGACCAGCACCGGCCGCGGGCGCACGTCGCTCTCTTTTTCGCTCGTGAGGTTCGCGGAGACGAGCGCGCCGCCGACGTGCGGAGCGTTCCATCGCAGCGAGTAGAGTCCTGCGCGTTCGAGCGGAGGCACGATCGCGAACCCGAGCCGCGCGCCGACGATCTGGCCGCCGCTCGGGAGCCCGGGGCCTTCGATCGTGATCGCCTCGGTGCCGGTTGGGACCGCGACGCGCAACGGTTCACCGGTGCGAGCCGGCCCGGCGACGCCCTGCGCGCGATGGAGACGCGCGAGCTCGACGACGTTGCGAATGAACAAGACGAACGACGCCTTGAGCGGCCAGTTGCTGTCGGCGACGTCGAAGCCGACGATGGTCAGCATGCGTCCGGGGATCGACGCATCCGCGACGAGCGTCGTCGTCGGCGCGCGAATGAGCGATGCGCCTGCGCCCTGCGCCTTCAGCTGCGCGCTCTTCGCGACGAGGACGCCGTCGAGCGTGAGGAAGCGCAGTCGCGGATCGCCCGACTCCCACGACGTCACCTGCGGGTTGTCGATGTTCGGACCGACGTCGATCCCGAGGCAGCTCCCCGTCGGCGGACCGATCACCATCGCGTCGTGCCCCGGCAGTGGCTCGGGGCACGCGCCTTCGACGATGACGAAAGCGTCGGGCTCGATGT
>JBBQXV010000061.1:0-36514 GCA_038209335.1 Polyangiales bacterium | reverse complement strand
TCCTTGCCGCCGCTCGGCGTGGGCGGTGCACTCGGCGTCGGGGGCGGTGTCACGATCGACGGAATGCTCGACGCCGCGCTCTGCGCCGACGCGCGCGCAGCCGCGGTGGCCGCAGCTGCCGCCGCTTCCGACTCGTCGCTCTGCATCTTGTCGCGCCACGCGAGGAAGCCGACCAGCCCGACCATCAACGCGATGCCGAGCACGAGCCCCGCGAGCAGCGCCGACTTCGCCGACATCGCCTTCGGATCCGGGATGTCGTCGGCAAGGTCGATGTCCGGCAGCGATCGCGCCTTCAGCACGTACTGCACTTGATCCTCGTCGAGCGTCGCGATGCGAACGCGCGACAGGCCGCAGACCGCCGCGAGCGCTTCGGCGAGCTCGTTCGCGGTCTGAAATCGTTTCGCCGGATCGCGCGCGCACGCCCGCGCGAACCATGCATCGAAGCCGACCGGCACGTTCGGGTTCAGCTTGGATGGCGTCGGCACCGGCGCGGCGCACACCTTGAGGACGATGTCGCCGAGGACGTCGCCTTCGAACGGAATGCGCCCGGTCATCGCGGCGAACGTGCACGCGCCGAGCGACCACAGATCCGTGAGCGGCCCAGGCGCGCCGCCGACCGTCAGCTGCTCGGGCGCCATGAAGTTCGGCGTGCCGATGACGGTCCCTTCGCGCGTCGGTCCACCCATCGGCGCCGAGCCCTCCGCCGGACGCGCCGCGGGATCGTCGAAGATCTTCGCGATGCCGAAGTCGACGAGCTTCACGACGTACTTGAGCTCGGTCGCTTCGGTCGGCACGTCGCTCGACGTCGCGAGGAAGATGTTGTCCGGCTTGAGATCGCGATGCACGACGCCGCTCGCGTGCGCCTTCTGGAGCGCGCGCGCCGCCTGTCCGATGATCTGCGCCGTCTCCATCGCCGGAAGGATGCCGCGCCGGAGGATCGTCTCGGAGAGCGATTCGCCCTCGAGGTACTCCATGACGATGTACGGCAGCCCCTCTTCGGAGACGCCGTAGTCGTAGACGTGGCAAGCGTGCTTCGTCTGGAGCTTCGCCGCCGCGCGCGCCTCGATCTCGAACCGCGCGCGCGCCTCGTCGTGCGACGCGTACGCCGGCTTGATGAACTTGACCGCGACGCGCGTGCCGAGCGTCGTGTGCGTCCCTTCCCAGACCGTGCCCATCCCGCCCGAACCGATGAGTCGAATGACGCGGAACTTCCCCGCGAGGACTTTCCCCTCGAGGTTCGGTGCGTCCTTCGGCGGCGGTGAGCTCACGAGGACACAGGGTAGCGGAAGGGCGGTGATGCTGGCCAATTGCGTTCGGCGGCGCCGCGCGCGACGATGCGGCCGATGATGACGCGCGCGTTGGGGCTCGGGGTCGCCGTCTGGTTTCCGTTCGCGTCGTTCGCCGCGCTGGCGTCGTCCGGGTGCGATGACGATCCGAAGACTCTCGCGAAGAACGCCGACGCCGCGAGCGCCGCGTCCGCTGCGCCGACCCCGACGCCGACGCCGCCCCCCGCGCCCAAGGCGCCGAAGATCGTCATCGAGCCGGGGACGTTCACGATCGACGCCGAGCGCGTATCGCCGACCGATCCGGATCCGGTCGGCCAGATCGCGACGCTGATCACCGGCAAGCCGCAGATCGAAGGTGCGGTCGTCGAGATCGACGTGAAGCGCGCGGCGAAGCCGTCGCAGATGGTGACGATGATCTTCGCTCTGAAGAAGGCGAAGGCGAAGGGCGTCAACGCCCGGACGGAGAACCGCGACAAGGTGATGATGCCGTTCACGCTGACGTTCGCGGGGCCACCGCAGCCCGACTGCGCGGTCGTCGCGTACATCGCGAAGGACAGCAAGATCAACGTGTGGACGCTCGGCGGCGGCGCGGCCAAGACGTACAGCAAAGGGTTCGCGGGGCCCGACATGACGCTCGGCACCGAAGGGGTGCGCGAGTCGATCGGGCACTGCGACGCGCCGACGTTGTTCGTCGGTGCGGACGACGCGATGAACTGGGGCCTCGTCTACGATCTCGCGACCATCACCAAGTCGGGAGCGAGCACGGCGAAGATCACGCAGTTCGCGCTCGTGCCGAACACCGTCGTGCCCGGACGCAAAGTCGTTCTCGATCCGTGACATGAAGCTTCACGCGCTCCGCAGTCGGATCCTCCTCGCGATCGGTGTGCCGGCGATGTGCGCGATGATCCTGACGCCGGGATGCAAAGGGAGCGTGCGTCGCTCGTTCGCTTGCGGAGGTTCGCCGACGCCGTATCCGTATCCGATGCCGAGCTGTCCGAGCGGAAGCTTCTGCACGACGGTGTCGGACATCGCTCGCGCCGAACGCGCAGCGGAGGCGGACGCGGCGGCGGCGCTCGCGACGAGCGATGCGGCTGCGTCGACGAGCGACGCGGCGATCGGTCCGCCGCCTCCGCCCGAGATGGCGCCATCGCCGTTCGCCGATTGCCCGGCGCACCCGATCGATCCGAGCGGCGCGGCGCCGGCGTGGGCGATGACGACGTTCGACGCGACGACGACGGCGACGCATCGGGCCGGGGCGACGGCGCCGACGGCGTGTTGTTACACGTGGGTTCAGCCGTGCCCGGGCGGACGGCCGCTTCGTGCGCACCACGACGCGCCGCCGATCGTCGCCGAGCCCGTCGCCGACGATGGTGAGTGGTGCGCGTCGATAGAGCCCGACCATGCGATCGACAACGATGCGCGCGCGCGGCTCGTCGCGCATTGGCTTCGTGAGGCGGCGATGGAGCATGCGTCGGTCGCTTCGTTCGCGCGCGCGTCGCTTCAGCTCCTCGCGCTCGGCGCGCCGCCCGAGCTCGTCGCGGGCGCGCACGCGGCAGCGCTCGACGAGATCGAGCACGCGCGGCTCTGCTACGGGATCGCGTCGCGTTACGCGGGACGCCCGATTGGCCCGGGCGCGCTCGCGGTCGATGATGCGCCGATCGCTCTCTCTCCGGCCGCGGTCGCCGTCGAGACTCTCCTCGGTGGATGCGTGAACGAAGCGATCGCCGCGCTCGAAGCGCGCGACGCGTCCGACGCCGCCACCGATCCCGCGATCCGCGCCGCGCTCGCGACGATCGCCGACGACGAAGCGCGCCACGCCGAGCTCGCCTGGCGCACGCTCGCGTGGATCGTCCGCGCGCATCCTTCGTGCGTCCCGGATCTCGAACGCGCGATCGCCGCTCTCGATCCGCGCCGCGCCGTCGTCGCCGAGATCGTCCTCCCGTGCGCGCGCGCGCTCCTCGGCGTCACGTCATCAGCGGCAGCGCGAACAACGCGCACGTCGCGCCGACCCCGACCACCCACACCCCCGAGCGCAGCCACCCCAAGTTCGCCATGTACACGAACGGATAGATCGTCCGCGCGACGCAGTACGTGATCGCCAGCATCGCGCTGTACTTTTCGTTCGCGTGCGCGAGGTGCGCGACGAAGACCGCCGCGGCGAACGCCGGAAACGATTCGAACGCGTTCGCGTGCGCGTTGCGTGCGCGCTCGCCCCAGCCTTTGAGCTTGGCCTGCTGCCCGCGCGGGTTGTTGTTGTCGTAGCCCTCGGGCTGCTTTCCCATCGCGACCGAAAGCGGGACCTTCGGCAGGTAGATGAGCAGAAACGCGATGCCGACGCAGAGGAGCGGTGTTGTCACGGCGCGAGCATAGCGCCGCGCCGCGGAGGCTGGTGTATGAGCTTTCCATGCGTCGCAAAGCTCCTCTCTTCACGCTCGCCGCCCTCGCTGCTCTCTTCGCCGCGTGCACACCGGCGCCCGTCGCTCCGCCCGGCGGCGGCGGTACGTTGCCCGCGTCGACCATCACCGCGGCGCAGCTCGTCAAGGTGCATCGATCGTTCGGCCCGAGCCCGTCACCCGACGGCGCGAGCGTCGCGTTTCTCTCCGACGCGCCCGGCTTGCCGCAAGCGTTCGTCGTCCCGGTCGGCGCGACGCCCGCGATCGAGAGCGCATGGAAGATCCTCGCGCCCGCGACCGAGCGCACGCAGTTCGTCGACTACTCGCCCGACGGACGCTTCGTCTTCTTCGGTCGCGACAAAGGCGGCGACGAGAACGGGCAGCTCTATCGCGTCGCGCCGGGCGGCGATCCGGTCGTCGCGCTCACCGGCAACCCGAAGATCAAATTCAACTACGGCGCCGTCGCGCGCGACGGGCACCTCATCGCGTACGCGTCGAACGAGCGCGATCCCGCGTTCTTCGACGTCTACGTCCGCCCGCCGGATCTCGGCGAGCCGAAGCGCGTCTACGAAGGGAACGGCTCGTACTCCGCCGCGATCTTCAGCCCCGACGGTCGCAAGCTCGTCGTCGAGCACGAGATCTCGAGCTTCAACCAAGATCTCATCTTGGTCGATCTCGAGTCGCTGCAGCGAACGCCGATCACGCCGCACATGGCGGAGGAAGAGGTCCGCTTCTCCGAGCCGCATTTCTCGCCCGACGGTCACGCGATGTTCGTGCTCACCGACTCCGGGCGCGAGTTCGTCAACCTCGCCGTCATCGAAGTCGGTGGCGGTCCGCCGTTCCCCAAGCCGCGCTTCGTCCTCGACGAGAAGCACGACGCGACCGGCGTCGACATCTCCCACGACGGCAAGGTGCTCGCGCTCGCGGTGAACATCGACGGCTGGTCCGAGCTTCGTCTCTACGATCCGACGTTGCCGTACGATCTCAAGCCGCTCGCGAAGGTCGATCTCCCGCGCGGCGTCGTCGGAAAGATGGAGTTCACCAAGGACGGGCGCTCGCTCTTCGTCGCGTTCAGCCGCGCGAGCGTGCCGAACGAGGTGTGGCGCGTCGACGTCGCGACCGGAAAATCGCAGCGCGTGACGTCGAGTGATCACGCCGGCATCGACGAAGCGCAGTTGGTCGAGCCGACGGTCGAGCGCTTCAAGAGCTTCGACGGTCTCGAGGTCCCGGTCTTCCTCTTCACGCCGCGCGACGCAAAGGCCGGCGAAAAGCGCCCCGCGATCGTCTACGTCCACGGCGGCCCCGAGTCGCAGTTCGAGCCGAACTTCAACCCGCTCGTGCAGTACCTGGTCGCGCGCGGGTATGTCGTCGCGGCGCCCAACGTTCGCGGCTCGACCGGCTACGGCAAGGCGTACACGCACCTCGACGACATCGAGAAGCGCGAAGACAGCGTGAAGGATCTCGCCGCGCTCCACGCATGGCTACGCGCGCGTCCCGACGTCGCCGGCGATCGCATCGCGGTCACGGGCGGCAGCTACGGCGGGTACATGACGCTCGCTGCGATCACTCTTCAGCCCGAGCTGTGGGCGGCCGCGTGCGACGTCGTCGGCATCGCGAATTTCCGTACATTCCTCGAGCAGACGAAATCGTACCGGCGCGCGCTCCGCGAGAAGGAGTACGGCTTCCTCAGCAAGCACGGCGAGCTCCTCGATCGATTGAGCCCGATCCACAAGGTCGACAAGATCAAAGCGCCGCTCCTCGTCGTGCACGGCGCGAACGATCCGCGCGTGCCGGTCGGCGAGGCCGAGCAGATCGTGGAGGCGTTGAAGAAGCGCGGGCAGAAGGTCGACTACCTGCGCTTCGAGAACGAAGGGCACGGCGTCTTCCGCGCCGAGAACCGGATCACGTTCTACGAGCGCCTCGTTCAGTTCTTCGACAGCGTGATGAAGCGGTAGCGCTCGCGTTCACCCGACGCTTCACCCAAAGTCGGGATCGAACGTCGGGTTCTTCCCCGACAGCATCTCGTCCGAGCGCTTCTTCACCGCGCCGAGCATCTTCGGGTGCGTGAAGATGTAGAACTTCTCTTCGTGGATCGCGTCGACGACGCGCCCGGCCACCTCGTCCGGCGAGATCCCGCCCGCGATCGCCGACTTCATCAGGTCCATCATCATCTGCTCGTGCGGCTTGAGCGCGCGATCGGTCTTTGGCTTCAGCGCTGCAGGGCGATTGCGCTCCGAGTTGTCGATGTTCGTCTTGACCCAACCGGGGCAGAGGACGCTCACCTTCACCGCGCCGCCGGCCGCGAGGTTCAAGTCGTGATGCAAGCACTCGCTCATCGTCACGACGGCGTGCTTCGTCGCGCAGTACGGCCCCATTCCCGCCGCCGAGATCGTCCCCGCGATCGATGCCGTGTTCACGACGTGCCCTTCTCCGTGCGCGATCATCTTCGGCACGAACGCGCGGATGCCGTGGATCACCCCCCAGAGGTTCACGCCGAGGACCCACTCCCAATCCGCGACCGTGCCTTCCCACATCAAGTTCCCCGCACCGACGCCGGCGTTGTTGCAGAGTACATGCACGTTTCCGAACGCCTCGAACGCCTTCGCCGCGAGCGCGTCGACGTCTGCTGCCTTCGACACATCCGTACGCACGCCTAGCGCGCGGGCACCGTGACCCTTTGCGAGGGCATCGACGGCCGCGGTCGCTTCCGCGAGCGGCTTTTCTTCGACGTCCGCGAGCACGACGTTCATCCCTTCGCGCGCGAAACGCTCCGCCATCCCGCGCCCGATTCCGCTCGCCGCGCCGGTCACGACGGCGACTTTGCCTTTGAGGTCTCGCATGTCGAATGCTCCGTTGGTTGTGCCGAAGAAACAGCGTTTCACAGGCAGCGGAGAGACGGTGCGCTTTCTTCCCGTGGTCCGTGTACGATCCCTTCGATGGCGACAGGACCTGGAGTGACCGATGGGTGGACGGCGCTGATCGATGCGATGAAGCAGCTGCGCGCGGACTGGCCGCGCCGCGGTTGGAGCTGGGACAGCCGCGTGTCGTGCGTGTCGTCGTCGTTCGACGCCGCGCTCGAGAACGAAGCGCGTGCGGTGGCGATGAAGGTGTTGTCGTACGAGTGGACTCCGCAGACGCTCCCGCAGGCGCCGTCGCACGTGCGCGACCTCGCGACGCGCGCGGGCGGTCTTCGCGCGGGGCAGCTCGTGATGGCGAGCGGCGCGACTGGGCGTGCGTTCGCGTACGGGTTGTGGTGGCCGTGGGGCGACGGGTTGACGATCTCGCTGCGCGTTGGGCTCGGTGACGCGCACACGAGGGAAGACGTGCTCGTGCGGTTGCGCGATGCGTTCGGCGTCGAGGTCTAGAACCGCGGTCACTGCGATCGCGGTCGCGGTTGCGCTCTCGCCGCTGTCGCACGTCGTGTCGTGCGCGCACGCGCCGCCGTCTCGCAGCCCCGCGCCCGCCGCGACGCTCGCCAGCCCCTTCACCGGGTTCGAGAGCGCGCACTACAAAGACCCGAAGAGCTGGCTCTGCCTCCCCGGTCGCGCCGACGCGTGCGCGCGCGATCTCGACGCGACCGAGCTCCGCGCAGACGGCACGCGCGACGTCGTGCGCGACGCGCCCGCGCCGGCTTCGAACGTCGACTGCTTCTACGTCTACCCGACCGTCGACATGGGGCTCGGCCCGGCGAACCACGAAGACTTCGCCGACATCGAGCCGATGGCGCGCACGGCCGCTGCGCAGGTCGCGCGATTCCGAAGTGTGTGCTCGATGTACGCGCCGCTCTATCGGCAAGTCACGATCGGCACGTACCTGCGAAAGGCGAGCTTCGCCGAGCCGTACTTCGCGGTCGCCGAGTCCGACGTCGTCGACGCGTTCCTCCACTACATGGGCCAATACAACCGAGGCCGGAAGATCGTCCTCATCGGTCATTCGCAAGGCGCGCAGATGATCACGCGCCTCATCCAACGACTCTTCGACGGCGATCCCGCGATGCGCGAGCGACTGCTCCTCGCGATGCCGATCGGGTGGCGGCTCGAGGTCGCGAAAGGGAAGACGATCGGCGGGACGTTCGCGAACGTGCCGATGTGCACGCGCGCCGGTGAGACGTCGTGCGTCGTCGCGTACCGATCGTACTCAGCCGGGACGAACCCCGCGCCGCCGCGCGACAAGCCGTCGGCCGGCCACGAGAGCATCTGCGTGAATCCGAGCGAGCTCGTGAACGGCGTTGCGCGTACGTTCTCGCGTTCGTTCCTTCCGGTCAGCGGCGCGTTCCGAACATGGATGAAAGGCGTCGAGGACACGACGACGCCGTTCGTGCTCTTGCGAAGCTTCTATTCGGGGAGCTGCGTCGATGGGCCCGACGGATTTCGCTATCTCGCAGTCTCTGCAACGCCCGCGGCCGGCGACGCGCGCGTGAGCCCGGTGGATTTTTCCAATCGGTTTCTCGTCGGTGAGCTCGGCTTGCACGTGCTCGACATGCAATTCGCGCAAGGCGATCTCATCGAGCTCGTCGCGCAGCGCGCTAAGCTCTAGCCGCCGACGATGCCCACCGATCCGCCGGAGCTCCACGAGAACGTCGATCTCACCTTGGACGAGCGCCGGTACGTCCTCGACGTCCACGCGAAGCTGTCGACGCTCACGCACTACGCGCTCCTTCAGGTCGCGCGCGACAGCGACAAGAAGGAGATCAAGCGCGCCTATTTTCGCCTCGTGAACGTCGTTCATCCGGATCGGTACTTCGGAAAAACGCTCGGCAGCTACAAGGCGAAGATGGAGGTGCTCCTCTCGCGTCTGTCGATCGCGTACGAGACGCTGTCGGTGGACGCACGGCGCGCGGAATACGATCGCGAGATCGGCGCGAGGCGCGACGAGGCGGTCGGGACCGCGCCCGTCGAACGGAAGCTGATGGCTCAGCGAGACGCCGCGATGGAGGCGCTAAAGCAGCGCTTCTTGGACGCGAAGGCGGATCGCAAATCGAAGGCGAAGGAGCACGTCGACGCCGCGATGCGCGCGCGGGCCGCTGGCGATTTCGGCGGCGCGGCCGAGGCGTACCGACGCGCGCTCGAGGCGATGCCGGACGATCCCGCGATCGTCGCGGCGTACGACGACATGAAGCGCGCGGTGGACGAGCGTCTAGTCGAGAGCTTGGTGCGGAAGGCGACGCTCGAAGAACGCTACGCGCAGTGGGCCGACGCGGCGGCGACGTGGAAGCGCGTGATCGAGGCGCGGCCCGACGAAGCGGAGGCGCGCGTGCGGCTCGCGAAGGCGCTGGCCAACGCGCGTGCCGGGAGCGGCGACGGGAACGGTTGAAGAGCGACCGAGCTGCCCATAACGTGCGGCGGTGGCGATCGCAGGGACCACGCCGATCGAAGAGCAGGTCCTCGTCGACCTCTCGTTGTGGCTCGCCCGCGTCATGCAGTACTCGGCGTCGCACCCCGCGTGCGCGCAGCTCGCCGAAAAGACGCATCGCACGCTGACGCGCGCGCTCGCGGCGTCGTCTCCGCTGACGTTCGGCGTGCTCGCGGAAGACATCGTCATCGGCGACGTGACCGCGCGCCATCCGGCGATTCGCGCGCGCCTTGCGCCGCACTTGCACGCGCGCGGTCTGCTCCTTCTGCGCTTCGCGCACGGCGTCGCGGTGAGCGAGCTCACGGATCTCGTGGAGCTTCTCACGCTCCCGTCGGAGACGATCTACGACCGGGGCGGCATCGTGCGGTTGGCGATGGAGCGGGGCATCGTCCGCGTGCAGATCGAGGAGATCGCGCACGAGGTCACGACGGAGGAACGAAACCTCCAGAAGCGTCGCAAACGACTGCGCGATTTCTTCCGCGACATGCTGCGGAACCTCATCGCAGAACGCTCGGTCGACGTCGTCCTCCGCGAGCAGCTCGGCGAGCTCCTCGAGCATCCGGACATCGCCAGCGCGATCCTCGAAGAGGACACGGTCGGCATCGCGGAGGCGGCCGCCGGGTTCGCGCTCATGGTGCAGAAGGAGGCGAAGAGTCGCGGGCTCGATCTCGCACCGAAGCTGCGCGACGTTTTGCTCGCGCTCGCGCCGCATTCCAAAGATCGCCTGGTCATCGGCTTTCCGGCGCAGGTCGGCGAATTTCGAGCGGCGCTCGCGTGGGCGTTCGAAGAATTCACCGAGAGCGATCTCGGTCGCTTCCTCCTTCCCGCCGTCCGCGCGCACGCCGCGGATCTCGACGCCGTGCTCTACGCGATCAACGCCGCCGTCCCCTCCGAGGGGCGCCGGTTCGCCGCGCTTCGATGGCTCGGGAGCGCGCTCTTCGATCTCCCCGCCGACGATCCCGCTGCGGCCGAAGCGCTCGCGCAGATCGCGCGACCGGTCGCGGGCTACGAATCGTTTCGCGCCGAGCGCGAGTGCTTGCAAGAGCACGCGGTGCGCGCGATCGCATCGCGTGCGTTCTTCGCGTTGCCGGCGGCCGACGCGATCGCTGCGCCGATCATCAGCGTGGCGCCGGGGCCTCGCGATCCGGTCAGCATTTTTCCGATGAGCGCGCCGCCAGCGATGCGCACGTCGTCGATGCCGCCGCCGGGGAGCATGCCGCCTCCGCCGGTCGGCACCGCGCCGCTGCCGCGTCCCGCGCCGATCGTGAACGGACGCGTCGTGGTCGCCGAGGTGATCCGGATCGCCGCGCGATCGGCAGCGCTCGGGCGCATCTGTCGCGCGATACCCGAGGTTGTCGCATCGCTCGTCGATGAAGGTGCGGGCGACGGAGTGGTCGGCGTCGTGCGCGGCTTGAGCGACGCGATGCGGCTCGACACGAGCGGCGTGGCAGCGAGCGCTCTGCGCGAGGTCGGTACGTCGGCGTCGTCGTCGCGGATCCTCGACGAGATCGACACGTCGAGCGCGTCCGTCGAAGACGAAGAGCTCGCGGACATGGTCGCGACGGTGAACCTCGTCGTGCTCCATTCGCCCGAGGTCGCCGTGCAGCGCCTCGAGACGACCGAGAACCGCAAGATGCGCCGCGTGCTACTCGACGCGCTTCCACTCGCCGGCGACGCGCTCTTGCCATTCGTTCGCGCGCGCCTTCGCGCACCGGAGTGGTACGTCGCGCGCAACGCGGTGCTGCTCCTCTCGCGATGCGGCGGGACGACGCACGACCTCGCCGGCGTGGCGCGCTATCCGAACGAGAAGGTCCGTCTCGAGGTCGCGCGCGCGCTGCGCGTGATCCCGCCGGACCAGGTCGCGATGGACATCGCCGCGTCGTACCTGACGGATTCGTCGCACGACGTGAGCCAGGCTGCGCGCGTCGTCTTGCGCGGCGATCTCCTCGGCGTTGGAGCGATCGCGACGCTCGAAGCGGTCGCGGCAGACGACGCGCAGTCGGAGGAGCTGCGGCGGCGCATCGTCGAGACGCTCGGACACTCACCGAACGACGCCGCGGCCGCGGCGTTGTTCAAGCTGATCCATCCGCGCGGGTTGCTCGAGATGGGCGCATCGTCGCAGATCCGCGACGCGGCGGCCGTCGCGCTCCATGGTTCACAGGCGCCGAGCGCCGCCGCGCGCTTCGAAGAGGCGCTGCACTCGACGACGTGGCGCGTTCGCAAGGCGTGCGAGCGCGCGATGGGGAAGACCTGATGGGCGAGTCGCGCGCACCTCGCGGAGCAGAGTGGGCTGACGTCGGCGACGCGCTGCACGGCCTCGCGAACGTGATGAGCGTTCGCTCGCACTACGCCGAAGGGCACCCCGCGATCGCGCGCGCCGACGCCGCGGCCGCGTCCGGCTTCTCGCGTCTGCTCGATCGCGTCCCCGAGATTGTCCTCGCGCTCTTGGACGGCGAGTTCGTCGTGAGCGAGCGCCCGCTCCCCGAGCTTCGCGCGCGCCTCACCACGCTGGCTGAAGCGATGACGCGCCACGAGCTCGAGTGCATCGTCTTTCAGCGCGGGATCACGCCCGCCGAGTGCGCGCTGCTCGGAAGGACGCTGAATCTTCCAACGGTTTCCGATCCGGCGAAGCTCCGCGAGGAGACGCAGACGGGCCTCGCGCATGTCCTGCTCAGGTTCGCCGAGCTGAAGTCGAGCGCCGAGGCGAACCGTCAGGGCGCGCGCGCCGAGTACTTCGTGCCGGAGGTCGGTCTCGTGCTGCACGACGCCGCGCGCGCCATCGCCGCCGAGAAGATGATCGATCGCACCGGCGTGCGTGCGATCGCGCGCCGCTTGGTCGACGCGTGCAACGCGCGCGTGTTCGCGCTCGAGCCGCGCGCCTATGCGGTCGGCGTCGGAGACGAGGCGTCGCACGCGACCAACGTGGCGCTCATGACGGCGGCGATGACGCTCGAAGCGGGCTACTCCGAGCACGTGTGCGTCGAGGCGGCGTCCGCGGCGTTGCTCCACGACGTCGGGCAGTTCTTCCTCCCGCAGAGGATCCGCGGAATCCCCGAGCCGTTGATCGCCGAGCCCGACAAGGCTCGCTTCCGCGATCACTCGACCATCGGAGCGCTCGCGCTCCTCGCCGCCGGCGCGCCGCCGCTGTGGGTCGCGACCGCGCTCGATCATCACCGTGGCGTCGATGGCGGCGGCTATCCGGCGCTCGAATCGAAAAGCGTGCCCCACGAGATCGTGCGGATGATCTCGCTCGCGAGCTTCGTCGATCGCCGACGCACACTCGTGAACGGCCTGGGCGACGAACCAGACGAGGCGTTGCGGCGGGCGATCGCGCTCGAGGATCGCTACTTCGGTCGGACGACCGTGCGCGTCTTCGTCCGTGCGCTCGGCGTCTATCCGCCGGGAACGTTCGTCGAGCTGTCGAACCGCGAGCTCGCGATCGTGGTCAACGCAAACCCCGGCGATCCGCTGCGCCCGCAAGTGCGTCCGCTCTTCGGCGACGACGCCGGGCGACGCATCGATCTCAAGGCGCTCAACGCCGTCGAGGACCGCCACGTCCACTCGATCGCGCGCGCCGTCGCGCCGCCGCTCGTCGTGCGAGAGCCCGACGTCGTCCCGGCGATCGTCGAACCAGATCCACCGCCCGTCGCGACGCCGAGCACGCCCGCGCCAAGGTTCTCCGACCGTCCTCGCACGCTACCGCCGCGCACGCTTCCACCGCGATCCATCCCGCCGATCCCGCGCGAAGATCACGAAGAGACGGCGGCCGCGCCGGCGAGTCTTCCTCCCGACGCGATCCCCGCGCTGAAGATGGCGCCCGCGGAGCTCCTCGCGCTCGATCTCGATCCGCGCGCAGGCTTCATCCTGTCGTTCATCGACGGCGCGACGTCGATCGAGATGATCTACGATCTCTGCGGTCTGCCCCGCGACGACGCGGCCCGCTTGCTCGCCGATCTCGTCGCGCGCGGAGTCGTCGCGATCACGTGAGGCGCGGCGGCGGCTCGCTCCGCAGCGCGACGTCGTGAACGACCTGGACGCGCGCGCGGTTCACCAAGACGTCGTGGTCAGCATTCGACACCGCGAAGAAACCCGAGCTCGCCGCGTTGAAGAAATCGAGCGGTCGCTGACGCCCCGGCGGCGATTCGACGTACACCGTGCCCGAGATCTTCTCTCCGTCGTCGAGCTCGACGGTCACCTGGAAATGCACCGTGGTCTCGCGTTCGAGCGCGACGCGCGCGCTGCGTGCGAGCGACGGAACCACCATCGCCTGCACGTGCGACTTCGCGACGAGCACCGTCGACGGCGCGGGCGTCGTCACACGAAGCGGGAAGAACGCCGCCTCGTCGTTCATGAGATCGAGGATGTTCTCGTCGCCGTCGTGCGCAGCCGCCACGTCGTGCAAGAACACCTCGCCGCGAAGATGGCGCCCACCGCCGAGGTCGACGTCGACGGCGACCGCGCGCGTGTTCATCTGGAAGTCGGTCACGACATCGAATCTATCGGAGTCGAACGCCTTGGGCGCTCTGAAATAAAAGCGAGCCCCGCGGGTGAGGGGATACCCGCGGGGCTCTGGTGATTCGTTGGTTGTGGGATGGGTGTTACTTGAGCGGTTGGAACCTCAGGTACGCATCCGCGACCATGCCGCGCGATCCGTCATTGCGAACGAACTCGCCGACGAGCGGGAGCTGGTTGCCGTGCTTGTCCCACGACGCGGCGCCTTCGTCGCGCGTGGCCGCCACGATGAGCGCCTTGATGCCGAGCTCGCCGAGCGGGACGAGCTCCGTCGACTGGCTGCGTCCGTCGCGGTTCAGGTCACGCCAGACGCGCAGCTTCGCGAATCCGTCGTCGTTCATGTCGACGCGACCGTCGCCGTTCGTGTCGATCGTCGACAGCGCCTGGAAGCCGTCGCTGTGCGCGGTGCCGCCGGTGACGTTGCCGAAGAGCTCACGCGCTCCGTCGATGACACCGTTCTCGTTGCGATCGAGGACGAGCCATCCGTCGCCGCTCCCGATCCACGCCGTCTTCACCTTCTGTCCGGTGCCGAAGAGATCGAACGCGACGCCTTGCTCGAGCGACGACAGGTTGACGCCGTCACCGTCGAGGTCGAGGACGAGCGGGGATCCACGGCAGGTGCCGTGTTGAATGAGATCCCACCGCGACGACGACTTCCAGTTGATGACCGTCGAGTTCACGTCGGTGCCGCAACCTTGCAGCTCGGCGTGCACTTCATCCCACGCCTGCGTGATGATCTCGAGGCACGGGATGTCCTCGTGAATCTGCGGCGGCTTCGCGTGCGAGTAATCGAAGTGGCCGTTCAGCACCGAGCAGTTGATCGTGTAGTTGATGTTGTGCGCGTGGAGCCACGCGTCGATGTCCGTGCAGAACTTCGCTTGCGCGGCCGCGACCGAAGCTTGGTCGCACGGAGGCGCGGGGGGCGGAGGGGTCGGCGGCGTCGGCGGGTTGTGCGAGCCGCTGTCACCACCGCTGCCCGGGGGCGTGCCGGGGGGCGGGTTGCCGGTGCCGCCGTCGCCGCACGAGCCGCCGCCGTCATGGCCGTCGCCCGGAGGCGTGACCGGAGGCGTGGGCGGATACTCGGGAGGATCGCCGCCGTTGTCGCCGCCGTCGACGCCGTCGCAGTTGCCCGCGTCGCCGTCCGGCTCGCAGACCATGTCGCTCGCGACCTTCTCGCCGAAGACGTCGTAGACCTTGATGTAGAGGCGGTTGCCCCAGGGCTTCACTTGCGTGAAGAACGGATGCTCGATGCACGGACCGACGCCGAGCGACGTGCGGCACATCGCGTTGATGTCGCCCGTGCGCTGAATCGTCACCGTCATGTGATCAACGGCCTTGACCGGATACGTCCCGGCGTACGCCGGGTTCGAAGGCGCGTGCGCGAGCTTGATGTTCTGCCCGTCGCCCACGAGCTCGAGGGTCAGTCGCCCAGTCGCTTGCGGCTTCTCGCCGCTCGAGCAGGCGAACAGCACGACGGGAATCCCCCCTACTGTTGCCATTAGAATCGCACGCATGGTCTTTACCTCTCCGGTGAAGTCGTCGGAGACCGCTATCGCAAGCGGAGTACCAGCGCTCGATCACCCCTTCGCGGCGTGGCGCGCGTGCCGTGCTTCGAGTCGATCCCGCGAGAAAGAAGCCACGGCGCTTGGAAGTGCACTCGGAGCGATCGCGGCGGAGGTGATGGCGGTTGGCCGCACTCTGGATCGAGCGCGCGTCAGGTAGCGAGCAGCAGCGCTCCGCGCGGAGCTTCATTGCAGCGGTAAAATCGCTGCGGATGCGGTCGCGAGCGTCGCCGTTTCAACCGCCGGGCGCGCGCGCGAGGCTCATGTGCAGCCACTCGGTCGCCCAGAGAACCTCTTCGAGGTGCGCGTCGAACTTCCGCTCGTCGTCCGTCGGAGGCATCCCGGCGCGCACGGTCGCGAGGTCCTTCTTGATCGCCGCCGCGAGCTCGTCGAAGTGCTCGAACGACGTGTTCACCATCTTCTGCGAGAAGACCGTCCACACCGCTTCTTGTCGGCGAAGCCCGACCGCGAGCCGCTCGAAGTCGTTCGAGATCTCTTCGCACCACGCATAGAGGCGGCTCAAGTACCCGGCGAGCGGCCCGTCGAGCGCGAAGAGAGACACGAGCCGCTTGTCGTTCGCGTGCGTGTGGAGATGCTCGAGCGCCTTCTTCAACTCACCGAGCGCCTTCGCGTATTCGTTGAGTCGCGCGAGCGCCGTCGACTCGCGATCCGGCACGCTGTCGAGCACTTGCTTGAGCCACTCCATCCGCACGTCCAAGTCGGAGAACAGGTCCTCGAAGAACGTCGCCTCCGTCGGGGGCATGCGACGCGACGACACTGGCGCGGGCGGGTAGCTCGAATCCATCGGACGGGAAGTTCGCACGCCGCGGGCGGTCGCGCTACGCTCGCTTTTACGATGCCCTCCGACGACATGATCACGTGCCCGGCGTGCGGTGGTGCTGGCGGCGGCCCGTTCGGGCGCGTCGGGGCCGGCTGGGACGTCGAGACCTACGAGTGCTTCCGATGCCAGGGGGCCGGCGTGGTCAGCGTCCGTGAAGAAGAAGCGCGCGCCCTCGCCAAACCCGGGATCGCAAAGGCGCAGTCGGCGCGGCCCATCGAAGGCCCGAAGAAGCGCGCGTCGTCGGGCGAAAGCTGAATCGCTCAGCAGTCTGCGCGATCATCACAGCTTCGGACGATCGGCCTTCCCCATTCGTTCGAGGAAGCTCCCGCGCACCTCCCAGATGCATCGCTTCGCGTGGCGCGTGCGGCACTCGACGTGGCGCGCGACCGGGTCGGGGACGCCGAGCGCGATCGCGACCTCGTGGCACCATCCCGTGAGGATGCTGCAGAACGTCGCATTCGGGCGCGGCACGCCGGTCACTTCGAGCCGCACCATGTCCTCACCGATCACGAGCAACAGCATCGAGCCTTGGTCGTTGAACTGACTCCAGAGACCGGCGATGCGTTTCATCATGAACTCGGGATTCGTCACGTAGAACGCGATCCGCAGGAGCACGCCCTTCATGTTCGCGCGGGCGCCGGCCGCGCCGATTCTCTCGGCGAGCTTGCCGGGCGGGCTGCCGATGCATCTCTCGGCGACCTCGACGAACTCGCAGAGCTCTTCCATCGGATGCCAGTTGATCGCAATGGCAGAAACGTACCTGTCGCGAACGGCCGGGCTGCACGCGCGGACGATCTCGCCGAGCATGTCCCTGCCATGGTGCTCCTCGATCCAGCGAGCGGCGTTCAGTAATCCTTGCGCCTTTACGTTCATCCCACCCCGAAGGAAGGATACGCGAACCGCGCGCGCGATCAGGCGTCCGTCGTTGGCGAGCTTGGGCGCTCTTGACCGCGGCCCGAGTTGCGGTCAATTTAGTCACGCACAAATGAGTTACGCAAAACGCTCGGGCGCCCTCGTTCTCCTCTCGTGCTTCGCCGGGGCCTGCGCGCTCGCCGCGTGCAGTGACGATGCGGGCACCAGCAGCGACGCCGGCGGTCTGCCCGACGTCGACTCGCACACCGACGGCGGGCACGACGCGACTGCGGGGGACGCGTCGCACGTCGATGGCGGTGTCGATTCCTCCGCCGGGGACTCCGCGGCGGATGCCGGCGTCGATTCGAGCGCGGACGCGGCGGACGCGGCGGACGCGGCGCGCGATGCTTCCGTCGACGCGACTGGCGACGCGAGCTCCGACGCCGCGGGCGAGGCGAGCTCCGACGCGGCGCTCGACGCCGGCACGGACGCGATCGCCGACGCCGCGCGCGACGCGGGCGACGCGTCCTCGTTCGTTCCGCCGACGTGCGACGGCGTGATCGGCGCGGGCGAGTACGGAGTCCACACCGACGGCCAGAACCAACAGACCGCGGGCGGCCAAGTCTGGTACGCGACGTGGGACGACACCAAGATCTACCTCGCCCTCGCCGGCGCCAACATCGCCGAGGGCGCCGTCGTCTACGTCAGCGCCGCGCCGACGATCGCCGTCGACGCCGGAACGAACGCGAACGGCACGACCACCGGCTTCGCGTACGACGGCGAGAAGGTCGCGACCTTACCGCTCCACGCACAGCTCGTCGCGTACGTGAAGGCGACGTACAACGAGACGCGCGCGTCCGACGGCGCCGGCGGATGGAGCGCTGCGCAAGCCGGTCAGCTCACGGTGTGCACGAACGGGACGACGCGCGAATTCGCGATCCCGTGGGCGACGATCACCGGCGGCGCGCGACCGGCATCGTTCGGAGCGTTCGGGCTCGTCACGTCGTCGGCCGGGTTCGTCTATGCACAGGTGCCGATCGACAACGCGGGCGGCGCGATCGGTCTGAGCGCCGTCTACCCTTGGTACTACCTCGTCGCAAACGCGACGCCGCTCACGGGCGACAAGCCGTTTGGAACCAAGCTGACGCGGTGACTCGGTGCTCGCGTGCTAGCCTATCATTCATGGTGGGCGGACCTCGCGCGTGGCTGCTCACCGCGATTGCAACGTCGGCGACGGTCGCATGCGGCAGTCACGGCAACGCGGTCGGTCCATCGGCGGATGCCGGCGACGCGGCGGCCTCCGATCCCGTCTGGTTCAGCGAGATCGGCGTAGCCGCGGGCCTCTCGCACGTTCGGACCGAGGCGGAGTACGGAACGCTCCAGGGCCGGATGTCCGGGGGCGTTTGCGTGTTCGACGCCGACAGTGACGGCGCGCTCGATCTCTTCTTTCCCGGATCGTCCGCAGTCGGCTCGGGCTCGCACCTCTACATGGCGCGCGGCGGTGCGCTCGTGTTTGCCGACGAGGCGAAGGCGAGAGGCATCGGCGACACCGGCGACAGCGCCGGCTGCCTCGCGTTCGACGTCGAAGGCGATGGTGATGTCGACGTGCTCACGACGGGCTACGGCGGCGCGCATCTCTTCGTGAACGACGGTCACGGTGCATTCGCCGACGCCACCGCTCGTCTCGGTACGCCGTTCGATCCTCACGATGTCACGACTTCCGCGGTCGCGTTCGACGCAGACTCCGACGGCGATCTCGATCTCGCGATTGGCATCTACGGTCGCTTCAAAGGTCCGCCGGCGACCGGCAAATGCAACAGCCCGTGTGTATCGGACATTCAACGGTACGACTACGGGCCGACGAAGCTCCTCGCGCAGCGCGACGACGGCGGCTTCGACGACGCCACCGCGAGACTCGGATCGGGCTACCAAGAGCCGAACCTCGTGCTCCTCGCGACCGACCTCGACGAAGACGGGCTCGTCGATCTGTTCGTCGGTAATGACATCACGAGCTTCCCGGATCGTTATTATCGCGGCGACGGCAAGGGTGGCTTCAAAGAAGTCGGCGTCGCGCTGGGCGTTTCTCAGAACGCGAATGGCAGCGGCATCTACTCGATGTCCGCGTTCGAAGCCGACGTGGACGGCGACGGCCACCTCGATCTCCTCGAGTCGTCGAACGACGACGAGATCAACGCCTTCTTTCGTTGCTCCGCCGGAAAATGTACAGACGTTGCCGCGGGGCTCGGCTTCGGCGAAACGCCGCACAACTTCCGCTGGGGCCAAGCGCTCGTCGACTTCGACGACGACGGCGTCGTCGAGATGTTCGAGGCCGTCAGCCACTACCAGATCGACAGCGACTCGCCCGACGGCGCCGCTCATTTCCTCACGATGGACTCGTGCCTTATATGGCACCGAACCGCCGTCGACGTGCCGTTCGTCAAGCAGGCGGCGGTGCAGGACCGAAGCGCGCGGACCGGCGGGCGCGGCCTCGTCACAGTCGACTTGGACCACGACGGCGCGCTCGACGTCGTCGTCGGCACGATCCTCGGCCGACCGCTCCTCTTTCACAACGTTCGCGCCGGGCGCGGTCAGTCGCTCGAGGTTCGCCTGCGTGGCGCCGGAAAGAACACCCACGGGGTCGGCGCACGCATCACCGCGCGCGCAGGATCACGAACGTGGTCTTCAATCGTGCATGCGGGGCTGAGCTTCATGTCGAGCGAACCGGGTTACGTGCACATCGGTCTCGGCGCGTCTGCGCAGCTCGACAGCCTCGACGTTCGTTGGCCGTCAGGCAAGGCGTCGCACCTCACCAATGTCCCTGCGGGCGCGCCGCTCACCGTGACGGAGCCCTGACGCGCGCGCCGTCACGGCACCGTGAACGCGAGCATCTTCTCGGCCATCGTCAAGAGCGGGATTCTCGCCTTCAACGCAGGATCGAGCTTCGCGATCGGGTGCCTCTCGAGCGCGCGCATGAAGTGCGGCTGAATGGCCCGAAGGAGGAGGCGAAGCTTCAACGTGTACGATCCGGCGGCGAGTGCTGGGAACGCGAACGACTTCATGTCTGTCGCCATCGGTTTGAGCATCTGCTCGACGACAGCGTCGCCTTGATGAGGAAACGTGACGATCTTCTTCGTCAGCGTGCTCGCCTCGTTCGTGACGATGCTGCCAAACCACCAGAGATCCGGATCGCCGTTTGGCGTCATCGTGTGCTCGGGATAGCCGTCCATCAAGTCGCCGTTCGGGTCGAGCATCCCGGTGCGGTACACGCTGACGCCCTGTCCGTCGGTGAGCGTCGCCTCGAGCCACATGCGCCGCTCGGACGTGACGCCGGATGGTACGGCGTGGCCGGCAACGTTCTTCAGCGATGCCGTGAATCCGGTCGTCTTTGCGCTCGCGTCGGTCACGAGCACCGCGCCGAGCTCGACCGCCTTCGTGACGAGATCCTTCACCGCGGCGAGCTGCCGGTCCTTGTCCGGATGATCCGTGAGCGCCACGTCGACGCCGACGAACGTGTGCGTGTGAAGCTTTCGGTCGGGACCGCCCTTCGCAGCGGGGCCGATCCCGCGCTCTGGCATGTGGCAGTCCTGGCATTGCTTGTCACCGCCGCTCGAACGCCAGGTGTTCCATTCGAAGCCAGTCGATTCGAGTGGCACGTTCCGGAAATTGAAGGGCAGCTTTACGTTGTGACAAGCAGCGCAAAGATCTCCGGTCGTGTGCAGCGGCGAGAAGACCGATTGGTGAACGTCGTTCGCCATCGCGTCGGGGAATGGACCGCGAACCGTGCCGTTTGGCAGGAACAAGATCTGTGCATTCACGTTCGTCAGAACTTGCGTCGCCGAATGACACACGTCGCACGAGACTCCCGCCGACGCCGCGACGCTGAGGTCCGCCGTGCGCTGCACCTTCTGCCCTCCCGGCCCGGAAATGATGGGCGTCTCGTACTGCAAGAAGCCGGGAACGGTATGGCACTCGGTGCAAAACTGTCCGCCTTCGCCGACGAAGTCGCTCGCTTGCACGTCGGCGACGGCGCGGAAGACGGGATCCTTCTCCGCATAGGCGTGCATGGATCCTTCCCACTCCGCGACGTGTTGCTCGTGGCATTGCTTGCACGACTGCGGATCGCGGAAGACATACGTAGGCCCGGCGTCGCTCGCAGGAGTGTCGCCCGATGACTTGCTGCTGCAGCCGAGCGGCAAGTTCGCGACGACGAGCGACGCGAGGACGCCGAGCGCCGCGAGCGCATTGCCGATCCTCATCGCGGCATGCCCGCGATCCACGCGCGAATCGCCGCGAGCGTCTCCGGTGTCAGAGGCGAGCGAAGCGGCGGCATGACCAGACCATTGTGATCCGGAAGCGGTCCGGTGAGCTTGGCGACGAGGAAGCTGCGATCCGGATCGCCGGGGACGATGAGCGCGGGATAGGTGAGCGAAGCGTCGCCGACCGTCGGTGGCTTGTTCACCATCGTCTGCAGCGTGACCTGCTCGTTGAACAGCGCGACGCCTTGCTTCGGAAGATCGATGCCGTGACATCCTGCTTCCGAGCAGCGTGGCGTGAAGACGTGATCCTGAATGCTCGTGAGCGTCGGCTCCGGACCCGTGCTGGTGGTGGTGTGCGGCGGATCGCTCGAAGAGCAGCTCGCGATGAGCGCAAGAGCGACGCCGGCAGCGAACGCTGCCACCGTGACTGTCTCGCGCACGGTCCGCATCAGCTCATATTCTGCTTCTAGGGCGTTCGATGTCCAGAGCGCTTCCTCGGTGCGTCGACATCGGCCATCATTGCGCATCGACGATGCGCATGCGCCCGCGCCACGTGCTTGTCGGAGCGGCGCTCCTCGTCGTGGGCGCAGCGGTCGTCGCGTTGCGGAGCGAGCCCCCGACGACGATCAGCGGCGCGCCGTCGTCGTCGCTCGCTTCGAGCGCGCCGAGCCCAGCCGTCGACGGCGCGAGCACGAGCGCGACGCCGGCGGGCGATCCGCTCGACGCGATCCGGTGGGACACGTCGCCGATCGACTGGTCTCGTCCGGTCGCGTCCGGCGTCGCAACCGAAGAAGGGTACGCGGGGAGCGCCGAGTGCGTACGTTGCCACACCGCCATCGCAGAGCGCTTCGCTGGGCACGCGATGGCTCGCACAGGGCTTCGCGCGATCGATTCGACGCGTCGTCGCGAGCTCACGACCGCGTTCGACGCACGCACGATCGTGAAGCACGGCGCCTTCTCGTACCGTCCGTATCGCGAAGGCGATCGCTACTATGTCGAAGAGCTCATCGACGGCGCCGACGGTCGACGCGTGCACTCCTGGGTAGAGGAGCTGACGCACACCTTCACGTCCGGAGTGTTCGGCGTCGCGTTCGGATTCCGGAAGGGCGCGTTCGTCTATCAAGTGCCGCTCGATTGGTATCCGGGGGCGCGCACATGGGCGATCGATCCGGGATTCAAGCGCAACGCGCGCTACTCGCGTCCGTTCGCGTCGACTTGCGTTCAATGCCACAGCGAGCCGCCGCGGCACTCCGCGGGGAGCGAAGATGCCGTGGTCGATCCGGCGCCCGCCGGTATCGGATGCGAGCGATGCCACGGTCCGGGCAAGAAGCACGTCGAGACGCTGCTCCCACGGGACATCGTCAATCCGTCGCGCCTCTCCGCGCTGCGCCAGCTCGATGTATGCGCGCAATGCCATCTGCAAGGGACCGCCGAGCTGCTACGCGCGGGGCGCACGATCTACAGCGCGCGCGTCGGCGAGCCGCTGCACGCGTACCGCATGAACTATCTCGAGACCGAACCGAACGTCGATTGGTTCCAGCTCACGAGCCACTCCGATCGCCTCGTTCGCAGCGCGTGCTTTCGCGGCGCGCCCGGCAAGCTCGTCTGCACGACGTGCCACGATCCGCACAAGTCGTCGCGCGCCGAACCGGCGTCGCATTGGCGTGTCGGCTGCTTGAAGTGCCACGCCGAGAGCGCGTGTACGGCGCCGATGCCCGAACGACGCGCTGCGAACGACGCCTGCGCGACGTGCCACATGCGAAAGGACACGCCCGGCGACTTCCGGCTTCAGGTCAGCGGGATCGATCTCCCGATCACCGATCACTACATTCGTAAGCGCGTGAGCCCGCCGACGCCGCACGACGCGGGGGCAACGGCGATCCGATTGAAGTCGATCACGAGCTACGCGGCGCTCGTCGGCGATCCGGCGTCGGGGCCCGACCTCGGCGCGCTCGAAGCCGCCGCGCTCGACCTCAGCGGCATGGGTCGCGAAGCGCTGCCGAAGCTCGCGGATGCGGCGTCTTCGCATGTCGAGACGTTCGACGTCTACGACGCGATCGCCTCGCGCCTCGAGTCGCGCGCCGGCGCAGCGCGCAACGCGGACGATCGGCGTCGCGCGGTCGAAGGATCGCGATGGGCACGCGCCGCGGTGATCCGCTTTCGTCCGGACGACACGAACGCGCTCGTCGACTACGCGCGCGCGTGCTTCACGCACGGCGCCGAGGACGTGGTCGGCGACGCTCACGCTGCGCTCGATCGAGCGCTCCGAATCCTGCCGAATCATCCCGCGGCGCTCCTCGAGAAGGGCGGCGCTCTCTTTCGCGTCGGTCGCTACGACGAAGCGCGACCGGTGCTCGAGCGCGCTGTCGATGCCGGTCCCGATCAGGTCGAAGCGCACGTGATGCTCGGCGTCATGTCGCGCGACACGGGCGCGTTCGCCGCCGCCGTTGCCCGCTTCGAAGCAGCGCGCAAGCGCGAGCCGCGCGACCTCTGGCTCGTGGATCAATTGGCGACGCTGTACGACCGGCTCGGACAGAAGGACCGGCGCGCGGAGCTCGCACGCATTCGAAGCTCGCTTCCATTGCAGAATACGCGCGTCACCCGCTGGCTCTCGCCGTCCCAACGCTGAGAATCTTCCTACCCATCGTTGGCAGTCCAAACTGCGCGCGGTCTGAGCACGATGTTCAAGGGTTGAGCGGTTCGTTCGGACAATCGACAAGCGTCCCTACGAGCGCAAGAGCCCATTCATCGTAAATTTACGCATTTTCGTGCGCGGTGCGCCGTTTGCAAAAGGCCTCTTTGGAAGCGAGGGGCCAAATGCACAACGCGACGCGCATCATCATGCTGGGGAGCTTGGTTGCCGCGATGGGATGTGGCGCCGCGGACAAGTCCGACGGTCCCAGCGCGAACGCTCCGGCGATTGCCGCGCCCGAGCAAGCGCAGGGGGTGCTGAGCGTCGCGGTGAACACGCCCGCGGAGCTCCGCGGCACGTACACGCTCGCGAACGACGTACTCCAGTTCCGGGCGACGCAGACGGGCGATCGCGTGACGGCTGTCGACATGAAGCTCCATGGCTTGACCCTCGACGCCACCCTCGATCTCCCGAACAGCTCGCGTCACCTCGACGGCTTCGCGACGGCGACGGGAGAAGACACGACGCTGGTCGAAGAGGACCGCCTTCTCATCGCCGCGTTCGTGAAGCAATTGGAGGCGACACTCACGACCATCGCGAAGTCCGAGGGCGTCGGTCGGCCGTTCGACGAGATCGTGAATCTCTGGTCGCAGTGGGTTCCGGAGATGTCGCTCAAGCGGACGAAGTTCGAAGACGTCGAGCACTTGTCGATGCTCTGCGGCAACGCGGTCGCCGGCGGTAGCTACACGGGCTGCGGGGCGTTGGACACATGGACGCCGGTAGGCCACGACTGCTGGACGTGCAGCAACTCGCCGTCGCAAGGCCAAGGGTTCGGCGGCAGGTGCGGGTCGTACGTGCAGCTCGGCGATCATTGCTCGCCGACGTATGCGTGGACGGGAAGCGGCTGGACCTCGAGCGTCCCCAGCCACGGCGGCGTGAACTACGAAGTCGGCGACTGCTTCGGCCGGTACGGCGGCGGCTGCGGTGGCGGTCACGGTTACAACCAAGAGTCGGCGGACCACGACCACTGCGTGCGCAATGGTCACTGGATCACGAGCTCGTGGTGCAGCGACGAGCTGTTCTCCACTGGCAATGGGTACGACTGCTACTGACTGACGCGAGTCGAGTCGACATTACGCAAGAGCCCGCGAGCACCAATGTGTGCACGCGGGCTTTCGTGTGTTTGTCGTCTCGAATCCGAAGTTCGCATTCCGTACCGAAGTAAGGCGTTTGAACGAGATCCAGTTCGCTAGTTGAACCGATCGGCTGGTACGAAGCGCAATTTGCGCGTGTTTCTGCTTCGGTTCACGCCTTGCAGTGCTCTCCGCGTGGAAGCGAGGGAGCTAAACATGACGACGACGACGCGCATCATCCTGCTGGGAACGCTGGCCGTGGCAATGGGATGCGGCGGAAGCGATAGCGGCAAGTCGGATGGTCCGAGCGGGAACGCGCCGTCGACTACGATCACGCCGGAAGCGCGTGGCGAGCTCTCGATCGTCGTGAACACGCCGGCGGAGCTCCGCGGCACCTTCACGCTCGCCGGCGACGCGCTGCAGTTCCGCGCCACGCAGACCGGCGATCGCGTGACGGCCGTCGACATGAAGCTCCATGGCTTGACGCTCGATGCAACGCTCGACATCCCGAACAGCTCGCGTCACCTCGACGGCTTCGCGACGGCGACGGGCGAGGACACGACGCTCGTCGAAGAGGACCGACTTCTCATCGCCGCGTTCGTGAAGCAGTTGGAAGCAACGCACGCCGACATTGGCAAGTGGCAAGGCGTCGGCCGTCCGTTCGACGAGATCATCAATCTCTGGGCGCAGTGGGTGCCGGAGATGTCGCTGAAGCGCACGAAGTTCGAAGACGTCGAGCACCTCTCGATGCTCTGCGGCAACGCCGTCGCCGCCGGAAGCTACAGCGGGTGCTCGTCGTTCAGCACATGGACGCCGGTCGGCCACGACTGCTGGACGTGCGAGAGCTCGCCGTCGCAAGGCCAAAACTTCGGCGGCGGATGTGGCTCGTATGTCCAGCTCGGCGATCACTGCTCGCCGACATACGTGTGGACGGGAAGCGGTTGGAGCTCGAGCGTCCCGAGCCACGGCGGCGTGAACTACGAAGTCGGTGACTGCTTCGGTCGTTACGGCGCAGGCTGCGGCGGCGGTCATGGTTACAATCAAGAATCGGCCGACCACGACCACTGCGTCCGCAACGGGCACTGGATCACGAGCTCGTGGTGCAGTGACGAGCTCGTTGCCACCGGCAACGGGTACGACTGTTACTGAGAGTCGTTCGCGCATGACGCGCCGAAGACCCGCGAGCGCGTCGCAGCGTCCGCGGGTTTTCGTGTATTCTGCTCTCGTGAACGTTTGGCGCGCCGCGTTCGTTTCGACGTGCCTCTTGAGCGCATGCAGCCGCGGAAGCGCGGCGACGAGCGCGCCGCCGGACGCCGAGGCTTTGCCCGACTTGAGCAGCGGCTTCGGTCCCGCCGAAGCAATCGTGAAGACCTTCTTCGCCGCCGCCGAATCGAGCGACTGCGCAACGCTCGCGAAGATTCTCATCGTCCCCGACGGCGGCGTCCTCACTGCCGAGGGTTGCGAATCCATCACACACGACTTCACCGAGTCGAAGGCGCACCTCATTCGCTTCCTCGACGTCAAGTCGGACGGGCGTGACAAGCACGTCGTGCTCGTGACCAGTGAGGTCGAGTTCCAGAGCAAGAAGTACGGCAATCTGCATCAGTGGGTCATTCGCGCGGAGTGGCGCGGCGGCGCGTGGAAAGTGCGCTTCTGACATGGCGACCGAAGAATCCGGTGGACGACGCATTGGCTGGTGGCCAGCCGCAATCGCGCTGCTCGTCGTCGTGGCGATCTTCTTCTTCGCGCGCAAGAAGGACGCGACGACGAACGATCCCGTCGCGATTGCGAGCGCGACGGCCGAGACGACGGCGACCGCAGCAACGACCGTCGCGGTGCTCCCCACCGCGACCGCGTCGGTGTCCGCGCCCGCGTCGCCGACCGCGCCTCCACCGGAGATGCTCGCGCAGGATGACGCGGGTGAGATGGCGAACGTGCCGGGGCCGTCGCCGACCGACCACCATTACGATGCGGACGCCGCCGTGCTTCCCGACGGGAACACGCGCGCCAAAGCGTGGCAGCTCGAAGAGAAGCTCACGAAGACGCGCGAGAGCATCAAGACCGTCGAGCAGCGCGCGCAGATCCTCGAGAAGGAGATCGCCGACGCCGAAGCGGCGGGGCGCAAGGACGAAGCGAGCGAGAAGAAGGTCGTCCTCGCGCGCCTTCGCGCTCGCGTCGCCGAGCTGCGGCAGTCTCTCGAGGCGGGCGTCGATCCGACGACGCCGATGCACTGAATCAGCGTCGCGGCGTGCCCGCACACGCGAGCGGCCCTTGCGGTGCACGCCAGCAAATCGCGATGCCACGCCGGGTCGCGCGCGCTTCGAGCTCGGCGGGCGACAACGTGGAGAAGAAGCGCAAGAACTCGCCGCTCTCCAGAGGCACCGTCACGTGCAAAAACGGATATTCGCGATGACGTCGCGGTGAGCGCGGACCGATCTCGGCATCGGTCGGTGGGCGCCGATTGATCTTCGGAAAGATGATCGTGATGCGCTCACGCTGCATGAAGTCGACCTTCGGCCAGCGCGCGTGACCGGGAAACCGTTCGCGCGGTCCGCCTTCGGACCACTCCGGGCGCAAATAGAAATCGCGCGCGATGTCGTGCGACAGGAGTCCGGTCGCGTCGATCGTTCGGAGCGTGTGGCCGATGCCCATGTAGCCGGATTTGTCGGAGAGCAAGGAGTCGCCAGGTTCCGCGAATTGGAAGAGCGAGGTGCGAAAGCGACGCGCGTCGTCCTCCATCACTTCGAGGGAGCGCTTGTGCTCGCGCGCCGGCGTGACGTCCCAGAAGATGGCGTTCCCTTCGCGCTGTCTCAGGCCGTGCGACACGAGGAACGCGATCGCGATGGCGACTCCCGCGATCCGAAGTCGTCGATCGGCGCCTTCGCCGGCCAAGGATCGCAGCCCGCCCGGCCACCCCATGACGAGCGCTATCGTGTAGGCGACCGCGAACGCGATGATGCCGACGACGGGTCGCAAGAAACGAAAATCGGACAGGTAGTCGCCGCCCATCGGCACGACGACGACGACGCCGACCGCGACGTAGAGAAGCGCGGCGAGGAGCGGACCGAACACGCCGTGTGCGTGTGAAGCGTCGCTCGAGCGCCTCACTCGCCATGCCCAGATCGTCGCGCCGACGAGCGCTGCCCACACGAGCACGTGCGCGCCGCCGAGCCATCCCATGCGATGCGCGAACGCCTGCACGTACCCTGCGCCGAACGCCAACGTGTCGGGGACGCCCTCGACCTTTGCGCGGTAAGGGTTCGCTACGACGGCGCCGTAGTACGCGTAGCGCGCGGCGAAGAGAACCGCGACGAGCGGTAGGAACACGTTGAGCGAGCGTCGTAAGGACGAGCGCCACGAAGCGCCCGCATCGGTCGACGAAGCGCGCATGAGCAAGACGAGATAAACGGGATAGAACGCGAGACCCTCGGGCCGCGACGCGACGAGCAGGGCGTGGACGATCGAGGCCGGCACGATGGCGCGGTCTCGACCTTCAGACAATGGGAGCGAGAACGCCGCGAAGAGCAGCGCTCCGTGCATCGACGTCTCGAGGCCACCCGTGGCCCACACGGACACGATTCGATCCGTGGCGAAGAGCACGCCACCGATCAGCGCCGCCCACGCCGAGCCTGTCGTGCGACGCGCGAGGCGCACGAGGAGCCACAGCTCGATCGTGGCGCACGCGATCCCGATCGCGTTGGCCGCGACGACTTGGCGAATTCCGATGAGCTTCGCGGGCACGAGGAGGAGGAGAAACAGAAAGCTGGAGAAGCCCTCGACGCGCTCGCCGGAGTTGTAGGTAAGGCCGAGACCGCCGAGGAAATTGTCGACGTAGCGAAACGAGATGAACGCATCGTCCGCGGTCCACACCTCGGCGCGGGCGAGCACGATCAGCACGACCGCGCACGCCGCGGCGATCATCGCCGTCGGCGTGTCGATGCGCGTCGCTTTCGGAGGGGAGGACCTTGCGCTCACGTCGTCCGAGACTAGCGGAGAACGCCGCGCTCCTCGCGCCGGGCAACGACGCGCGTGGTACGCTTTGTTCGATGCGCATTCGCTTGGCGCTCGCCGCGCTGGTCGCCTCTTCTGTCGTGGCGTGCGAGGCGGCGCCGCCCGCGCCGCCGGTCGCGAAGAGCACGAGCGCAATCATCTCGGGCACCGAGGACAACGCGGATCCGGCGGTGGTCGCGGTGGTGCAACGGCGCGTCTACTGCGCGCCGGCGGTGCCGCAAGTTTTGTGCAGCGGCACGCTCGTCTCTCCGCGACACGTGCTGACCGCGGCGCATTGCACCAAGGCGTCTTCGCATCCAGGTTTCTTCGAGATCTATTTCGGCTCACGCGCGGGCGTCGATCCGGCAGCGCGTTATGTGCGCGTCTCGGCGATCGCGGTGCACCCACTCTGGGACGACGCCAAACGCGAGCACGACGCCGCACTCTTTCAGCTCGCCGAAGACGTCGCGATTCCACCGGCGGCGCTACCGACGCGCGCGATGGACGCGACGGACATCGGCTCGACGCTTCGCGCGGTCGGCTTCGGACTCGTCTCGATCACGCAAGGCGTCCCCGATGGCGCCAAACGCGAAGGGACGATGAAGGTCGATCAGGTCAATCCATTCAACTTCCGAGCGACGCCCGGCCCTGCGCTCACGTGCGCGGGCGACAGCGGCGGTCCGGTGTTCATGAACGTCGGAGGGAGCGAGAAGCTCGTCGGCATCACCGTGAGCGGCGATCCCCCGTGCAGCGTCTACGCGACGAACACGCGCGTCGACACCGTGATGGCCGACTTCATCACGCCGATGCTCGCCGCCGACGCCGGAGCACCCGCTCCACCACCGACGATCGCGCCGGACAAGATTTGCAGCCAGTCGTGCGCGGACGCTGGCGACTGCCCAGGCCAGCTCGCGTGCGGGCCCGTCCCCGGCGACATGAAGAATCGATGCGAGCTCCCCGCGATCCTCGCGGGCGACTTCGGTGCCGTGTGCACGACCGACTCCGAATGCGGAGGCGCGGGACCGTGCGCTCGTCTCGCACCGAGCGGCGCCGACGCGTGTCGATGCTTCCGTGCTTGCGGCGGCGTGCTGCCGCCGATCGATGCCGGAAGTGACGCCGCGGTGGAGCCCGCTGCGCCGGCCGCCGACAGCGGCTGCTCGGTGAGCGCGGCGAGCTCGCGTGCCAGCGACCTCGGGACGATCGCGCTGGCATTCGCGATCGCCGCCATCGCGATCGCGCGCCTCGTTCGCCGCGCGGTCCGCCTCTTCGTGCTGTGAACCTTCGTGGTGTTTCGGTGGAGCAAAGGGGGATCGAACACGAAACAGTGCTCGACGTCGTCGATGCGTCCACGGAGGATCGCGACCTTACGACCCTCGACACCCCGCCGACAGATGCCGATGAGGCACTGAACACGGACGACTTGGACCGCGATTTGGACCGGCGGGGCGCGGTCGAATCCGCGCTCGCGAAGGCGATCGCGCTCGCGGCTACTGCTGGGCGATTCGACGTCGTCGCGCAGCTCGCGCGTGAGCTTGAAGCACGCCGGCTGGCGCGCGCTGGCAACGTCGTTTCGCTCGACAGCGCGCGCAACCGCGACCGAGGAGAGCGCCGGTGACGACGAGGCAGCCACGCACTTCCGACCTCGAACCAACGGCGGAAGGCGACGGGTGCGCGCCGCCCGCACCTGTCCCTCGAAAACGTGTGGCCCTTTACCTTCTCATTCCGGCGGACGCCGTGAAGGCGGAGCCCCTCATCGCCACGCAGGAAGCGTTCGCGCGCGAGCATGGGGATCTCGTGACGCGCTTCTACGAGCAGCCGGCCTCGTACCGCGACCGTCCAAAACTCCAGCGCCTACTCGCGCGCGCGCAGGTCGGAGGCTTCGACGTCCTCAGCGTTTTCGCCGTCGGCAGCCTCGCGCCGAGTCGCATCGGCGCCCTACGCATCGTCCGCGACTTGGACGTCCTGAGCGTCAAGGTCGTCAGCTTCGCCGAGCGGTGGTTCGACCTTCATGCTCCGCCGCTGGCGTGGATCATCGAGGGCGAGCGCCGGCTCCTCGCTCGAAGCGCAAGGGCGATCGGCCGTAAGCGCCGCCGCGGTGAGCGCGTCGGGACGGTCCCTTACGGCTCGCGGCTCGCGTTCGACGGGCGCACGGTCGAAATAGACCCGAGCGAGCAAGCAACGATCGCCGAGGCGTGTGCACTCCGCGAAGGCGGTGCCTCAATGCGGGCGATCGCGCGGACGTTGACCGACGCGGGGCACCGATCACGAAACGGCACGCCGTTGTTGAAGAGCCAGATCAGTCGCATGCTTCGCGCGCGCGGCCCAGCCTGACCGGCGAACGTCTCCTCTCTCCCACGCGTCGTAGAGTCGAAAGGCCGAGCGCGAAGTGGGGACGCCGGTCGCCGCTCCTGCACGGGCAACATCGGTGGAGAATGCGACACGAGACGCATGCTCCAATTCGCGATCGGCGTTTCGCGCTTGTTTTGCCGTGTCGCATGGCGAGAACACCCCCTAAACCAGGCCGCTAACAGGCCGCTAGGAGGCCGCTAGCAGGGCCTCCAAACAAGATGCATCACGCGATCACCGGATGCATCACGGAATCACCGAAAGTCGTCGTACTCGGGCGACGTACCGCCTAACGCCGGCCAGTCACCGAGCAAACGCGCTCGAAGTTGGCTAAAGCCGCGAGTCGCCGTCCGCCTCCGGGAGCTTCGCTGACGGCGCACGATGACGTGAGCCGACGAGGCCATGCGGAGCGCGTGCATGAAGCCGTGGGCACGTACCCTCTCCCGTGTGCCGCGCGTTCGACACGCGCCGAGACGTTGTCCATTCCCTCGCGCGATCTACGTTCGATGTTGGTGAACCGTGGTTTTCAAGCCGCGAAAGCCGCCCACGCCACAAGGAGTCGCGCATGTCATTTACGAATCCGGAAGTCGCCGCGAAGACCGGTCTCTCCGTCCCCCAGGCGCGCGCTCTCGCAGAAGTGCGCGGCGTCGAACGCGTCGGCGGTCGCCACAACTGGAGCCAGAGGCAGCTCGATGAGCTGCTCGCGGATCTCCAGACGCGCGACGTCGCGGTCGTCGAAGTCGAAGTCGAAGATGACGAATGAAACCTCAACGCCGAGCGAAGCGCGACCCCATCGACGCGTACCTCGCCTTCATCGAGGCGATGGAGCACGCCGCATTGCGACGGGCGAACGAGACGATGCGCGGGCGACTGCGCGCACTGCTCGCAGCAGCCATCCTCAGCCCACCGGAGCCGACGAAGCGAACCACCACGTCGGAGAAGAAGAAACGCCGCAGGGACACTCATGGCGGCAGCTCGTGATCTCCCCCGAGGAGGTGCCGCCGATCGTGCCGTTCGATGCCCTCGATAAGTGCGGTTATCAGGGCGGTAGCAGCACGTCCGACACCCTCGTCCACGAGAGCGCCACGAACCTCGCGCAGCTCGTTGAGCGCGCGCGCAAGTCGCTTCACGATGCCGTGCCGGTCAACACTCGGCGCGCCTATGAAGGCGACTTGCGGCGCTTCGCCGCCTGGTGCACGGCGCACGGCCTCGTTGCTATGCCGGCGGCGGCATCGACAATTGTATTATACATGCGTCGCCTTGCGGATATGCCTTGTCGCATCGCGACCATCGAGCGTGCCCTCGCCGCCATCGCCACGTCCCATGTGCGCGCCGGCTTCCGCTCGCCTTGGACGGAGGCGATCGTCGACGACATGCGCGCCGCGCTGCGCCGCGAGCTGGGCGTGCGTCCGAAGAAGAAGAAGGCCGCTGTCGCCGACGTGCTGCGCCAACTTCTCGCCGCGCTCCCGAGCAACCTGCTCGGTGCCCGTGACCGCGCGCTGCTCACCTTGGGCTGGGCGGGTGCCTTCCGTCGCTCGGAGCTTGTGGCGCTCGACGTCGCCGACGTGACGAGAGTCGCCAAGGGCGCCGTCGTTCTCGTCCGCGTGTCGAAGACGGACCAAGAGGGCCGCGGCACGGAGGTGCCGATCTTCTACAGCAACCTCGCCGAGCATTGCCCCGTGCGCAGCCTCGACGCGTGGCTCGCCGCCGCGGGCATCGCCGACGGCGGGATTTTCCGTGCGCTCGGGCGCCGTGAACAACTCGGTGCGCGCCTCTCGCCTGCTGCGGTCGCGAATCGCGTGCAGCACTGGGCGAAGATCGCCGGCCTCGATTGGCGCGACTACGCCGGCCATAGCCTGCGCTCAGGATTCGTCACCACCGCCACCCGCGAACGCAAAGATCGCGACGCGATCAGGATCGTCACGCGCCATCGAGATCCACGCTCGCTCGACGGATACATCCAACTTGAGACGCTGCACGAGCGCGGCGCCGGAGAAGGACTGCTCTAATGGCGCGCCAGAAGATCATCGACATGATCGCCGAGCTGCGATCTTGGTTACCCAACTACGACCACGGCGAGACGGAGTATCCGACGCTGCTTTTCCGGGTCTTGGCGAGCACGCGCGGCGGCGACCGTCTCGAAGCCATGGGCTACGAGCCGTTCAATCTCGGGTGGCACGAGATCGACCAGCTCGCGCGCGTGCTCGACGCCGTCGACACCGATCGTGACGTCGAAGATCTCGTCGAGGGGCTTCTCGACAACGACGACGACGACGACGACGACGACGACGACTAGCGCCGCGCGCGGACGTCGTCGGCTACATCCGCGTGAGCAGTCGCGCGCAGGACCACGCGACGTTGCGCTCGGCGATGGAGCGCACCGCCGTTGGGCAAGGCGACGTCGTCGTCGAGTGGTACGCAGAGAAGGCCGGCGCCGGCGACAACTGCGAGACACGGGCGCCGGAGCGCGCACGGCTTGCCCACCGTCGCGGCGGCGGCCGACGCGTTCCAGGACACCCTTGCGCTGTCCCGGACAGGGTGGGCGCCGTGCAAGCGCGCGAAATCTCATGGCCCCGTCCTGGCACGGGACGCGCGAAGCACGCTGCCCCTTCGTGGCCTCGCTCGCGCCAGCGTACTTGCCGCGCCGTCCGACCGAGACGGTTCTGTACGGCCTCGTGCGCCAGAACCTCGAATCGTTTCTGGCCTACGCGCGCGAGCACTACGACGGCGGGCTGCCCCGTTACGTCGAGCAGGAGCTACGCGCCTATTTGAAGTGCGGCGTTTTCTCGGAAGGCTTCGTTCGGGCTCACTGCGACACGTGCGGCCACGATCTTCTCATTGCGTTCTCATGTCACGGTCGCACGATCTGCCCGAGTTGCTGCGGACGGCGTATGGCAAACGTCGCGGCTCAATTGGTGGATCGAGTCCTGCCGGATGTTCCGGTGAGGCAGTACGTCTTGACGCTGCCCTACGAGCTGCGCAGGCTCGCCGCGTTCAAGGCGGACGTGCTCACGGCGCTCGCGCGCATCTTCGTCGAGGCGATCTTCGCGCGCTACCGAGCAGGGGCGAAGCGCGAGGGGATCGAGGGCGCGCAGTGCGGCTCCATCACCTTCGTGCAGAGGTTCGGCAGCTTGAATCTCAACGTGCATTTCCATGTACTCGTGCTCGACGGCGTCTTTTCGCGCGACCCGGACGAGCGCGTGCTCTTCCACGCCGCGCCCGCGCCGACAGCCGCCGACCTGGATGCCATCGTCGCGCGCGTGCAGCAGCGCAGTGTCGCTTGGCTTCGCCGCCACGGCCACCTCGAAGACCAGTCAGTCGAAGACCGCTCGAACGAACCGCCCGCGCAGACCGCGCTCGACGCGTGCGCCGCCATCGCCATGGGTCGCGGTAAAGTCGCCACGCTTCCGCGCGAGGGCGAGCAAGATGCGCAGGGCGACGGCGAGGAGCGATCCGACAAGCCCGCCGTCGCCGTCGAACACGGTGGCTTCAACGTGCACGCAGGCGTGCGCATCGAGGCGGGTGACGACCTCGGGCGCGAACGGCTCGCTCGATACGGAGCGCGCCCGCCGCTGTCGCTCGAACGACTGCGCCGGCTGCCAGGGGGGCGCGTAGCGTACCGACTGAAATACGTCACTCGCGGGCGGGGCAAGCACCGCGTGATGACCGCGATGGAATTCATGGCCCGGCTGTCGGCGATCATCTGTCCGCCACGCTACCCGCTGACGCGCTACGGCGGCGTCTTGGCGCCCCGCTCGAAGTGGCGGCGAGACGTCGTGCCCAAGCCGCGCGAGCGCCGTCCTGCATGCGATGAAGCGCGCAGCGATCGATCCGGCGGCGGCAAGGGTTCGAAAGACGCTGGAAACGGCAGCTCGCGGGCGAACGATGCGAGCGCGCCGCATCCCGCGCGACAGACATCGCGCCCTTCCGACAACGCGCGTGAGGTCAAGGACGGCGCCGCGACGATCGCGGTCGTGCCGATCCAGCCCCCCGGCGACGTCATCGTGCTCACGCCGAACGTGATCGCCATACGCCATTGGGACCGGCTGCTCGGCGGCTTGCTCTACGCCGCCACGCCTCGCGTAGATTGGGCCTCGTTGTTGCGCCGCTCGTTTTCGGTCGACGTTCTGGAATGCCCGAAGTGCCACGGTCGGCTGCGCGTGCTCGCCGTCATCACCGAGCGCGAGCCGGTGCGCCGCATCCTCGGGCACCTCGGCATGCCGACCGACGCGCCGCCGGTGGCCCGTGCGCGCGACCCGACCGACGACGCTGAAGACGTCGAGCCGTCGGGGCAGCTCGGCCTCGGCATCGCGTGAGCCGCGCATCGCGGCGCGCAGGGGCGCGCGCCGGGCGGCGAAGGTGCGTCTTGAAATTGCTCAATCTAGTCGGCGCCTTGTAAGCACGGGTCCGTTTGTGACGCGGTTCGGGATTGCGGCGCCGCCTTGCGCGCGAGAAGCGCTACGATTGCCTACTCACTCACGATTGGCGCCAAGCGCGACGGCGCCGACGTCGTCATCTCGGTCGCCGACACCGGCGACGGCATTCCCGAAACGATCCGCGACAGGGTGTTCGAGCCGTTCTTCACGACCAAGGCGCAGAGCGGCGGCAGCGGACAAGGCCTCGCCATCTCGCGCGCGATCGTCGTCGAGCGGCACGGCGGATCGCTCACTTTCGAGTCGCGTAAAGATCACGGCACGACGTTTTTCGTGCGACTCCCCATCGAAGCGCAGGCGACGAGCCGCGTGGAGGCAGCATGACCAGCATCTTGTTCGTGGACGATGAGCCGCTCCTTCTCACTGCGATGTCGCGCGGGTTCCGTAAGGATCGCGAGCGCTGGCACATGGTGTTCGTCGGCAGCGGTGCGGCGGCGCTCCGCGAGCTCGATCGCGAGTCGTTCGACGTCGTCGTGACCGACTTGCGCATGCCTGCCATGGACGGCACGGCGCTCCTCGATCACGTGCGGCGCACGTACCGCGGGACCGCGCGCATCATGCTCTCGGGCAACATCGAGCCGTCGCTCGACGCGCTCGGACGGACCTTCGCCCACGACGTGCTGGCGAAGCCGTGCTCGATTCCCGAGCTTCGCGCGTGCATCGAGCGTCAGCTCGGCGCGGGAAACACCAGCAGCGCGCGCGTCCGCGCCGCGGTCCGCGCGATGAGCGTGCGCGGGTCGCGCATCCCCAGCGCCGGGTGATCGACTCGGCGCGCGCGCGCAGATGGGTCTCTCGGGATAGACCGCGAGGGTTACCGATACGGCGCCGACGGCGTCGGCGCGCTCACCGGCGCAGCGATCGCTTCTGCAACGACGGCAAGCCGGGTGAGCGTTCCCGCGTTCGGATCGAGCAACGGCGTCCGGTAC
>JBBQXV010000060.1:0-36774 GCA_038209335.1 Polyangiales bacterium | reverse complement strand
GATGGCGTTTATGGGCGTCGGCGGCGGTTCGCTCGTCTCCGTCGCGCATGCGCAGAGGCCGAAGCCGCCAGCCGCGGCCCCACAGCCTGCAGCCGCGCCGAAGCCGAACATCAACGAAGCGAAGAAGCGCTACGCGATGGGCGAGAAGAAGTACGGCGACAAGGACTACGCCGGCGCGCTCGTCGATTTCCAGGCGGCCGACGCGATCAAATCGACGGCGCACTCGCAGCGCTGGATCGGGCTCTGCCAAGAGGCGCTCGGGCACTTCCCGGAAGCGATCACGTCGTACGAGAGCTTTCTCGCGGCGGTCCCCAAGGGGATGGACGCGGCGGCCGACGACATCAAGGCGCGCGTGACGAAGATCAAGGGCATGCCGGCGAAGGTGCACTTCGAGACGACGCCGCCCGGCGCGCAGGTGCTGGTCGACGACAAGGCGCTCGGTGTCACGCCGACCGACCTCGACATCGCACCCGGCGCGCACACGATCAAGTTCGTCCTCGACAAGTACGAGCCGAACATGACGTCGATCGACGCGAAGTATGCGTCGAAGGCCGAGGTGAAGGTGACGTTGACCGCGAAGGTGGAGACGACGCCGCCGCCCGTCGCGACGGCGCCGACCACGGCTCCTCCGCCGTCATCGACTGCGCCGCCGCCTCCTCCGCCCGAGCCGCGAAGCATGCTGCCGGCGTACATCACCGGCGGGCTCGCGATCGCCGCCGCAGGCGTCGGCGCCGTCTTTGGCGTCATCGCGCTCGGCGACAAAAGCGACTTCGACAAGAACCCGTCGTCGGGCAAAGCGGACGACGGCGAGAACCACGCGCTCATCGCCGACATGGCGTTCTTCGTGGCGGTCACGCTCGGCGTGACGAGCGCGGTGCTCTTCCTGACGCGCGACGACGCGCCGGCCACGGGCTCAGCGGGCGCACACAAAGTCGGATCCGCCGCTCCCAAGAAGAAGGCGATCACCATCACGCCGACGCCGATCGTCACTCCGACGGGCGGCGGTATGGGCGCGGTCATCCGGTTCTGAAATACGAGCGGCGAGAGAGAGCGATGAAGAAGACCAACGGAATGTCGAAGGCACACGCGGTCGTGGTCGCGAGCTTGGTCGGCGCGCTTGCAGCGTGCGCAGCGGCGGGTTGCGAGCTGGCCGTCGATTTCGATCGCACGAAGATCGATGCGGGGCTTCCGACGGACGCGTCGCTCACCGACGTCGTGGCCGACACGACAGGTGGCGACAACGTCGTCCCCGACACATCGACCGATGCGCCGGCGGACACGGGCGCGGACAGCGGCGCCGACGTGAGCACCGACACCGGAGTGGACTCCGCGGTCGACGCCGGTATGGACGCGGCGATGGAAGCGGAAGCCGCGAGCGCGGCGTCGCTCGCGATCACGGCGACCAACACCGGCGTGTTCGGCAACCAGAACGTCGGCACCAGCGGCGCCGACATCGTGTTCACGATCACCAACAGCGGCGGTACGGTATCGGGCACGGTCACGACCGTCACGGCGCCGTCTGCGAGCGGCTTCATCCTCGGCGGGCAGGACAACTGCACCGGGAACACGGTCGCGCCGAACAACGGAACCTGCACGTTCAAGGTCCACTTCACGCCGACGTCCGACGGCGCGAAGAGCGGCAACGTCACCGCGACCGGCGCAGCGAACTTCGCCGTCACCGGTACGGGCAATGGGCTCGTCATCACTCCGGCATCGGCGAACTTCATGACCGTCGACGGTGGCGCGACAGGTACCGCGCAGGTCTTCACCATCACGAACAACGCGAGCGTCACCTCCGGCGCGCTCACGACGACGCCGGGCGGCGCCGACGTCGCGCAGTTCACGTTCACGCCCGACACGTGCAACGGAAACGCGGGAGTGCCGTCGACGATGACGTGCACGGTCACCGCAGACTTCGCGCCCGTCGCGGGCATGATGGGCGCGAAGAACGCGTCCTTCTCGGTCGCTGCGGCCGGTGTCGGCGGCAGCGTGAGCGCGACGCTCACCGGCACGGCGAACTGAGCGATCTCGGCGAAGAAATCAGCCGGTCGTAATCGCGGCGACGACCTTCTCCACGTCCGGCTCGAGGAGGATCGGCGCGTTCGCGCGCGGCGACGCGACGCCGGCGATCGTCCGCTCGTGGTACGCGAGCTTGAACTCGGTGAACTTGAGGCCGTTCGCGGTCGAGATGACAATCACGCGATCGGTTGCCGCAATGACGCCGCGCTCGCGCAGCTTGAAGAGGCACGCGAGCGCCACGCCGGTGTGCGGGCACGTGTAGAGGCCGGTGCGATCGGCGCGCGCGCACGCGTCGGCGAGCTCTTCTTCGGTCGCCTGCTCGACGACGCCGTTCATTGCTTCGAGCGCGGCCATCGCGCGCGGCGCGCTCACCGGGTTGCCGATCTGAATCGCGCTCGCGAGGCTCTTCTCGGCCACGATCGGATCGACGGTCTTTTTCCCGGCGACGAACGCGCGGTACATCGGGTTCGCGTTCGCCGCCTGCGCGACGCAGAGGCGCGGGTAGCGCGCGATGAGACCCAGCTCCTTCATCATCTTGAAGCCCGCGTAGAGCGCCGCGGCGTTCCCCAGGTTGCCGCTCGGCAAGATGATCCAGTCGGGGACCTGCCAATCGAACTGCTGCACGAGCTCGATTGCGACCGTCTTTTGTCCCTCGATGCGAAGCGGGTTCATCGAGTTCGCGAGGTAGACGAGACCGCGGCGCGCGAGCTCTTTGACGATCGTCATGCAGCCGTCGAAATCGGTCTCGAGCGCGAGGACCTTGGCGCCGTGCGCGAGCGGCTGGACGAGCTGCGCCGTCGACACGAGGCCGCGCGGGAGGAGCACGACCACCGGAAGACCTGCGGCGGCGCCGTACGCCGCGAGCGACGCGGACGTGTCGCCGGTCGACGCGCACGCGATCGCACGCGCGTCGAGATCGCCGCGTCGAAGCGCCCAGCGCACGGTGCTGACGAGCACCGTCATCCCGAGGTCCTTGAAGCTGCCGGAGTGCGCGTTGCCGCACAGCTTGATCCAAACTTCGCTCATTCCGATTTCGCGACCGAGTCGTTCGGCCCAAAACAAATTCGTTCCGCCTTCGTCGGTCGACACGATGCAGTCGTCGGGCATCTCGGGCGACACCCACTCGCGCTTGCCCCACACGCCCGATCCGTACGGCCACTGCGTTCGCTTGTAGCGATCGTCGAAGACCTTCATCCACGCGGCGGCGCTGCGATCGCGGAGCGCGTCGACGTCGTGATGAACCTCGAGGAGGCCGTCGCACTTCGGGCAGCGGTAGATCGGCTTCGTCAGCGGATGAAGACCCGGACAGCCGGCGAAGCAGCGAAAGTGAGCGGTGTGCGCGGACATCGGAACCGAAGGACTACCACGACGCGTTAGTGCGGGCTCATCGGTCCCGGCTGGCATCGCAGGAACGTGCCGCTGCCGACCGAGGTCGGACGGCAGACCCAGCCGGTGCTGCCCGACGCGCAGTCGCCATCGGTGCAGCACACGTCGGTGCATTTCTTTTCGGTCGTGAGGCAGCGGTAGCTTCTGCAGTCGCTGTTCTGGCTGCACGTGCCGCCGAGCGGCGTGGCGCCGACGCTCTGCACGCCGAGGCAGATCGCGTCGGTCTCGTTGCCGAACACGGTCGCGTCTTTGTTGTTCGCGTCGTAGCAGGCGGCCGGGTAGACGTTGCCGAATCCGAAGTCGACGCTGCCGCAGTTGGCCGAGCCGCAGCAAGCGTTCACGCAGTGGCGCTCGGGGAACACGTTGTCGCCGTAGTTGAAGCAAATGCCGCTCTTGCAGTCGGAGTCGCGCGAGCACGACGAGTTCTGTCCGCGTGTGCCGGGCGAGTCGACGCACTGGAACACCGTGAGGCCGCTCGCGGTGTTGAGCGCGCACGACGTGCCGTTCGTGCACTGCGCGTCGCTGCAGCAGCTGTCGAGGCACTTGCCGTTTGCTCCACAGAGCCCGGAGCGGCACTGCGCGCCGCCGCTCGTGCACGAAGCACCGCCCGCGCCGGCTCCGGGCGTTGCCGCGCGCGCGGGGCCGGGTGCGCTCGCCGCGGGGACGCAGTAGTCGCCGCCGGTTCCCGCCGCGTAGCAAATGAATCCAGGGCGGCAGTCGCTCGACGTGCAGCAGGTCTTCGTGCAGACCGAGCCGCTCTTCTGTTTGAACGCGTTGCCGAGGATGCTCGCGTCGCCACAGATCTGGCTCGTGCACTGCGAGCTGACCGAGCACGCGCCGCCGTCGTCGACGCTCGGCGGATCGACGCACCGCTGCGTGTCGGTGTCGCAGCGCTTGGGCGGCAGGCACGGCGTCACCGTGCACGAGCTCGCCTTGTCGAGGCACATGCGCATGCCCGGGACGCAGATCTGATTCGCCGAGCAGACGACGTCGGGATTGTCGACGACGCCGTCGCAGTCGTCGTCCTTGCCGTTGCAGACTTCGTCGGCACCGGGGTGCACGTCGACGTCGTTGTCGTCGCAGTCCTTGTTGACGAACTGTCCGGTCTTGGGATCTTGCCGGCCGCAGTTCGTGAAACCGTCGGCGTCGTGATCGCTGAGCGGTCCGTCATCGACGTGGCCGTTGCAGTCGTTGTCGTAGCCGTCGCAGATGTCGATCTTCTCGCACGACGTGCAGCCGGCGCCCTTGCAGTATTGCAGCGGCGGGCACGCCCTCAGCGTGGTTCCGGTGCACGTGAATCCCGGGACGTCGCCGCTGACGATCGCTTCGCATCCACCGCTGCCGAGGAGCAACGCCACGAGCGCGCACGCGAGCGCGAGCGACGCCACATGCGCGCGCATCAGAAGCTCCCTCCGAGCGTCAGCGCGCCGCCACCCGGAAGCGGCGCCGCCGACACCGTCGTCGTCCGTCCCGTCGTCGGGGCGTTCAAGGAACGAGGGCTTTCCTTCGGACGGAGCGCGTAGAGGAGCACCGTGCCGACGACCGCGAGCCCGCCGACCGCGAAGCCCACGTCAGAGAGCACCGCCTGCTTGTGCGCGGTGTCGGCGCGATCTTGAAGATCGGCGTAGCTCCCGTCGCGCCCCGTGACGAAGCCCGACGCCGGTGGACGATTCGATGTCGCCTTGAGTCCGAACACGACGCCGAAGACGAGGGCCGCGGCGGAGAGCGATGCGGCGCCAACCGTGAGCGCGTCGACGCGACCGTTTCGCACCGGAGCGGGAGTCGGCGGAGGAGGTGGCGGGAGTTGGTTCGCCCGCTTCTTGTCTTCGACCTCTTTCTTCGCGCCTTCGAGCCGGCGAATCGACGCCTCGGTCTTCTCGCGCTCTTCGGACGTGAGATCCATCGTCGCGTATTGGCGGAAGTACTTGAGCGCGTCGTCGATGTCGCCGAGCTTCTCGTGCAAGACGCCGAGGTTGTAGACGAGCTCCTTGCCGGTCGGATCGAGCTTCACCGCCGCTTCGAGCTCGACGATCGCTTCGCGGTACGATCCGGCCTTATAGAGATCGCGCGCCTTTTGGAAGTGGCGCTGCGCCTCGGCGGAAGCGTCGCTCGCTGCGCCTCCGCCCGCGCTCGACGCCGGCGCGGCGGCGACGTGCGGTGTTCGGCGAGGCGCGTTCGGTTCGGCACGCGCAGGAGCGTGGACGGCGGCGACGCCGATCGACGCGACAGTGCACGAGAGCGCGAGCGCGCGGTCACGCCGGGACCACCGAGCCATTGCCGGGAACTATACCTCAAACCGGACGCTCCCCATGTCTCTGTAAGGTCGCCGGTGCGCGCGCGTTCTATTGGCTGGAGGCCACGATGAACCCGCAGCTTCGACGCATTTTCACTCTCGTCGTCCCTTGTGCGACCTTTGCGGTGCTGACGCTGGAACTTTGTCCGGAAGCACGCGCTGACCAGGCGGTGGTGGTCGTCGGAACGCCTCCGTCGCCGCCTCCTCCTCCGCCCCCACCGGATCGTTTCAGTACGCCGCCGTACGTCGCGACGTCGCCCGTGGTCGCGCAACCGCCGTACGACGATTACGACAACCACCGCGTCGAGCTCTATCGCTCGCCGATGCGGCTGCATCTCGGCCCGGCGGGCGTGACGACGGGGCAGAGCCTCGGCATGGGGCTCGGGCTCGCCGCCGACTTCGGGCGCGGCTCGGTCGGCTTTCGTCTCTCGGCCGCGTGGCTGCGCGGCGAAGCGGGCGATCCCGCGAAGACGTCGATCTACGATGGGCTATCGCAGTACACGGGCGAGGTGACGCTCGACTTCAACAAGCGCGGTCCGTGGCATCCGATCCTCGGCGTCGGTGCAGGCGTCGCGCGCGTGAACCGCGGCGACACCGGCGGAACAATCGGGATCGGCACGGCGGGCTTGCGCCTCGAGTACGCGCTCGCGTTCGACGACGCGGACGTGCGCGTCGGTCTTTTCGGAACGGCGGTCATGGCGGGCCCGAGCGATCGCGAAGTGCGCGACGTGCGGTCGTACGCCTTGTTCGGCGCGACGATCGGCGTCGGGTTCTGATTTCGTTCTTGGCCGGAGCTCATCGCGACGGAAGGATCGCCCCGCCCGCGGGACCACGTGCTCGCGGCGGTGGGCCCCTCCGTGGGATCACTCCCACCGCCGCTGCGCGCGCGGTCCCGCGGGCGGGGCTCGGTTAGCGGGGTTATGCCTTACGCATGTTGCCTGGTGGTATCGGACGCGCGCTGACGGCGCTCGTCGCGGTGTCGTTCGTCGGTTGCGGCCACGGCGAGGTCGCGGATGTTCGCGCGATGCCGGCGACAAACTTCATGTGCGGCCGCGAGAGTGTCACTGTCGTCAAAGTGAACGAGCCGACGCCGGACAGCGCGCTCTACGCAGCCGAAGGTGCGGTCAGCGTGGGCGCTACGTCTGCGAGTCGACGCACGAGATGGCCAGCCCGCGCGAAACACGACGCTCTGCCGCAAGACGACCGACAAGGAATGACGGCGAAGTGTCGACCACTGATTCGTCCAATAGCCCCTCGCGCGGGACCACGCGCGCAGCGGTGGCGGGAGGATCCGCCATGTTCGAGGAGCTCGGCGGCGAAGCTGCCGTGCCCGAGTTGCGGAGGGGCCCGCCACCGCGAGCACGTGGTCCCGCGCGAGGGGCGATCGCTCCGTAGCTATTCGCGGCCGCCGCCGCCGGTCGGCGCGTTGCTCGGGCGTCGGCTTCGCGGGCCAGCGAGCGACGTGAGGAGCGTGCGCCACGCGCTATCGGCGTCGACCGGCTTCGAGAAGAGGAAGCCCTGCGCGTATTGGCACCCGAGCGCGTCGAGGCGGATGCGCTGGCCTTCGCTCTCGACGCCTTCCGCGACGACGTCCATCCCGAGGTTTCGCGCGAGCGTGACGATCGTCCGAACGAGCTCGAGGTTCTCCGCGGCGTCGGGCGCGTCGTCGGCCATGCCGCTCACGAAGGTGCGATCGATCTTGAGCGTGTCGATCGGGAACTTGAGTAGGTAGCTGAGCGACGAGTAACCGGTCCCGAAGTCGTCGATGCTCAGCTGAATTCCTTGCGCGCGAAGCTCGCGAAGCATCGCCGCGGCGTTCTCGGCGTTCTCCATCAGCACCGACTCGGTGATCTCGAGCTTGAGGCGCGTCGGCTCGAGGCCTGTCTCGCGCAGCAGCTCGCGGATCTCTTCGGGGAGACCCGGATGCAAGAACTGCTTGCTCGAAAGGTTCACCGCCATCGTCGGGAGCGTCGCCAGTCCGCGCGGATCGACGTTGTCGATCCAGCGTCGCATCTGCTCACACGCCTCGCGCAACACCCAGCGCCCGATCGGGAGGATCATGCCGGTCTCTTCCGCGACCGCGATGAACTCCGCCGGCGAGACGACGCCGCGTTTCGGGTGCGCCCACCGGATCAGCGCTTCGAACCCGACGACGGCGCTCGTGCGAAGCGAAACGATCGGCTGATAGACCAGGTTGAACTCCTGGCGTTCGACGGCCCATCGCAGATCGGTCTCGAGCGACAGCTGCGCGACGGCGCGACGGTGCATCGACTTGTCGAAGAACTCGTGACCGGCGCGACCGCGCGCCTTCGCGCGGTACATGGCGGTGTCTGCGTCGCGGAGAACGTCCGCGGGGCGCTCGTAGCCCGTCGCGCTGAGCGCGATGCCGATGCTCGCGGTCGAGAAGACCTCGTGGCCGCCGAGATCGAACGGCGCGAGGAGCGTCTCGTGGATCTTGTTCGCGACGCGCGTCGCGTGCACCGCGTCGCCGATGTCCTCGAGGAGGATCGTGAACTCGTCGCCGCCGAGGCGCGCGACGGTGTCTTCGGGCCTCACGCACGAGACGAGCGTGCGTCCGGCTTGCATCAGCAGCTGATCGCCGAGCGCGTGACCGAGGCTCTCGTTGATGAACTTGAAGCGATCGAGATCGACGAAGAGGACCGCGAAGACGTACTCGCCGTGCCGCTTCGCGCGACCAAGCGCCGCCTCGAGTCGTTCGAGGAAGAGCGTCCGGTTAGGCAAGCCGGTGAGCGCGTCGTGGAGTGTGTCGTGGAGGAGCTGCTCCTGTGCGCGTCGTTGCGTCGTGACGTCGGTGCCGATGCTCGTCGTTCCGCTGATCGAGCCGTCCGAAGCACGAAGAATCGTGTTGGTCCAGGAGACGAGACAGGTCGTGCCGCTCTTCGTGACGATCTCGTTCTCGTCGTGGGTCGAGATGACGCCCCGACCGATCTTGTCCGTGAAGCTTCGCCGGATCTCGTCGCGACGCTCCTCGGCGATGAAGAGCTCGAACCAGTCTTGGCCGATGACCTCCTCGCGCGTTCGTTCGCAGAGACTGAGGAGGTAGTCGTTGCAGAACGTGACGTGACCGTCGATGTCGAGAATCACGGCGATGTGGTGAACGTTCTCGAGCAAATCGCGGAACCGGCGTTCGGCCTCCGCGAGCGCGTCCTCCGCGCGCTTCCTCCGCGTCACGTCGCTCGCGACGACGAGGCGCGCGGCACGTCCGTCGAAGTCGACTTCGCGCGACACCACCTCGACGTCGACGGTCGATCCGTCCTTGCAGAGATGCCGCCAGTCCGTCCCCGTCGTGAGCGATGGCAGGCGATCGGCGATCCGATCGAGGAGAAGCGGCACGTCGTCGTCGGGGCGGATGTCGCGGATGCTCATCCGCAGGAGCTCGTCGCGCGAGTAGCCGTAGGCGCGCACCGCCGCCTCGTTGACCGCGAGGAACGCGAGCGTCTCGAGATCGTAGATCCACATCGGGTTCGGGTTTTCGTCGAAGAGGATGCGCGTGCGCGCTTCGAGCGCGTCGGCGCGTTCGCCGAGGTCGCGAAGGGCGATGTTCGACGCGTGCGGCACGCGGATCGCGGACTCGCTCGGTAGGGCGGCCGGTGCAGTGGATTCGGTCGTCGCGCGTTTGGTCACGCTGGCACTCCGGGACTACTCCCCCACGCGTAGACCAGGATACACGAGGCGCGGCGTCGCGCCTCAGCGTTTGCCGGGGGGGCCACATGTGCGCACCCACGCGACAGTGCTAGAAGACCGCCGTGACAGACGAAGCGCTCGCCATCGGCCGCATCGGTCGCGCAGGCCGCGCCGCCGGGCGCCGCCTCGCCGTGGCGTCCACCGCCCAAAAAGACGAGGCGCTCTCGCTCCTCGCCATTGGTCTCCTCGCCAGCACGCGCGCGATCCTCGAAGCGAACGCCGACGACGTCGCCGAAGCACGCGCGAACGGAACGACCGGCGCGCTGCTCGATCGCCTCGCACTCGACGACGCGCGCGTCGGATCCATGGCGCGCGCCGTCGACGAAATCCGCGCGCTCCGCGATCCCGTCGGCACGGTCATCGAAGAGAGCGTTCGCCCCAACGGCCTGCGCGTGCGCCGCGTGCGCGTCCCCATCGGCGTCATCGCGATGATCTACGAAGCGCGCCCGAATGTGACGTCCGATGCGAGCGCGCTCTGCATCAAGGCGGGCAACGCCGTCGTCCTCCGCGGCGGTCGCGAAGCGGCGCGATCGAACGCGGCGATCGCGGCGATCGTCTCCGACGCGCTCGAACGGGCGGGGCTGCCGCGCGACGCCGTTCAACGCATCCCGATGACCGATCACGACTCGATCCGCGTGCTCTTGCAGCAGACCGAGTCGATCGATCTGGCGATCCCGCGCGGCGGCGAGGCGCTGATTCGTTTCGTCACCGAGCACGCGCGCGTACCGGTCGTTCAACACTACAAGGGCGTCTGCCATCTCTTCGTCGATGCCGGCGCCGACGTCGATCTCGCGACGCGCCTCGCGGTCGACGCGAAGCTCCCGCGCCCCGGCGTGTGCAACGCGCTCGAGTGCTTGCTCGTCGATGCGTCCGACGCCGCGCGCGTCCTTCCGTCGATCGCGACCGCGCTCGTCGCCGGCGGGTGCGAGCTTCGAGTCGACGCGCGCGCGCGCGCCGTCTTGCCGGTCTCGATCGGTGCCAAGTCGGCGACCGACGCGGACTGGGGCTTCGAGTTCCTCGATCGCATCCTCGCGGTGCGCGTCGTCGACGGCATCGACGGTGCTCTCGCGCACGTCGCGCGTTTCGGCTCCGGTCACACCGAGGCGATTTGCACCTCGAGCGTCGAACACGCCGACCGATGGCGGCGCGAGATCGACGCCGCGTGCGTCGTCGTCAACGCGTCGACTCGTTTTCACGACGGCGGCGAGCTCGGGCTCGGCGCCGAGCTCGGAATCGCGACGAGCCGGCTGCACTGGCGCGGCCCGATGGGGGTCGAGTCGCTCACGACCATGAAATGGATCGTCGACGGCGACGGACAGGTGCGTGGTTGACGCCACGCCCGCATCGCGAAATGCTCATGATATAGAAGAGGATCGAAAGGACGGATCGTTGGCGGCAAAGAAAAGTCACGGAGCGGGCGGCAAGGACGGCAGCGGAGAGCGCGGCCGGCCGAGGATTCACACGTCGCACGAACGCGCGCCGCAAGGTGCTCCTGGTCCAAAAAAGAAACGCGCGCCGTCGATGGAGCGTCGCGGACGCTCGCCCGCGGCCGCCGCGTCTGCCGTCGGCCCGCGCGTCAAGAAGACGAAGCTCGGCCCGCGCTCGCCGTCGGCGTCGTCTTCGTCGAGCACCAGCGTCGCGAGCGATCGCGCGCGCGATCAGGCGATCGCCATCGCCATCGCCGCGCTCGAGAAAAAAGCGGTCGGCCTCGAGATCCTCGATGTCGCAGGCAAGGTCGACTACGCCGACTTCCTCGTCATCATGACCGGTCGCAGCGATCGCCAAGTCGCCGCGCTCGCGCAAGGGATCGAAGAGGCGCTGCGCAAGAAGGGGACGCGCGCGCTCGCGGTCGAAGGGATGCCGCACGCGAGCTGGGTGCTCATGGATTTCGGCGACGTCGTCGTTCACGTCTTCCAAGACGACGCGCGCAGCCTCTACGACATCGAGGGGCTGTGGATGGACGCGCGACGGATTCCGGTGCCGGTTCCGGACGCGCCGTAGCTACTCGCTCTTCTTCTTCCGTTTCTTCTTCGGCGCCACGGACGCCGGCGCCACTTTCGCGTTCGCGTCCTTGCTCGTCGGCTTGAGGATGTACGCGATCGCGATCGACAAGAAGTAGAGGCCGATGAGCGCTCCGCTGACGGCGATCTGACTCGTGATCTCCGGCCCCGGCGTGACGACTGCGCCGAGCGCGAACGCGAGGATGATCGCCCAGCGGCTGAATTTGACGAGCTGCTTCGGCGTCACGAATCCGGCGATGACGAGGAACGCGATGAAGAGCGGGAGCTCGAAGACGAAGCCGAACGCGAGCAAGAAGCGCGTCGTGAAATCGAGGAAGTACTCGAGCGTCACGCGCTGCGTGAGCACCGCGCCGTCGCCGAGATCGCCGAGGAGCGACAGGAAGTAATTGAACGTGAACGGGAACGCGACGTAGTACGCGAACGCGACGCCCGACAAAAAGAGCAGCGTCGAGAAGAAGACGAACGGCACGATGAGCCGCTTCTCCTTCTTGTAGAGACCGGGGCTGATGAAGCTCCACAGCTGATAGAAAATGATCGGCGCCGCTGCGATGCCGCCCGCGACGAGCGACAGCTGCAAGTAACCGAGGAACGCGTCGGCCGGCGCGAGCGTCTGGAGCTCGAGCGGCGTCGTGAACTTCGTCTTCCACGCGGCGACGTACGGCTTCTTGAGCCAACCGAGGAGCTCGACGCGGAACGCCCATGCGATGCACGCGCAAAGCATCGTCCCGATGGCGGCTTTGACGACGCGCGAACGGAGCTCCGAGAGGTGCTCCCAGATCGTCATTCGGATGTCGCGCTCCGGCGTCGGCGACGCGTTCGGATCGTCGGGTGTCGTCACGTCGGCGCTCATGCGGTCTCCGCGGCCTTCGGCTCGTGATCCGGCGAGGATGGCGGCGGTGGCGAAGCTACAGGTGCGGGTGCGGGGCTGACGACGCCGTTCGCGTCGCCGAGCGCGTAGAGCGGATCTTCGGCCCACCGCGACGCGGGGAACGAGTCGGCGTACACGACGGCCGTGTCGGGGAGCGCGCCGTAGGCGTCGGCTCCTTCGCGCGGGAACTCGCGCTCGCGTTCGACGACGATCGCGTTCGGATCGTCGATCGACGGGACGTGCGTCGGCGGCGGCGGCGCGTTCGCTTCGACCAGGATCGGCGGTCGTGTCGCGGGTCCGTCGTCGAAGCGCGTCGCCGATCGCGTCGCGGTCATCACGTGGTCGAGCTCGCCGCGCGCGAGCTTGCGGATCTCGGCGATGTCTTGGTCGAGCCCTTCGGTTCGGAGCGCGTCATCGATGCCGCTCTGCACGCGCATGTCGAGCGCGAAGCGGCGGATCTTCCCGGACCATTGGCCGAGCTTGCGCAGGAGCTTCGGCAGCTCTTTCGGGCCGATGACGACCATCGCCACGATGATGAGGACGAGGAGCTCCGGGAAGCTGAAGCCGAACACGCCTCGAACTTAGCACGCACGCGCGGAGGGTGGAGCGTGCGCCCACGCTGTTTTTCCGCTACATCGCCCACGATGATCGCGCTCCAAGCTGTAACGCCGGTGGCGCTCGCGCGTGCGGTCGGCGATCTGCGCCCCGAGGAGGCGCGCAAGATCGTGAGCGTCGTTCACCGCGCGCCGCTCGGCGCGGAGCTCCCGGCGTCGATTCAGGGGGTGCGAAAGACGGCGCTCGCGGCGGTGCGCGCTATCGGCTCGGTGCCGACGCTCGAGGTGCGCGCAGAGCGTGCGAGCGCGGTCGATCCGTTCATGAAGCTCGCGCTCGCGACCCACGACGCGCACGTCATCGAGACCGTGCGGATCCCGCTCGAACGCGCGGGGCGCTTCTCCGTGTGCGTCAGCTCGCAGATCGGATGCGCGCTCGCGTGCGCGTTCTGCGCGACCGGGCGCATGGGGCTCGAACGAAACCTCGAGACGTGGGAGATCGTCGAGCAGGTGCGCCTCGTCGCGCGCGGACTCGATCGCACGAAGGGCCAGCGCGTTCACGGCGTGGTCTTTCAAGGAATGGGCGAGCCGCTCGCGAACCTCGATCGCGTTCTCGATGCGATCCGCGTGATGTGCGATCCGAGCGCGCTCGCGATCGACGCGCGCGCGATGACGGTGTGCACGGCCGGCGTCCCGTCGGGGATCCGCCGCCTCGCGCGCGAGATGCCGAACGTTCGCCTCGGGCTCTCCATCGCGAGCGCGCGGCGCGACGTACGACGCAGCCTGATGCCGGTCGATCGCGCGAACCCGCTCGATGACGTGATCGACGCGGCGGTCGAGCACGCGCAGGTCACGAGGCTCGCGCCGATGTGGGCGGTGACGCCGCTCGCGGGGGTGAACGACACCGAAGACGACGGACGCGCCCTCGGAGAGCTCGCGCGCGGATTCGCGGAGCGCGCAGGAGTTCGCCCGCGCATCAGCGTCATCCCGTACAACGCGATCGCCGAAGGGGCGGACGATCCGTTCACGCGATCGGACGACACGCCGTTCCGCGCTGCGCTTCGCTCCGCAGGCTTCGGATCGCACTTCCGCTACAGCGGCGGCGGCGACGTCGACGCGGCGTGCGGTCAGCTCGCCGCGAAGGCGTGATCGTCACCGGTCTTCACGACGCACGGGATCGATGATGCAGCACGTGATGCGCGGATCGAGAAAGACGATCTCGTCGAGGAAGCGCCCAATGAGCGCGGGGCCGAGCCCGCGGTGCGCATAGTCGGGATCGCCGATGAGCACGTCGCAGTTCGCGGCGAACGGATCGTCGACGCCGTACGTCCGCATGAAGTCCGGGTGATCGCCGAACCGCTCCCACCCGACCATGCCGATCGGCAACGCGTCGTACGACACGATGAACGGAAAGATCGCGACGGTGCCGTCGATGTACTCGAATTCCGTTGTCCGCATCGTCTCTCGCGTATCCTCGGCGGCTCTGCATGCGCCTGACGATCTTCGCCGCCGCCGTCGCGCTCGCGCTCGTGTCGTCGTCCGCCGCCGCGTCGCCCGAGGACATCTTCGGGTACGGGAACCGTTCGCCCGCGATGGGCGGCACCGGCGTCGCGTCCTCGAAGGGATTCGAGGCGACGTACACGAACCCGGCGCTCCTCGCGAACATCCGCGAGCGCACGCTCACGCTCGGTTTTCAATCCGGCGCGTACGATCTTCACGCCGACGGCGACGGCTTGCCGGGACGCGTCTCGTACCAACCGATGCGGGGCATCGTCATCGGCGCCGGCTTTCCCGTCCCGTTCGGCGGCGTCCTCAAGGATCGCGTCGGCGTGTCGTTTGCGTTCTACACGCCGACCGACGTGATCGTTCGCGGGAAGATCCTCTATCCCGAGACGCCGCAGTTTCCGCTCCTTCCGGATCGTTCGCAGTCGCTCGCCGTGCGTGGCGGGATCGGCGCGGACATCGGATGGGGCGTGCGCGTCGGCGCGGGGTTCGCCGCGCTCGCCGAGATCGCCGGCACCGTCCTCGTCGCGACCGACGCGACCGGACGCGTGGGATCGCGCGTCGAGGATCAGCTCGTCGCGACCTACGCGCCGACGTTCGGGGCGACGTGGGACATCCCCATCGACGGGCCGAACAAATGGCGCGTGGGCGCCACGTACCGCGGCACGCTCGACGCGCGCTTCTCCGTCGAGATCGACGCGACGAAGCTCAGCACGTTGAAGCTCCCCGTCTTCAACATCGCCGGCGTCGCGCAGTACGATCCCGCGCAAGTCGCCGTCGAGATCGCGCACGATCGCGGCCCATGGGTGTTCGCGGCGGGCGGCGTCTTCAAGTTTTGGAGCAAGTACCCCGGGCTCGTCGAGCCGACGATCCTCTGCCCTGCCGACAACCCCGACTGCGGCGCGCTCCAGCCGACGCGCATTCCGTTTTCGAACACGCTCGTCCTTCGCGCGGGCGGCGAGCGGGCGTTCGCGATCGCTCGCGGCGCGACGGCGTTCCTCCGTGCGGGCCTCTTTCGCGAGCCGACGCCGGTACCGTCGACGCTGCCGACGTCGCAAGCGTGGGATCAGACCGCGAAGGCGACCGTCGCGGTGCCGACTCGTTTCCTCGACGGCGACAGGTGGGCGTTCACGCTCGGCGGCGGCATCGCGATGACGAAGCCGCTTCCGCCGATCAGCCTCGACGTTTGGGGGCAGTACCACCTCATGCCGTCGCAGAAGGTCGACGTACAGTCGACGACCGGCGCGACGATCTCCGGGCACGTGCTCGCGGTCGGTCTCCTCGCCGGGGTGAGTTTCTGATGCGCCGCGCGCTCGCCGTCTCCGCGTTCGCCGCCGCGCTCGCGCTCACGGGCTCGTTCGCGCCGCGCGTCGCGCACGCCAACCCGCTCGACACGTTCGGCTTCGGATCGCGCGGCACGGCGATGGGCGGCGCCGTCTCCGCCGACACCAGCGACTTCGGCGCGAACTACTACAACCCCGCCGGCCTCGCGCGCGCGAAGGGGCTCGAGCTGTCTGTCGGCTATTTGCATGCAGACCACACGCTTCGCACGAACGGCAACGACAACCACGTCGATCCCGTCAAAGGGATGGTCGCGGGGATCGTCGCGCCCGGCACGATCTTCGGGCTGCCGTTCGCATTCGGCCTCGGGCTTCATCTCCCCGACGATCGGATCTCGCGGGTCCGCGCGCTTCGCCAAGAGCAGCCGCGGTGGGAGCTCTACGACAACCGAAATCAGCGCCTCTACCTCGCGACGAACGTCGCGATAAGCCCCTTCGATTGGCTCCAGCTCGGCGGCGGTCTTTCGTTCATGTCGTCGACGGCGGGACGTCTCGACATCAGCGGCAACGCGATCGTCCTCGGCGACGTGCACCAGTCGCAGCTGCGTCACGAGGTCGACGCGGACCTCGCCGCGATCCGGTATCCGCAGCTCGGCGCGCGCGTCGCGCTCGGCAAACGGTTCGCGCTCGCGCTCGTCTATCGCGGCGAGTTCCAGCTCAAGCTCGATCTCAGCGCGCGCCTCCACGGGCAGATCCAGAGCGGGCTGACGACCGCGTACTACGATCTCGCGACCCACAGCATCAACGCGTTCCTCCCGCGCCAAGTCGTGCTCGGCGGATCGTGGAACGTCACCGACGATCTGCGCGCCAACCTCGACGTCACGTGGGTCAACTGGAGCGCGTACATCGCGCCGGTCGCCACGCTCGACGTACAGCTCGACATTCCGCTTCCGCCCGGCGGGCTCGGCGGGATCACACCGCCGACCACGCCGGCGCCGACGCACGTGGTGCCGATCGTGATGCACGATCGCTTCGTTCCGCGCGTGGGCGTCGAGTGGCGCGCGGTCGCGAAGGAGAAGTGGGAGGCATTCGTGCGCGGAGGCTACGAGTACGCGAAATCGCCGATCGCCACGCAGACCGGAATCACGAACTACATCGATCGCGATCGCCACTCCGTGTCGGCGGGGCTCGGGGCGCGCCTCATCGCGCCGTTGCGCGAGCTCGCCGGTGACGTTCGCTTCGACGTGCACGCGCAGCTCAGCGAGCTCCCGACGAAGACGACGTTGAAGAGCGACGCGGCGGATCTCGTCGGCGATTACACGGCGGGCGGCCACATCTGGAACCTCGGCGCTACGCTCACGGTGGGGTTCTGAGATGACGTCGCTTCTCACCACTCGGTTCGCGCGCATGCCGCTCCACGCGGCGGCGATCGCGACGCTCGCGGCGTGCGCGACGATCGGCGCTACGGGGGAGGGAGACGTCGATCTCCCGACGACCGGCGTCGGTCCGTTCCGATCGCTCGAAGCGACCGAGGTGCGCGAGGTCGCGCCGTTCGTCCTGACCGCGCCGCAAGCACGGTACCGCGAGCCGAGCGCGCTCGCGGTGGTCTCGGGCGGCGCCGACGCGAACGTCCTTCTCTACGCCGTCGCGCAGAAGGCCGACGCGATGATGAACGTCACCGACGTCATCGTGCGGAGCCACGCGAACAACGGCCGCTCGTTCTTTGGGACCGGATCGCACGCCGGGAATACGCCTCGCGTCGTCCTCACGCCGGACCTGGCGTGGGAGGGGCCGCGTCTCGGTGGACCGAGCGTGCTCCGCGTCGGCGGCGCGATCTGGCTTTATTACGCGGGCGCTGGCGGCATCGGGCTCGCGCGCTCCGACGACGGCCTCGTCTTCCGCAAAGAGGCGCAGCCGATCCTCGCGCCGGATCCGAGCGTCACGTGGGAGCAGACGCCGCTCGCCGGTCCGACCGTCGCGCAGCTCCCCGACGGCAGCTACCGGATGTTCTACGCGTCCGGCGCGTTCATCGGCGAAGCGGAGAGCGCCGACGGCGTTCAGTGGAAGCGCCGCGACGCCGATGCATCGACGCCGGCGATCGATCCGGTGCTCGGTCCGAGCGATCCGGTGGATCCGACCACGCTCGCGCCCGGCGAGAAGCCACCGTTCGACACGCTGCGGGTCGGCGATCCAAACCTCGTCCCGCGCACGACGCCGGCGGGTCGCCTGCACATCCGTGTGCTCTACACGGGTTTCGACATCGCCGGCGGAAGCGCGATCGGCTTCGCGGCGCGCTACGGCGATTCGGGTCCGCTCTCGAGGCAGACCGCGCCGCTCTACGCCGTCGGCAAGCACGAAGCGGCGCCGTCGCTGTTCGAGTGGGGCGGTGGCCTCTTCCTCTACGTGCACCAAGATCAGGTCGCCGACTCGAGGACACCGCCGTTCCCCGCGATCGCCGCGGCGATCGCTCCGCCCGCGATCACGCTCGGTCCGCCGGACGATTTCGCGACCGACCCGTGACGAGGTAGCGTTCAGCCATGGACGGTCTGTTCGGCATCCTGCTCGGCCTCGTCTTCGTGACGCCGTTCGTGGTCGTCTACTTCCTCATCATTCGTTGGTGCGATCGCTTCGAGCCCGAGCCGTGGTGGCTGCTCCTTTGCGCGTTCTTCTTCGGCGCGCTCATCGCGACGTTCGGCGGCGGGACGATGAACGGCTTCAGCCAGACGCTCGCCGTCCTCGCGACGGACGAGCCGCCCGACAGTGAGAACGTGCAGTTCATCGTCGCGACGTTCTCCGCGCCGATCTTCGAGGAGGGCTTCAAAGGCCTCGGCGTCGCGATGATCGCCCTAATAAGCGCGCTCGGCGTCAAAGAGCTCGACGGTCCGCTCGACGGCGCGATCTACGGCGGCGTGGTCGGCTTGGGATTCACGCTTACCGAAGACGTTCAATACGTGTCGAACGCGTACGCGCAGGATGGTCTCGTCGGCTTTGCCTTCTTGCTCTTCGTTCGCACCGTCATGAACGGCCTCACGCACTGCACGTTCACCGCGATGACGGGACTCGGGTTCGGCATCGCTGCCGAGACGCGGAGCACGTTCGTAAAGTTCGCGGCGCCGGTCGGCGGCTACGTCGTCGCGATGATCCTCCACGGTTTCCACAACGGGATCCTCGCGCTTGGTTTCGAGGGCTTCGTCATCATGCAGCTCGTCTCGTGGGCGACCGACATTTTCTACTTCGTCGTCCTTGCGCTCCTCGTCATGCGCGATCGGGCGATGATCATCCGCGAGCTCACCGAAGAGGTCGGCGGCCTGCTTCACGCGCAAGAGCTCCGCCTCATCACGACGTACGTCACGATCGGTTGGCGCAATTGGATGACGTTCTTCGCCTACGGGTGGACGGCGTTTCGCCACCGCCGCAGAAAGCAGCTCGCGCTGGTCGAGATTGCGTTCCTCAAGAACCGCAGACGGCGAGGGGAGACCGGCCGCGACATGGACTCGAAAGAGGCGCAGCTTCGCCACGAGGTCGCCGGGTACAATCGCTCCGGCGTGTGGCTGGGAAGCTAGTAATCTCGACGCATGACTCCCGGAGAAAAGACGGTCGTGAAGGTGCTCGTCGCCGTGGCCTGGGTCGACGGCGAGATGCAGGCGCCGGAGTCGGGCGTGATCGAAGGGCTCCTTGCCGGCTTCGATGCATCGCCCGAAGAAGAGGCCGAGATCCTCGAGTTCGCGAAGACGCCGCGCACGCTGCGCGACGCCGACGTCTCGAATCTCTCCGCCGAAGATCGCGACACACTCCTCCGCAACGCGGCGCTCCTCGTGTGCGTCGACGGGGTCGAGACCGAAGCCGAGCGGCGCCTCATCGCGCAGCTCGCGCAGATCCTCGAAGTAAACGACGGCGACGCGCGCGAGATCGTGCGGTCGGTGCGTGGCGGCTACGTCGCGGCGCGAGGGCGCAGCGGGGGGTGAGCCGGCGCGCTCTCAGAACGCGCGATGATGCAACGTCGTCGCGACCGCGCTCCCTGCGATCGTCGTGCTGACCGAGCCCGCGGGCGGCGCCGGCACGAGCAAGAAGCCGCCGGGGAGATCGCCGTACTCGTACCAGTAGCCGGTGGCGGTCGCGATGATCGCGCCGTTGGCCGCGCGATGCGTGACGGTGTGCTCGTTCGTCAGCGGTCGCTCGCGCAGGATCGTCTCTTGGCCCCACGTCGCGGTCCCGTCGGGCTCGATGTTCAGGAAGCGATACTGCCGCGGCGCGGTCCACGCTTGCGGATCGTAGATCTTCGGCGCGTTGTTGACGGTCGCCATGCGCGTGAAGAGCTTTTGGAAGTTGTAGTCGCTGATCCACTCCGGCTGGCAGTAGCCCATGAGATCTTTGCCTGACGCCGGATCGATCAGTTTCTTCGTGACGAGGTTGTATCCCCACACGCCGATGCCGCCGCCCGCGTACGGGAAGCTCGGATCGGGACCCGCCGCGCCGCCGCACGGTGCGTGCTGACGGCCGTGCGCGTGGCCGATCTCGTGCGCCGCGGTGAGCGCCGACTCCTGGCCGGTGAAGCCGATGCCCGCGCTCGCGCGCACCGTCGCGTCGCTCGGGTTCGTGCCGACGCCGCTGAGCCCGGTCACGCAGCCGCCGCCGCAGTAGGCGTTGAAGCTCGCCGACGGGGCGAAGATGCCCATGTAGTAGACGTCCTTCGCGACGCCGTCGGATTGGCGCAAGCTGACGAGCGCGTTGAGCGCGGTGCTGAAGCCGCTGCCGCTCGAGCTGATCGCGCTCGAGAACGGGAACGGCGCGTGAACAGTGACTTCGACCTTCGCCGCCGGATAGATGCTGAACATCGCCTGGCGGTAGATCTCGACCTGCGCTGCGCTCGTGTCGGGCAAGCGGCCGGACCCGTCGGCGTTGTATTGGAATGGAACGAGCGTGACCTTGAGCTGCGTCCCGGTGCTGTGCGTGTCCATCGCTTCGGGCACGCCGCTCGTCGGGTACTGCGCCGGATCGGTCGCGCGCGCGCCTTGCGTCGCCGGATCGGTGAGCGCGACTGCGTACGTCACGCCGGTCGGGAGGCTCGAGCCCGGAATCTCGAAGTTGAACGTCGACGGGAGCGACGCATCGCTCGACGTCCCGCTCACGGTCTTGGTGTCCGTCAGCGACGGCAGCTTCGTTCCGTTCGCGACGAGCGTGAGCTCTGCGGTGATCGACTTCGCCGTGTAGCCCGCTTGCGGCGCGACGTAGACGCGGAGCAGCGCGTCGCGATTCGACACGACGGTCGCGGCGCGCGTCGTCGTCTTCGTGCCGCCGGTCGCGAGCGGGACCTTCACCCCTTGGAAGATCGCGACGTCGGTGATCGCGATGTTCTTCGCGAGCGCGTTTCCGCTCGAAGGCGGAGGCGGGTTGCCGGAGTCGACGCCCGGGTTGACGACGCCGCTGTCACCGCTCGGCGGGATCGGATTGCCTGCGTCGTCGTAGGTGACCGCGCCGCCGTCGTCGCCGCCGGGATCGACGCCACCGCCGGCGTCCTTGCCACCGCCGCCGCCGTTGCCGTTCGACCAGCCGGGGAGGCTCGTCGCGTCGGCACCGCATGCCGCAATGAACACGCCGACTGCGAATGCGCCGATGATCCGCTTCATGTCACCCTCCGCGCCGTTCCCGCTACGTTGCGCTTGTATGAGCTTTGGCGGCCGGCGGAGGCGAAAGCAAACAAACGAGGCTTGTTTTTCCGTCGAATCAACTCGCACCGGAAACGTGCGACTGCGTTGAGTAGGTCCGTTCAAGTGACGGTGGACGATTGCGTTGCCACGCGCAAAACGGACGATTCGCGATCGTCTGTGATTTGAAACGCTGTGCGCTGTCTCAGCGCTTCGGTTTGCTGTGCGGCACGTCGCGTCCCCACACCGCTTCGACCGCGAGGCCGCGCTGCGCGGTCGACGTCGTCGGCGGGAACGTGAGCGATTTGATCGGCGCGACGAAGCAGAGGACGCCGTTGCGCGCGACGCCATCACCTTCGGAGAACGTCACGTTCACGCCGGCGATGCTCCCGTCGGGCGCGACGATCGCGATCACGCGCGACGCGCCGTCGACGAGCTTGCCCGCGCTCGCTTGCTCCGTCGCGCAGACGTCGAGAGCGTCAGCGACGCGATCGACGGCGGCGTGCGCGAGCTCGGGGCTCATGCCGCGCGCTTCGGCGAGCGCGACGACGGCGAGCGGACGCTCGGTCACGTAGTCGTAGTCGCGTGGTCCCGTCTTCGGTGCGCTCGCGTCGACGACGCGAATGTCGCCGGCGTTGTCGGGCGGGCGCGTGTCGACGCCGGGTGAGCACGCGACGACGAGGAGAGAGAGCGAGGAGACGGCTCTCATCTCACGTGCTCATTTTCCGAGGACGTGCTTCGCGATGACGAGGCGCTGCACTTGCGCCGTGCCCTCGTAGATCTGGAGGATCTTTGCGTCGCGCATCAGCTTCTCGACCGGGTAGTCCTTCACGTAACCGTAGCCGCCGAAGACCTGGACGGCATCGATCGACGTCGCCATCGCCGCGTCCGCGCCGTACGCCTTCGCGCACGACGACGTCATCGCGTTGCGGTTCCCCTTGTCGAGATTCCACGCCGCTTTGCGCACGAGGAGGCTTGTCGCTTCGATCCGGATCGCCATCTCGGCGATCATCGCTTGCACGAGCTGATGGTTCGCGATGGGCGTGCCGAACGTCTTTCGTTCTTTCGCGTACGCGACGCACTCGTCGAGGCAGCGGCGCATCACGCCGACCGCGATCGCGCCGATGTCGGGGCGCGTCTGGTTGAACGTCTCCATCGCGAGCTTGAAGCCGTAGCCCGGCGCCGCGAGCACTTGCGCCGCTGGCACGTGAACGTCCTCGAGCATCAGCGGCGCGGTGTCGCTCGCGCGTTGCCCGAGCTTGTCCTCGTGGCGTCCGACCTTGAAGCCCTTCGCATCGCGATGAACGATGAACGCGCCGATACCCTTGTGCTTCAGCCCCGGATCTTCGGTCGCGAAGATGACGTAGAACGTCGAGTGGCTCGCGTTGGTGATCCACTGCTTGGCGCCGTTGAGGACGTAGCCACCGTTGCCGTCTTTCGTCGCGCGGCATTGCAAGCCCGCGACGTCGCTCCCCGCGCCCGGCTCGCTCGTCGCGTAGCTCACCATGATCGGTTCGTTCGCGAGCCAGCCGAGGTACTTCTTCTTCTGCTCTTCGCTCCCGCCGAGCTTGATTGGCGTGAGGCCGAGCGTGTTGCACGTCATGCTCGTCTGGATTCCGGAGCAGCCGTACGCGAGCTCTTCGGTGATGAAGCTCGAGTCGACGTCGCTGAGCCCCGCGCCGCCGTACTCGCTCGGCAACGTCGGGTTCACGAGGCCGATCTCGTGCGCGGCACGAAACACGTCCATCGGGAACTTCGCGTCGCGATCGCACTCGGCGGCGACGGGCGTGATGCGCTCTTTGGCGAAGCGGCGTGCGGTGTCGATGAGGGCGCGTTGTTCTTCGGTCGGTTCGAAGTCGATCATGTTCGGTCTCGTTTCCTACGCTTCTCGAGTTGCTCGCGTGCCGCGCGACCGCCGAGCACCCAGCCCACGACGATGCCGAGGAGCAGCACGCCTGGGATGAAGATCAGGTGCTCAGGGCCGGGGAAGCTCACTTCGGTTCGCTGCCTTCGCTCTTCTTCGCGGAGGCGTCTTGCTTGTCGGCGCTCGCGTCGATCGCGCGCTCGAGATCGTCGAGGCGCACGTTGAGGCCGTTCTGTTTGCGCCACAAGAGGACGATCCATCCCATGAGGAGCATCCAGAGGACGGAGTACGCTTCCACCATCAGCATGCCGCCATCGCGCGAGTCGCCCTCGTTCGTCACGGCTTTGAACTCGGTGGAGCGAAGGTCGGCGCCGCCGGCGGAGGCGCTCGGCGCGGCGGCGTTCGCCGTCGCCGTCGTGCTCGGGGTCGTTGTCGTCGTCGCCGTCGGCGTCGAAGCCGCAGGCGCCGCGCTCGCGGACGGAACGGCGCCGGACGCGACGGCCGTCGCCGGCGCGGTCGCGTCGGGCTTTGCGCGTGGCTGCTCGTACACCGACGGTGCCGGCGGACGCGCGATGTCGAAAAAGCTCATGCTTCGGTCCTTTGGTCGAGCCCGAGATCGATCGCGTCTTCTTCGGCGCGAGCGAGTCGGCTCTTGGCCATCTCGAGACGAACGCGCGCCCAGAGGAGCGCGATCGCGAACAGCGTGAACGCGCAGAAGCTCAGCATGAGCGCCGTCTTCATGTCGGGATCGAGCCCGCCGCCTTTTCCGGTGATGACCGTCGGGTGTTGCCCGGCCCACTTCTGAACGCTGAAGTGAATGATCGGCAGGTTCGCCGCGCCGAGGATCCCGAGCGCAGCGGCGAAGCGTCGCTCGCCCTGTCCGTCGCCGGTGAACGCGCGGAGCACGAGGTACGCGACGTAGATGAGCACGCTGAGGAGCGACGTCGTCAGGCGCGGATCCCACGTCCAATAATATCCCCACGCTTTGGCCGCCCAGAGCGGACCCGTCGTCAGCACGATCGCGCCGAACACGACCGCGACCTCGGCCCCCGCGCGTGCGAGCGCGTCGCGCGCGTCGGTCGGCTTGAGCAGGTACGCGATCGATCCGGCGAAGCAGGCGGTCGCGCCGATGTACATGCAGTACGCGCTCGGCACGTGGAAGTAGAAAATCTTCTGCACGATCCCCATCCGCGCTTCGATCGGCGCTTTGAGGAACACGTAGTTGATCGTGACCACGAAGAGGACGCTCGCAGCGGCCATCAGCGCGAAAAACGCGAGGTCGGTCCTCGCTCGGGGCGAGCTCATTGCGGCGGAACCTTAGCACCGAGCCGCGGGTTATGGCTTCGCTTTGATCTGGTAGTCGATCCGCGAGAGGTAGTCTTGGAGCTCGCCGTTTTCGGGATCGTGATGCGCCGCCATCTGGAGCTGCAGCTTCGCTTGCTTCAAGTCGCCCGCCACGATGAGCTCTTCGGCGCGGCGCGCGAACGGACGCGCGCTCGGCGTTCGCACGGTGTCCTCGAGGCGCGGCGGGAGCTGACTCGATCGCGCGTTCGCCGGTGGCATGCTCGTCATGCGCGCCGATGAGTTTCGGAGCGGCGCGTTCGCGAGCTGCGTGTCGTAGTGATCGCGGAGCTGCGGATCGCCGAGCACGGAGTACGCCTCGGTGCCGCGCTTGAAGATCTTGTCGACCGCTTCCTGCTCTTCGTCCGTCCGCCACATGTGACCGTCGGGATGAAACTTCGACGCGAACACGTGGAACGCGCGCTTGAGATCGTCTTGATCGGCGGTGTGGTCGACGTCGAGCACGGCGTAGTAGTCGAGCTGATCGAGCAGCTCGAGCCATCCAAAGATCGCCGCCGTGTCGAGCATCGCGACATGCAGCATGTCGACTCGGAATGCGTTTCGCAATCCTCGCGACGAGAAGCGCTACCGAGACGCCGATTCGCCTCAGCTCACGCGCCCGGAGACGTGGGTGCCGGCCGCGCGTCGTGTCATGTGCGCGATCGCTTCTTCCGGCGCGATCCCGATGAGCTGGAGGCGCGCGCGTGCCTCGCGGCCGGTCGCGGTGTCGGTAGCGCTCACTTGCACGGTGCCGTTCGCGTCGACCGCGAACGTCACGGTGATCACGATCTCGTTGCGCATCGCCGATCGAAGCTCGCTCAGCTCGAGCTCACCGAGGTACGTGTTCGCGCCGAAGCCTTCTTCCTCGCCCTGCGCGACGCGGATGCGCACGCTGGTCTGGAAATCGCGGCTCGGAGAGAATGCGCGCGTGCGCTCGCACGGGATCTTCGCGTTGCGCGGGATGATCGTGTCGCAGTAGCCGCCGGCGGTCTCGACGACGAGCGCGCGCGGCGTGACGTCGACGAGGATCGGCGGTGGCGCGGGCGCGGGCGCGGCGCCGAGCGACACCGGCGGCACCGACGGAGGAATCGGCACGACCGGCATCATCGGCGCGGTGCGGTTGAGGGGCGGCGCCGGTGGCGTCGGGAGGCGAGGGGGGGCGGCGAGCGCGGGCGGCGTGGGCGCGGCCGCTTGCGACGGGAGATCCGGAATGTTGAACGCGCTGGCGATCGACATCGGCGCGGTGATCGGCGGCAGCGCGGGCGCCGAGATCGGATCCGTGCCCGGCGACGTCGTGACCTCGAAGCCGGGGCGCGTGTCGACGAGCTCGTTCGAGCTCTTTGGAAACGACGGGAACGCGGGGACGCCGTCAGGCGTGAGCGGCGAGCGACGTTGCGGCGTCGTCGACGCGAGATCCGAGGGCGGCGCCGGCGGGATCTCCAGCTCCGAGCGATCGACCGTGAGCGTCGCCACTTGCGAGTCTTCGGTCACGTCGGCCGCGGACTTCGTGTCGGCGAGCTTCGCGTAGTCGTCGGCGATGCTGGGGAGAGAGCCGGTCGCGGCCGGTGACGTGCGCGTGATCTCGTCGTCGCTGCTCTCGTCGAGTGAGCTCGACTCGAGCGGTGCGTTGACGATCGCCGAAGCCGGCAGCGGCGGCGGTATCGGCTTGGTGAGCCCCGGCGGCGCGACGATGCGCGCGGTCCCACGCGGTCCCGGCGCCGGCATGTTCGGTAGCGGCGTGGTCTTCGTCAGAACCGCGCGGACGCCGACGCCGGGCGTCTTGGGCGGAACGCCGGCCGCGCGCTTCGTGTCTTCGTCCTTCTGCGTGTGGAGACCGCTCAGCGTGCTCACCTTCGCGCGCACCGGTGGCACGGGCGGCGGCGGGATGCTGCGACGACGTGCGAGATCCGTGAGCGCTGCGGCCTGGATCGCCGCGCCGATGCCGACGACCTCGTCGGGGTTCAGGCGATCGAGCGGTTGCCGACCGAAGAACTTTTCGACCCGGCTTCGGACGAGCGAGATGCGCGTCGATCCGCCGACGAGGAGCACCTTGTCGAACGAGCTCGTGTTGAGCCCGGCGAGCGCGAGCGACTCTTGGCAGACCTTGAGCGTGCGCTCGATGAGCGGCTCGGCGAGCACGTCGAGCTCGGCGCGCGACATCCCGAAGCGCAGATCCAGGTTCGCGCCGCCGACGCCGAACGCGACCTCGCGCAGGTGCACCTCGGCCTGCGTCTTCGTCGAGAGCTCCATCTTGAGGTGCTCGGCCGCCGCGCGCAGTCGTTCGAACGTCTGTACGTCTTCTTTCGGATCGAAGCGATGCTGAAGCAAGAACGCTTCGGCCATGCGGTCCGCGATCGCCGTGTCGAGATCGTCGCCGCCGAGGAACGAGTCGCCCGCCGTCGCGAGCACCTCGAAGACGTTGCCGGACAGATCGAGGAGCGTGCAGTCGAACGTGCCGCCGCCGAAATCGTAAATCGCGATCCGCTCGTGGCCGCCTTTGCCGAAGCCATACGCGAGCGCGGCCGCCGTCGGCTCGTTCAGGATGCGCAGGACCTCGAGCCCCGCGACGCGCCCGGCAACCTTGGTCGACGCGCGCTGCAGCTCGTTGAAGCTGGCCGGGACGGTGATGACCGCGCGCTCGACCGGCTCGCCGAGCGCGGCCTCGCCGATCTGCTTCGCGCGCTTGAGAACGTACGCGCTGATCTCCGGGAGCGTGTATTCCTGCCCGCGCGCGACGACGAGCGGCGCGTGCCCCGGCCCCTCTTTCATCTCGAACGCGAAGCGCCCGCGCGCCTTGCCGATCTCTTCGCTTTGCCACGAGCGGCCAATGAGCCGCTTGACGCTCGCGATGGTGTTCCGTGCGTCGACCACGCGGCGCTCTTTGGCCGCTTGGCCGACGAGGACGTTGCCGTTCGGGTGAAAGCTGACCACGCTGGGGAGGAGACGACGCCCGTCCTCGTCCGCGAGCACGTGGACGCGCCCGTTTCTCACGCATGCGACGACCGTGTTGGTGGTCCCGAGATCGATCCCGACGACGCTCATTTGACAGGGCTTGGTAGCATCGTCTGAACGTTTGGCGAAGGGGCGAGGAGTCATGGCAGAAAGAAAAGTTTCGGGTCGCAGGGCGTTCCTCGGTGTGGCCGCGACGGCGCCCGTCGCGATCGCGGCATGCGCTGCGTCGATCCCGATGACGGCGTGCGAGGTCAGCGTCTCCGGACGGGCGGGCGCCGTGTCGCCGACCGTGCCGCGCCCTACCGCGGAGCCGACGGGTCCGAGCGAAGCGCTCGTCGCCGTTCGCCGCTTCGCCCTCGCGCGCGACGTCGAGCCCGCGATCGCCTTCCGTCCTCTCATCACGCTGGCCGGCGCGCGGGACCTCTGATGCCCGTCACCGACGACATCCTCGATTCGTCGGTCGTCGAGATCGCGCGCCGCGTTCGCGCGCGCACCGTCTCGCCGGTGGAGCTGGCCGAGGCGTACCTCGCGCGGATCGAGCGCGAGCAGCCGCGCTTGAACGCGTTCGTCACCGTGACGCGCGATGTCGCCATCGCCGACGCGCGCCGCGCCGAGAGCGAGATCGCCGCGGGAAAATACCGCGGTCCATTGCATGGGATCCCCTACGGTTTGAAGGATCTCATCGACACCCAAGGCATCCGCACGACGTTCGGCGCGAAGCCGTTCGCCGATCGCGTGCCGGATCGCGACGCGACGATCGTGCGCCGGCTTCGCGACGCCGGCGCGGTGCTGCTCGGCAAGCTGTCGATGATCGAGCTCGCCGGGACCTTCGGCTACCGCTTCGCGAACGCCGCGTTCAACGGTCCGTGCCGAACGCCGTGGGACCCGACGAGGTGGGCGGGCGGATCGTCGTCCGGCGCGGGCGCCGCGACGGCCGCGGGGCTCGTCGGGTTCGCGATTGGATCCGAGACGTGGGGATCGATCGTCTGTCCGGCGGCGTTCTGCGGCGTGACGGGGCATCGCCCGACGTACGGCGTCGTCAGCCGCTACGGCGCGATGCCGCTCGCGTACACGCTCGACAAGCTCGGACCGTTCGCGCGCACGGCGACCGATTGCGCGCTCGTGCTCGGCGCGATCGCCGGACGCGACTCGCTCGACGCGTCCACGCTCGACGCGCCGCTCGGCCTCGCGGCGCTGCGACCGGAGCGGTTGGTCGGGACCCGCGTCGGCGTCGTCGAGCCGGCCCCGTTCGCGACGATGGAGCCGGCGGCGATCGAGGCGTTCCGCGCGGCGACGGCGGTTCTTCGCGAGATGGGCGCGGTGGTCGAGGAGACCGCGCTGCCGAGTCTTCCGTTCGAGGCAACCGCGAACGTGATCCTCGAGTCGGAGGGGCTCGCCGCGTTCGACGATCTCGTGCAGAGCGGACGATGGCGCGAGCTCGCGGACACGTCGGCGTGGGCGAAGAAGATGCAGCGCGGCGCCGCGCTCGCGACGGGCGCGGACTACGTGAAGGCGATGCGCGTGCGGACGGAGCTGCAGCGCGCGCTCGGCGCGATGTTCGACAAGTACGACGTGATCGTCGCGCCGAGCTTCCCGGTCGCGCCGCCGCGGATCGATCAGGACCTCGAGGTGTACTTCAAAGGCTTCGACGATCCGATCGGCGCTGCGGGGGCGCTCGCGGGGTTGCCGGCGGTGTCGTTGCCGTGCGGGTTCTTCGGGACGTTGCCGGCGAGCTTTCAGATCGTCGGGCGGCCGATGGATGACGCGCGCGTGTTGTCGATCGCTGCGGCGTACCAGGGGAGAACGGATTGGCATTTGCGGAGGCCCGCGGCGACGCCAACGGTAGGCTCGGGGTATTGATGCGGGTCGCGTGGGTGCTCGCGTGCGTCGCGTTGTCCGCGTGCTCGAAGTGTGACGGAGGATCGACCTCGACCTCGACCTCGACCTCGACCTCGACCTCGACCTCGACCTCGACCCCCACCTCGGTGGACGACGCGAGCACCGACGGCGGCGCGAGCGCGATCTCCACCGAGCCCGCGATCGTCGTTCCCGGCGAATCGATCGGCCCGGTGAAGCTCGGTATGACGCGCGCGGAGCTCCTCGCTGCCGTCGGCAAACCCGACTCCTCCACCTCCCGCGACGCGACCCACGAATACATGCAGTATGCAGGTGGCGGTCTCCAAGTCTCGCTCGAGGCCGGAAAGGTGAAAGGCATCTTCGCCTTCTCCGGGATCGCCGGCGGCTACGAGAAGCCGACGAAGCGCTTCAACGCGCGGGCCCCGAAGGGAGTCACGCTCGACATGACGGACGATCAAGTCATCGCTGCGCTCGGAAAGCCCGACACGCACGGCGAGCTCTCGCACGCGCCGATCGCTTCGCGCTGGATCGCCTACGCCGGCATCAGCTTCGAGTTCGTGAAAGCGAGCGGAAAGATGATCTCGATCACCGTGCTCCCGGTTCCGCCGGCGAAGGCGACGACGACGCCGAAGTGACGCGCGCGTCCGCGTCGAGCGTCGCGATCACCTCGTCGAACCAGCGCCCGACCGTCCGCGGGAACGGCCACATCCATCCGTAGTCGCCGCCGACGTAGCGACGAAGGATCTCTCCACGCAGCCGGCGCGCGGCGTCGATGCCGTACACCTCGAACGTTGCGCGGATCGTTTCTTCATACGCCTCCCACTCGATCCGCGCGCGCCCCCACGCGAGCCCCAGCGGGAAAATCGGAACGAGGTAGACGAACGCCATCGCGACGTCGCCCATGCGTTTGCGCTGCTGCAAGTGGACGCGCTCGTGACGCAAGAGCACGTAGCGATCGAGATCGGTCATCTCGTCCCACGAGTCCGGCACGTAGAGCCGCCCGAACATCGCCGTGTGGTACTGCGTTTGGTACGCGCGTTGGCCGCCGAGCGTGAGGATGGCGAGCGCGACGTGGATCGCGCGCTGAAGCCCGCTGTCGCGCTTGTAGCGGATCTCGAAGCGCGGGAACTCCGCGCGGATCTCGTCGAGGAAGAGCTCGTGGCGCATGGTCGCGAACGATCCTAACAGCGCTTCAGTGCGACGCCGCGGCGCCGAACGCCGTGCTTCGTTGCGGTCGCCAACCGCGCTGTTGCACCATTGAGACGGAATTTAGCAGCATTGACAGCGTAGGCTCCTCTCTCGAGGTCCTTATGCAATCGAGTCGTGTCTTTCTTCTCCTTGGAGTCGTGGCAATCGCTGGCAGCTCGGTCGCGGCGTGCGGTCGGAACAACGACGGCTCGGGCTTCTGCGCCGCCGACGATCCGACCTGCGCGGTTGGCGGCGATGGCGGCGGCGGCGACGGGGGCGACGGCGGTGCAAGCGACGACGCGCCGAGCTTCGGCGACAGCGGAGAAGGCGGCGGATGCAGCAAGCGCTGCTCGGCCGATCTCCACTACGTGCTCGACTGCAACGACGCCGTCGTGAAGATGTGTCCGTCGGATCAAGGCTGCGGCGCCGGCGGATCGTGCGTGGCAGCGTGCGACAGCGCGAAAGCGAACAAGAGCACGGTCGGTTGCGACTACTACAGCGTCGATCCTGGCACCGACGGCGAAGCGAACGGCTCGTGCTTCGCGGCGTACATCGCGAATACGTGGACGAGCGACGTCACGCTCGGCGTCGAGTACAACGGGATGACCCTCGACGTCTCGAGCCTCGCCCGCATTCCATCGGGCCAGGGCGCATCGATCACGTATGCGCCGCTTCCGAACGGCAAGCTGCCGCCCGGGCAGCTCGCGATTCTGTTTCTCGCGGACGCGCAGCTCGGCGTGACGCTTCCGACGCGTTGCCCGACGGGCGTCACCGCGGGGTTCACGGCGAGCGAAGCATCGAGCGAGCAGACGGCGATCCTCCACGGCTTTCACATCACGAGCTCGGCACCGGTCGTGGCGTACGACATCTTTCCGTACGGCGGTTCGCTCAGCTACATCTCGAGCGCGACGCTCCTCGTGCCGACGACGGCGTGGGACACGAATTACATCGCGGTCGACGCGTTCGCGAAGAGTGCGGCCGCGGGGCCGACCGCGCAGCCGTTCATCGAGATCACCGCGGCCGAGGACAACACGAACGTCACGATCAGCCCGACCGCCGCCATCGTCGGCGGCAGCGGCGTGGCCGGCACTCCCGTCGGCGTGCCGCACACGTACGCGTTGATGCGCGGTCAGGTGCTTCAGCTGAAGCAGGATGCGTCGCTCACGGGGAGTCCGATTCAAGCCGATAAACCGATCGGCGTGTGGGGCGGCAACTCGTGCATGAACATCAACGTGAGTGATCCGTATTGCGATTCGGGACACCAACAGATCTTCCCTGTCAAAGCGTTGGGCAACGAGTACGTCGCCGTCCGTCATCGCAATCGCCAAGCCGCCAACGAGGAGTCACCGCCGTGGAGGTTGGTCGGGGCCGTCGATGGAACGATGCTTAGCTACGATCCCGCGCCGCCGCCTGGGGCGCCGACGACGATCAAGAGCGGGCAGCTCGTGATGTTCTATGCACCCGGTCCCTTCAGCGTGAAGAGCCAGGATGCGCAGCATCCGTTTTACATGTCCGGTCACATGATCGGCCAGACGTTCGGCGGGCACGACTATGGCACCGGCGATCCCGAATACGTGAACGTCATTCCGCCGCAGCAGTACCTCGCGTCGTATGTCTTCATGACCGATCCGACGATGGCGAATACCAACTTGGTGCTCGTGCGATCGAAGGCGAAGGATGGATCGTTCAAGGACGTGACGCTCGATTGCCTCGGCCAGGTCGCCGGGTGGGCGCCGGTCGGGAGCGCGGGGCTCTACCAGATGGCGCGCGTCGACCTGGTCGTCGGCGGGCAGCCGAATGGCATGTGCAACAATGGCAGACACGAGATCCATAGCGACGCGGCGTTCGGGCTCACGGTTTGGGGATGGGATAGCTATGTGAGCTACGCCTACCCGTCGGGCGCGAGCGTGCAGCCGATCAATACGGTCGTCGTGCCGCCGACGCCGCGGTAGCTCGAAGTGCTCGGCCGCGCTCCAGAGAGAGCTGCGCGAGCTGATCCGATCGCGGCGCGTGCTCCACCGCCCCCGCGGATGATACGCCAGCGGTGTGGTCCCGCAGGTCCGTGCACGGCACATCCAGTTCTGGCTCGAGCTCGTCGAACGAAGCGATGAGCCCTGGCGCTCGCGCTTCTTCGCCGCTCTTCCGCCGGAGGTGCGCGCGCAAACGGACGCCGCTGCGCCCGGGACGTGGCTCCCGATCGATCTGCACGTAACTCTCGCCGACGTCCTCCGCGAGACGTTCGGTGATGCGCGCGCGCACGCGTTCTATCGGCACGCGATGAAGGCGAGCCTCGCGGGGCCGCTCTTCGCGCCGCTCGTGCGGACGGCGATTCGTCTCTTCGGGTTGTCGCCGGCGACGTGCGTGCGGTGGGCGCCGAAGGCTTGGGAAGCGAGCTTTCGAAACGCGGGGACGATGACGGGCGAGATCCTCGAGCCGGGGCGCGCGCGCCTCGTGTATCGCGATCTGGCGAGGGTGTGCATCGAGTCGGATGCGTGGATCGAGTCGTCGCAAGGCTCGGCATACGGCGTGATCGAGATGACGCGCGCCGACGGCATCGTGCGGCTCGATCTAAGCGAACGCGCAAACAATGGGTACTCGCTCGAGATCGAGTGGGCGCCGAAGCGCTAAGCGAATGATCGCGCGAGCGCGTCGACGAGCATCGACGCGGTGCGCGCGTCCGGCAGTCCGAGCGTCGCGCGGGCGTCGCGCTCAGGTTCGATCGTCACCTCGTGCCTCAGCGTCCGCAGCGCCTCTCGCCGCGCACGTTCGACGCGACGTCGCGCGCCCGCATCGAGTCGACGCTCGGCCCACGCAGCGACGCGCCACGCGAGCGCGGCGTGACGCGCTTCGTCCTTCGCGACGGCCTCCATCGTCGCGCGAAACTCTGCGTCGTCCGCCGCCGTCGCCTGCCACGCCGCGAGGAGCGCGCCGTACGTTTCGCGCACGCATCCCTCTGCGGCGTTCTCGATCGCGATCGCTTCGAGAGACCGCGACGCCGAACGCGCGACGCTCGGAGCCGGGACCGTCGCACCGTGCTTGCGCGCGTGATGCCCGACGTCGCGCGCGTGGCGTACTTCATCGGCGCGCGCTCGGCGTGCCGCGCGGACGAGCCGCGCGGGCGCGCGATGCGACGCGAGCTCGCGCGCGAGAATGTCGAACGCATCGACCGACGCGGCTTCGAGGAACGCAGCGTCGGCGAGGATGCGTCGAATCGCGGGCATCGCCGCGCGCGATCGCGTCGCGGCGAGACCGGACGGACGTCGCCCGCACGGATGCGGGTAGTAGTCGCATTCGAGCAGCGTCTGCCCGCCGTCCGAGACGACTTTGCACGTGCCCACGAAGCTTCCTCCGACGTCCATCGGGCAGAGGCGGTAGCAATCCGGCGGACCCGGATTGCACGCGCCGTCTCCGGCGTCGTGATCGGCGGCGTCGGCGATCGCCGCGTCCCCCGCGTCCGTCGCGCCGCCGTCGGCCGCATCCGTCGCGCCGCCGTCCGCGACGCACTGCGCGTTCGGATCGTACGGAATGAACTTCGGTGGCGGGACGGGATTGCCACTGCCGCACTGACACGCCAAGCACGTGTTCTCGGCGCCCGCGTCGCCGGATGTTCCGTCCGACGAGCCGCAACCAGCAATCGCAGAGATGCCGAGCGCCGTCGTGCCGAGGACGATGCTGCGAAGCAGCGGACCGAGCGACCGAGCATTCGAGAGGTGGGAAGCGCGCATGAGCCGATGCAGTGCAGCGGGCGTGCCCGCGTCGCGCGATCGCGAATCTGCAGTGATTCGCTTGCGATCGTCGTGTCGGAGTGTGCCATCGACCCAGGACTCGCGTCGTGGTGAACGCGTGGACCGGGGTCGCCTCTAAAACGCGCCGCCTAGCGTCACGGCCGAGGGTGACACGCCGACGCGCACCGACGACGACGGCGTTCGTTTCAGCGTCAGGTACAGAGACACGCCCGCCGCCACCACCGCCGCGCCCGTGCACAAGTCCGACGCGAGCGCCCACCCCTTGGCGCGCGACGCGATCGCGTCGAGCTCCGCAGCGGACGCGGGACGCTCCGCTTTCTTCGCGCGCAGATCGCTCGACGCCGACAGCGCGACGACGCCCGTCACGACCGCCACCCCGCCGAAGCTCGCCGCGATCCCCCAACCGACCCACGGCACTCCGCGCGGCGTCGTATCCTCCCGCGCGATCGGCGGCGGCGGCGCAGGCGGCGCGGTCATCGTCGGTGCAGGCGTCGTCGGTGCAGGCACCGGTGGCGGCGGTGGCTCGATGGGCGGCGGCTCGACGGGAGGCGTCGCCTTCAGCTCGAACTTCACGGTGACGCGCTCCGTGCCCGCTGCGCTCACGTCTTTCGTCTCGCCTTCGTAACCGGCGATCGTCGCCGCGATCCGATGCCGCCCGGCGTTGACGACGATCGGCGCTGCGAGTGGCGTCGTGCCGAGAACGACGTCGTCGATCGCGATCTGCGTACCCGCGACGTTCGCTTCGATCGTGAGCATCGCGACCTTCGCGCGAAGCTCCGCGACCCGCTTGTCGACCTCCGTGCGCCTCGGCTTCGGGATCTGCGTCCCGCCCGCGGCGAGGTACGCATCGAACGCCGCGAGCGCCGACGCGAAGTTCCCCATCTGCACGTGCACGAGCCCGATGCTGTACTGAATGCGAAAGCTCGGCGCGAGAAGGTTGGCGCGCTCGAGCTCGGCGAGCGCGGCCGGGTAGGCTCCGGACTCGTAGAGCTCGACGCCGTGTTTGTAGAGTACACGCGCTTCTTCGATCGCCGCGGACGGCGGCGGCGTGTCGGCGAACGACGGCGACGCGTGCGCCGTGAACATCGCGAGCGCAGCGATCGCCGCGCACGCAACGACGCCGTGGTTCATTTCCAGGGATCCGGATCGAGCTTTGGTTTCGAAGGCAGCGTGGGCGGCGTGGGCGCGACCGGAGCGCGCGGCGCGGTAGCCGTCGCGCGCGGAGCGGAAGCGGAGGCGGACACGCTCGCCGAGACACTCGCGGTCGGGGTCGAGGTCGAGGCCGCGATCGAGGCCGGGGTCGAGGTGGCGATCGAGGTGGCGATCGAGGTGGCGATCGAGGCCGAGGGCGAGGTCGCGATCGGCGCCGCCGCCGGCTTCGTCTCTTCCCGCGGTGCGCGCTTCAGAACAATCGCGAACAAGACCGCCCCGATCAACACCGCCGCCCCCGCCATCAACCACCCACGGGGCGCGCGCGTCGGCTTCGCCTCCGTCATCGCGCTGATGCTCGAGTGCGTCGCGAGCGGCGTCCCTTCGTGCGCGTGCGGATCCCCCGCGACACGCGCCGCCTCCTCGAGAATGCGCGCCGACGCGACCGGGTTCCCGCCCGACAACGACAGCACCGCGATCCGCCGCATCGACGCCGAGTCCGGCTGCAGCGCGATCGCCGCCTGAATCTTGCGCTGAATGTCCTCGCGACGTTTCGCGAACAGCTTCGTCACGAGCACGCCGAGATCCTCGCCATGTACGAACTCGCCTGCGCCGCGCAAGTATGCGAGCAGCGCGTCGCGCATCTCTTGTGCGGTCTGAAACCGCTTGTCCGGGTCACGCTCGAGCGCCCGCGCGACCGCGTCGTCGAGGAGCGGATGCACGTCGACGACCTCGGACACGCGCCGGATGCGACCGCTGCGGACGGCGTCGAGCGCGCGGAGCGCGTCGCCGCCGAAGAGCCGCTCGCCCGTCAGCAATCCCCACAGGACGATCCCCATCGCGAACACGTCCGCGCGCCGATCGATCGGCTGCCCGTCCGCTTGCTCGGGCGCCATGTACGCGACCTTGCCCTTGATGGTGCGGTCCTCGGTGTGCGTCGTGTTGATCGCCGCCTTCGCGATCCCGAAGTCGACGATCTTCACTTCGCCTTCGTACGAGACGATGACGTTGTGCGGGCTGACGTCGCGGTGGATGATCCCGAGCGGCTTGCCGTCGTAGTCCGTGCGTTCGTGGGCGTGGTGAAGGCCGCTCAGCGCCTCGGCGCAAATGTGCGCGGACATAGGGTGCGAGAGCCCGTCGCCCTCGTTCGATGCGGCGGCGGCGACGTTGCTGAGCGCTTGCCCTTCGACGAACTCCATCGCGATGAAGTAGTGCCCGTCGTACTCGCCCACCTCGTACGTCTGCACGACGTTCGAGTGGCTGAGCCTCGCGGCGAGGCGCGCCTCGTCGAGGAACATCGCCGTGAGGAACGGGTCCTCGGCGAGACCGGCGCGCAGTTGCTTGATGACGACGATCTTGTTGAAGCCGACGGGGCCGTTCGCGACCGCGAGGTACACGTCCGCCAT
>JBBQXV010000059.1:0-37020 GCA_038209335.1 Polyangiales bacterium | reverse complement strand
CCGTCGGTAGCGGCGAACGGACGATCGACGCGTGCCTCGACGCTGGCATCGAACGGACGAATCGCATCTGCGACGTCCGCTGCGCGAAACGAAAACCAATCGCAGCGATCCCCCTCGGGCGAAACGCCGTCGCGCGAGTACTCTTGCCCGAGGTTGTAGAACATGACGCGCGTCGGATCCGCGACGACCGGCGCGCGCCCCGCGTGGGTGATCCGCACGGCGGTTCGCGGGAACACGAGCAGGTACCCGCGCGCCGGCCCGCTATCGCGAAACCAAGGCGCCGACGTCGCCGCACGAAACCGCCCGAGCGCAACCCGCCCGCCCCGAAACGCAATCTCGCGATCGTGGTCCACCCCGTCAGACTACCCGCGCTTCCGCGCCGCGATCGCGCACCTGCCATCGCAAAAGGATTTGACCGATCCTGTACGCAGCGAAGCGAAGTACAGGATCGGCAAAACCTCGAGAAAGGCCGCGAGCCCGAAGGCTCGCTCGGCAATAGTCGGGGCGAGAGGATTTGAACCTCCGACTCCTCGGTCCCGAACCGAGTGCGCTACCAGGCTGCGCTACGCCCCGAATACAGCTCCCGCGTGTAAAGCGCGGGCAAGAACAGGTGTGGCCTTATGAAGGGCGCGACGTTTCTCGTCAATGTCATTCGTCGGAAGTGCGACTTCGGCAGGTCCCCTTCCCGCCAATTCCAACCGTACGGACGTCCGCCCACAGCGCAATCGTTCTACGTAGCCGTATTCATACGAAAAATCGAATGTGCCGCCCTTCACGACCTCCTGTTCTGGTGTTAAGCACCACTGTAACCACACTCGCTGGATTCCAGAGCGGGTGAACGGAACGCGCGCCGTTCGAGGTCGCGCGAGGAGTAAGCCGCCATGGAGCCGCAAGTCGATTCCGCCACCGCCCCCACCACGAAGAAGAGGAACACGATGCCCCCGGAGCTCCCCGCCGTTCGCATCCTGATCGTCGACGACGACAAGGCCATCTGCGAATACATGCAGACCCTGCTCGAACGCGACGGCTTCGCCGTGAAGACGCTCAGCGATCCGACGGGCGTCGAAGAGGAGGTCCGCACGGGCGGCTACCACCTCATCATTCTCGATCTCATGATGCCGAAGCTCGACGGCATCGAGGTCCTGCGACGCGTGCGCAAGCTCGACACGGACATCGCGGTCGTCATCTTCACGGGCTTCCCCAACCTCGAGAGCGCGGTCGCCTCGATGAAGCTCGACGCGGTCGACTACATCAAGAAGCCCTTCAACGTGGACGAGTTCCGCGACGTCATCTCGCGCGTCATGCGCAAGAAGGGGCTCGCGAGGACGCCGGAGGAGCAGCTCCACCGCGTCATCGGCGACACGATCCGCACGCTCCGCAAGGAGAAGGATCTCACGCTCAAGCAGATGTCGCGTCGCACGAACCTCAGCGTTTCGCTGCTCTCGCAGATCGAGCGCGCGGAGTCGTCGGCGTCGATTTCGTCGCTGTACAAGATCGCGATCGCGCTCGAGTCGCGCATTCAAGATCTGTTCGGCGAGTATTGAGTTAACTCCGCGAGACACCAGAGAGACAGCGCCGGGCCGTCCGTCCGGTAGCTTTTCCGGCGTGAAACGTCGCCGATCGCTGGTCTCTCGCCCGCTGCACGTCGCCACCATTCTCACGGCCGTTGGGGTCGTCTCGCTCGCGAGCCGCTCTCACGATGCCGGCGCGAACAATTGGCCGCCTCCGCGCGGCGCGAACATGGAGGATCCGGCGAACTGGCCGAACGATCCCGGCTACGGTCCGCACGCGAAGGACGGCAAGCCCGATCGCAACGGCGAGGGGGGGCAGTGGAACTACTTTTCGTTCTTGCCGAAGCAAGCGGCGGGGACGAACGCGTACGTCGGCGCGGATCAGAAGCTCGGCTCGTCGGGAATGAGCATCGACGTCGGGTGGACGTACTCGATCGGAATTCCGGACGTGAAAATAGCGGTGCTCGACTCGGGCATCAAGTGGGACAGCCCGGACATCGTGAACAAGGCGGTGCTCAACTTCCTCGAGCTTGCGGGGACGAAGCGGCCGCAAGACAAGATGGGCGTCGTGTGCGGAGGTACGGGCGCGCTCGCCGGGTACGACTGCAACGCCGACGGCGTCTTCTCGGTCGCCGACTACCGCGACGATCCGCGCATTGCGCCGGCCGTGATGGGCGATCCGTGCTTTCAGGATCCCGAGCGGACGATCAAAGGATCGGACCGCATCAAGGGCGACATCAACCGCAACTGCATGCTCGACGCGGGCGATCTCATCGAGCTCTTCAGCGACGGCGTCGACGACGACCCGAACGGATACACCGACGACATCTCGGGCTGGGACTTTTACAAGAACGACAACAACCCGTACGACGACACGCGGTACGGACACGGCACCGGCGAGGCGCACGACTCGAGCGCCGAAGGGAACAACGGCAACGGGAGCGTCGGCACGTGCCCCAACTGCCGATTCTTGATGCTGCGCGTAGGCGACAGCTTCATCGCCGACGCGAACGACTTCGCGAAGGCGGTCGTGTACGCGACGGACAACGGCGTGAAGGTCGTTCAAGAAGCGCTCGGCACCGTCAATCAGTCCGCGTTCTCGATCGCCGCGATCGACTACGCGTACGCGCACAACGTCACCGTCATCGCGAGTATGGCGGACGAGAACTCGCGGCATCACAACATGCCGGGCGTCGCGAACCACACGCTGCCTGTGCACGCGATCACGTACAACGGCGACAGCTCGAACAACTCGACGTCGTTCCTCGCGTTCAACACGTGCACGAACTACGGCGGGCAGAACATGCTCAGCGTGAGCGGCGGCTCGTGCTCTAGCGAGGCGACCGGGCGAAGCGCGGGGATCGCGGGGCTGCTCTATTCGGCGGCAAAGTCGCGCGGGCAGCCGCTCGATCTGACGGCCGAAGAGGTGATGCAGCTCCTCAAGATGACGGCGGACGACATCGACGTGCCCGAGTCGCGATCGACGGATCCGGATTCGGCCGGAAGGTTTTACGAATCGAAGCCGGGGTTCGATCAGCGCTTCGGGTACGGGCGCATCAACGTCGCGCGCGCGCTCAAGGCGATCGACGATGGGCTGATTCCGCCGGAGGTCGACATCACGGCGCCGCTCTGGTTCGACGTGCTGTATTCGGATCGGACGAACGGGACGGTGCCGATCCTCGGGACGGTCGCGGCGGGGCGGGCGAGCAAGTACGACTACGTCGTCGAGTGGGCGCCGGGCGTCGAGCCGGACGACACGCTGTTCAAGCCGTTGTCGACGGTGCCGAACGTCGCGGGATCGACCAAGAGCGGCGGAGGGGCGAACGCGCCGCTCGCGCAGATCGATCTCGCGCAGATCGACACGTCGCACATCGCGGATCCCGATTCGCCGCATCACGAGAACGATCGGTCGATCACGATCCGCATTCGCGCGACGGCGTATTACGGCAACACGCAGGTGCGCGGCGAGGCGCGGCGCACGATCGCCGTCGTCAACACGAAGAACGGGCTCGACGCGGATTTGCTCCCCGGGTTTCCGATCAAGCTCGGCGGATCGATCGAAGGCGGGACGAAGCTCGCCGACATCGATCGCGACGGCGTGCGCGACATCGTCGTCGCGTCGAACGACGGCGCGGTGCACGTGTTCACGTTGAAGAGCGGGCTGCCGGCCGAGCTCGCGGGCTTCCCTTACAAGACGAGCGTCCTCGACGGAATCAACCCGAGCGTCACGGAGCCGGGCGTTCCGAGCTACTTGAACGCGCCCGCGTACAAGAACGGTCCGAACGGCGGCGTGAACCCCGACGTCGCGCGTGAAGCGCTCATCGGCGCGCCGGCGGTCGGTGATTTGACGGGCGACGGATCGCTCGAGATCGTCGCGTCGACGTGGTCGGGGACGATCTACGTCATCGACGCGAAGGGGCAAGCGGTCGCCGGATGGCCGAAGCGACTGCCCCTCGTGCCGTCGTGTCCGCTCGATCCGATGAAGCCGAAGCCGGACGTGCCGTGCATGGACATCAAGCACGGCTTCGCGCGCGGATCAGCCGCGAGCCCGGTGCTCGCCGACATGGACAAGGACGGCAAGCTCGAGATCATCCAGGCGGCGTTCGACGGCAACGTCTACATCTTCCACGCCGACGGAACGAGCCTCGACGGGTGGCCGGTGCACATTCACTCGACGCGCACGTCGAAGGAGAACCGGATCCTCTCGACGCCCGCGGTCGGCGACGTCGACGGCGACGGAACGCTCGACATCGCGACGGGATCGAACGAAGAGATCGGCGGCGGCGGCGGCTCGGGGCCGGCGTTCGTCGTGAACGGACGCGGGACGAAGGCGGCGAACGGCGCGTACTTGCCGAACTGGCCGATCACGCTCGTCTCGCTTCACCTCTTTCCGGTCGTCGCGGAAGGCGTCGACAGCGCGCCCGCGATGGGGGACTTCAACGGCGACGGGAAGCTCGACGTCCTCTTCCAAGGGAACGGCGCGCCGCCATCGGTGTTTCCAGCCGATCCGGGCCTTCAGACAGGCTTCAACGATCCGCCGAACCGCTTGCCGATCGTCACGCGCGACGACGGGAAGACGCAGCAGGGGTTCGATCCCACGAGCATCTTCGGCGAGCTGTCGACGGCGTTCAAACCGGACACGATGTTCCCGCTCCTCAGCAGCCCGGCGATCGGCGATCTCGATCAAGACGGATTCGCCGACGTCGTCATGTCGGGCGGATCGCTGAGCCTCGCGGGCAACCTCGCGGGGGGATCGTCGGCCAAGCCGTTCCAACATCTGCTCGCGATGTGGAGCGGACGGACCGGGCACATGATGCCGGGCTCGCCCGTCGTCATCGAGGACTACACGTTCCTCACGAACTCGGCGATCGCGGACCTCAACGGCGACGATTATCCCGAGGTGATCATCGGCACCGGAGGATACTTTCTCCGCGCGGTCGATGCGTGCGGGCGCGAGGTCGCGGGCTGGCCGAAGTTCACGAACGGGTGGCTCATCTCGTCGCCGTCGGTCGGCGACTTGAACGGCGATCACAAGCTCGACGTCGTCGTCGCTTCGCGCGAGGGATACATCTTCGCGTGGAAGACGGCGGGGAGCGATACCGGCGTCGTGCAGTGGGAGTCGTTCCACCACGACAACGCGAACACCGGCAGCTACGACACGAAGCTCACGCAAGGCGTGCTCAAGCGCGCGTCGAACCCGATCGACTGCAGCACGCCGCCGCCGCCGCCGGGGCCGGAGACATACGACGCGGGCGGGTGCGCGATCGCGAGCGCGCGCGGTCCTGCGCCGGCGCACACGTGGGCGTGGCTCGCAGGCCTCGGTCTCGCGATGGCAGCGGCGCTTCGGCGAAGGCGCTGAACCGGCCGAAGCGAATCTCGCTTGCGTTGGGAGCGCCTGATGAACATACTCCGCCGCCGTTTCAAGGGCCGGAGTAGCTCAGTTGGTTAGAGCGGGCGTTTCATACGCGCTAGGTCGGGGGTTCGACTCCCTCCTCCGGCACCCACAATACGCGCTACGCTTTCGGCCTTGGCTCGCCGCACGTCACGTTCGCCTTCTCGTTCGCCATCCGCCTCGCAGCCCAGCTCGAACAGCTCCGAGTTCGAGCTCGTCCCGGCGTTTCGCGAAGAGGCCGACACCGGGAGCGTCCGCCTCGGCGACTTCGAGGCGATGTACGAGACGCTCTTCGCCGAGTCCATCGAGACGGGCGAGATCTCCTTCGAGGAGCGCGAGCGGCTGAATCTCGCGGCGGCGGCGCTCGGGCTCGAGGCCGATCGCGTCGCGCGTCTCGAGTCGGCGCTGATCGCGGCGTGCGAGGCGCAGGCGAACGTCACGCTCGTCGATCCGGAAGATCCGAGCACGCTCGCGGATCGCGCGCCGCCGAGCGAGGCCGCGCCGCCTCCCTCGGAGTCGGATCATCACGAGACCGAACCGCGTCTGAAGGCCGCGCAAGAGTACCTCGACGACGACGAAGCGCCGACGCTGTCGCGGCCGTCGACGCCGAGGAAGAGCGCGGAGTCGGCGCCGTTCCCGGAGCTTCACGGGCGCTATCACGCGGCGGGGCGAAAGGGCGACACAGACGCGCAGTGGTGCACCGCGGCTGTGCTCGTGCAGCGAAAGGCCGCGACGATTCAGCAACACGAGCTCTTCGAGCGGCATCGCGCGACCGGGCCGATTCGGCCGCTCCGCCCGATCAACTCGGACGGGTGGCAGACGCAGCTCTTTCACCCGGAGGAAGATCGGATCACCGGCGAGATCTTCGCGGTCATCGCGTCGGCGGCGCTCATCGGGCGCGTGACCGCGATGCGCCGCGACGGGACGTTGCCGCGCCTCGATGCGGACAAGCTTCAGAACGCGACGGCGTCGACGCTGAGCGCTGTGCGTGCGCTCGCGTGGTCCGCCGCGACGCTCGGGATGCGCGCGCCGCCGATCTACCTCGCGCCCGAGCTCGACGCCGGCTTCGAGATCGTGACGTCGGTGCCCCCGTCGTCGCGCGTCGGCTCGCGTATGCTGAGCGGGCAGTCGTCGCAGCGGCTCGCGTTTTACTGCGCGCGCCATCTCGCTTGGTACCGCGAGGAGCACTTCGTCTGCACGCTGGTGCCGAGCGTGACGTACCTCGAGGACATTTTTCTCGCGGCGCTGACCCTCGGCGCGACGAACATCGAGCTCCCCGCCGACGTCGCGCAGCGCGCGAAGGTGATCGCGCAGGCGATGCAGCCGTGCCTCGAGAAGGCGCAGCTCGAGCGGCTGCGACGGCTCGTCACGCGGTTCCTCTCGCGCGGCGGGATCACCAACTTGAAGCGATGGGCGCGCGCCGCCGACTGGACGGGGTGCCGCGCGGGGCTCCTCTTGTGCGGCGATCTCGCGACCGCGTGCAACATCGTCGCGAGCGAGCCGCGCGGCGCCGACCGCGTCCGCGACCTCGAGCTCTTCTGGGCGAGCGATCAAGCGAGCGAGCTGAGGCGTCAGCTCGGCGTCGCGATCGGCTGAGCGCTACTTCACGATCGGGTTCGACGCGACGAACGCCATGATGATCCGGATCGAGGTGCGCCCGAGGTTCGCCGGCATTGGCGGGAGCGGCGCGGCGCGACGGATCGCATCGGCGCAGTTCCGATCGAACTCGGGAACGCCGCTCGTGCGAATGGGCGGCCACTGCACGCTCACGCCGCCGCCGGCCGACACGGTGAACGCGATCATCACGGTGCCTTGTTTGAGCTCGAGGATCGCGCTCTTCGGAAACGCGTTGGCCCACAGCGGATGAATCTTCGCCTTGATCTGGCGGAACCACGGCGCGAGCCGCGGATCCTGCGAGTTGATGTCGAACGTGTCGCCCTCGCCGTCGCCGAGCGGACCGGAGCGCGAGCCTTGACCCGTCTTCGCGCCCGCGCCGGGATCGCCGCCGCCACCGCTTCCGCCGCGCCCGGTCCCTTTGAGACCGCCCGCGGTGCTCGCCTGAACGAGCGAGCGAACGGTCGTCGCGACTTCCTGCTCGGTGTCGACGTTGTCGGTCGGTTTTCCTTTGTCGTTGGCGTTGACGGCGACCGGCGCGGACGCGACGTCGGGGCGTCCGCTCGCGACGGGCGCCGATGTTCGGTGATCGACGCCCGCGGTGCCGCGAAGAACGCCGACGCCGGGCGATTGCACGAGCGCGCCGAGCCGCGCGCCGCCGAACGCGCCGCGCTCTTCGTCTCCGCCGTTGGGCGTGCTCGGCGCGCCGAGGTTCGCGCCGAGCTGCCCCGGCCATGGCGCCGCGAGCGCGCCGCGACTCGGATCGGACGCCGCGAGCGGTCGTCGTTGTTCGAGCGTCCCCGAGCCGGTGGCGAGGAACGTGAGTGTCGACGGGTTCGTCGTCGAGCGCCGGTCCTCCCACGAGTGACGCATGCGCGCGACGAAGAGGCGCTGGAGCTGATCGCGATCGAGGCGACTGATGAGATCGGGAGAAAGCCGCATGAGCTCGTCGCCGTCGCTCAAGTTGATCGCTTGCAGCGCGGCCGACGTGTCGCCGCCGGTGCCGGGCTTGCCCGTGTCGATGCGCGCGACCGTGTTGCCGCCGTGCGGATCGGGGACGATCCCTTCGGGCGTCGGTGGACGCTCGGCGCTCGGCTCGCCGTCGGCGACGACGGTCGGGAGATCGATGACGATGACCGCGCTCGTGAGATCCGGCTCGGCGGGATGCTGCGGATCGACCGGTTGTGCGTTGAGCGTCCGAAGCGCGATCCACCCGCCGCCTCCGACGAGGACGCCGTGGAACGCGACCGACGCGAGCCACGTCCACCACACCGGACTCGGACGCGACGATCGACTCACTCGGCTCCCATCCCCTACCTCGGTTCTCCCTTCAGACTGAAGGATCCGCCGCGAAATGCCATAGGCACGCGCTACTTCGCCTGGTCGTTCGACGGAGCATCCGCGCGAAAGAGTCTACGAAAACGCCGCTCGGCGTTCGCGCTCGTCGCCTCGGCGAGCTCTTCGAGCGCGATGCCGCGCAGCTCGGCAACGCGGCGCGCGGTGTGGACGATGTAGGCCGGCTCGCACGGCCTTCCGCGCATCGGGACGGGCGCGAGGTACGGGCTGTCGGTCTCGACGAGGATGCGATCGAGCGGCGCCCACGCGGCGACCTCGTGGATGCTCTTCGCAGCTTTGAACGTGACGATGCCGGAGAACGAAATGTCGAATCCGAGATCGAGCGCGCGCTCGGCGAACGCGCGGTCTTCGCTGAAGCAGTGGATGATCCCGCCGACGTCCTTCGCCCCTTCGCTCTCGAGGATCGCGAGCGTGTCGGCGGCGGCTTCGCGCGTGTGGATGACGATCGGTTTCTTCACGTCGCGCGCGAGGGCGACGATGCGCGCGAAGACGGCGCGTTGCGTGTCGCGCGGCGAGTGATCGTAGTGGTAGTCGAGGCCGATCTCGCCGACGGCGACGACCGCGGGATCGCGCGCGAGCTCCGCGAGCTCGAGGTGCGCGGCTTCGGACCAGGTCGCGGCGTCGTGCGGGTGGATGCCGACGGCGGCGCCGACGCGATCGCTGTTCGCGCGCGCGATCGCGATCGCGTTGCGCGCGGGGGAGAGATCGCGGCCCACACCGATGACGACGAAGCCGGCGACGTTCGCGGCGCGCGCGCGTGCGAGCGCGTCGTCGGGGCCGTCCGGGAAGTATTGCGGATCGAGGTGGCAGTGCGTGTCGACGAGCGCGATGGGCATGGCTAGTGCGGGTGCCCGGCCGGGCTCTCGGGTTCACCCTTCGGCGGGAAGAAGAACTGGATCGGGCTCGCGACGAACCGGCGCATCACGCCGACTCCGAGCTTCGCCCCGTCCTTCGGCGTGACGTTGCGCGCGCGAAGCGCGACCGACAGCGCGAGCACGAAGCTCACGCCGAAGTTGAGCATCCCGATGATCGCGATGCCCCCCGCCGCCCATCCAACGCCGGACCACAGATCGACGGCCGCTTCGACGTGCTCGGGCTCCGGCGCGCCCTCGACGACCGCCGGAAACGCGAGCGCGCCCACCGCGAGCGCGAGCGCGCCGGTGCTGAGCGTGATGTGGCGCACGTCGATCGGGAGGCCGGTCATCTTGCCGACGATCGGGACGAACCCGAGGAGCACGCCGAGCGTCGTGTTGCCGCCGAAGCCCGAGATGTTTCGCTCGAAGTACTTCGAGAGCCACGCCATGAAGCGCACGCCGAAGATGCGACGCCATCTGTGGTGCGCGATCGCGTCGGGGAGTCGACGGTACACCGCCCAGTTCTCGAGCCAGCCGGCCCCGATCGACGACACCCACAAGAGGACGCCCGTGAGCGCAGCGTAGAAAATCGTGAGCGTCTCGAGCGGGTGGAGCGAGTGGATGACGTAGTGCGCGGTCGCCGGATCGAGAAACGGGCGCCCCACCAATTTTCGGAACGCGAAGTCGAAGGCGATCGCCGCCGGGATGACCATCCCGACGTTGCCGATCGCGGCCGCGAGCTGCGAGCGCGTGATGCGCGCGACGATCGTCGGGAGCTCCGTCTTCGCGGCCTCTCCGCGGAGCGCGCCTGCCAGCGCGGCGGCGGTCATCGACGGCTGCTTCGTCGCGAGCGTGAAGCCGACGAGCTGCATGAGGAGGAAGCTGCCCGCGTAGTTCGACGACGACACGATCGCCTCGACGAGCAGAGGGAGCTTCGCCCAGCCGACGTAGAACTTGAGCGCCGCCGTCCCCGCGGTGAGCACGCCGCCGCCGCCGGCCGACAAGAGCATGTTGCGGTATTCGCGCCGCCCCGACGTGATGTAGTGCTCGCCCGTCTTGCCCGCGCGCTCGATGACCTTTCGCGCGATCATGTGGAGGTTGTCGCGAAGGATGTCGACGAGGCGCCGATCCTTCAGCTTTTCGTGGACGAGCGCGGCGAAGAAGCGCGCCGATCGCGCTGCGCGCCCAGCTTCGTCGAGCGACGCATCGGGCACGACTTGATGGAGCAACGCCTCGAGGCGATCGAGCAATTTGCCGATGCGCTCGATGCGGTACACGACGTCGACGCTGACGCCTGCAGTCTCGAGATTCCTCGTGACGACGGCGGTCGCTTGGCGGCACTGCGTCATGACGCCGCGGCAGGCGTCGACATTGAGGAACGAATCGAAGACGCGCGGCAAGACGAAGAACGGCGACGATCGAAGCGGCATCTCGGGGCTGCGCGAGCGGATTTCGTAGGAAACGCCGATCGCCGAGATGCGCGTCGTGAGGAGCACGATCGCATCGGACAGCACACCGCGGAGCGGATCCCACGCCGGACCGCTCTTCGACAGCACGCGATCGAGCTGCAGCGCGACGTCGCCCGGAATCCGCGCGAGCCACGCCGCCTCGCTGTCCGACGGGAAGAGCTGCGCGACGATGTGCTCGAGATCGCGCTCGTCGGTCGCCTCGGGGAGGAACCTCCGCGACAGGCGATCGACCGTCTCGGCGTAGAGCCCCCGATCGCCGGGCAGCCCCATGTCCGCGAACAGGCCGAGCGCGTTCGACGTCGTCACGATCGCGCGAAGCGTGGCCACGGTCGGCTCCGCGAGCTCTTCGGCGACGTCGAGCACGTTGACGAGGAAGCGCGCGCGCGCCGCCGCCTCGTCGGCGTTTCGGCCGGGAATGCGGCCGCCCGCCGTGACCCAGTCGAGGATCTTTCGGAGCGTGTGTACACGCTCGGAGAGCGGGGCGTCGGGGTGCATCGCGACGAGGAGCGCGTGGAGCTTCCGAACGGGGCGATTCTTCGGCTCGGCGGGCGCGAATCTACGGAGGTACGCGTCGAGGCCGCGCGGATCCCCGTCGAGCCATGCGGGCGGAGCCTGCGGGACCGGCTGCATGCAGAACAATCGTACACGAGAGTCCGCCCGCGCCGAACCCCGATGGAGTCGGGTGCGCGAAGTAGCCAGCGGATCCACGGCGGCGTATTTGCGGAATCGCTCTCGCCCGACGTCGTGTCGAGTTCGCGGTATCGTGCGGCCGTGGCGATTCCGAACGACGAGGAATTTCGTGCGCTCGTTGACGCGCGCGGCGTCTTGCTGACGGGCGCGCTCGATGCGCCATCGCGCACCGAGGCGTTCACCGTATTCGCGCAGCGAAGCGACGCGATCGTCGAAGCGAATCTTTGGGAACGGCACGCGGCGCAGTTTTTCTCGACGAAGGTCGGGCTGACGATCGAGAAGAAGTATGGCGAGGTGGCGCCGCCGACCGTGGATGCGGCGCGCGTGATCGTCGCGCCGCCGGAGGCGCCGCCGGGGACGCGGTTGGTCTACGGGCGTCCGCGCGAGGACGATGACTTCGCGGCGGCGGACGCGGCGGACGCACGCGCGGGATCGACGGGGCTCGATTTGCTCGCGAAGCGGTGCGGGTACGTGTGGCTCGTGGTGAGCGAGGGGGACGACGATCGCCTCGCGATGCTCCTCGCGGCGATCGTCGCGAGCGTCGTCCTCGGTCCGATTCTCTCGCCGGATCAGGAGGCGCTGTTTGGGGTGAGGACGGCGCGCGCGAAGTTGGAGGCGGTGCGGGGCGGGTATCGCTGAATCAATCCACCAGCTCCTGAAACCGCCGCCTGACCAGCAAGCTCGCCGCGTCCCCCGCGCAGCTCTTGCAGTACCCCCACCGCGAAATCATCCGCTCGACCGCCGCCTCCGCGTTCCGCTTGTGCTCCGCGTCGAGCCCCGAGCCGTCCTCGCGCACGAGCACGATCATGTCGCGCGCGAGCAGCGCGACCTCTTTCCGCTTCTCGCCGAACACCGCCTCGCGCATCCGCCGGATGTATTGCGGGAAGACCGTGATGCCGTCGATCTTCGCGCCGAGGTGATCGAGCGCCCACGCGGCGACGGCGCTGATCATCTGCTTGCGCCACTCGTCGGCTTCGCCCTTCACGTCGAGGAGCTTCTCGACCTCCGCCATCAGCTTCTCGTCCGGCTCTTCGTGCTTCTGCGTGACGCGGTTGTACAGCCGCTCCTTTTTCACCCAGACGCTGACATGCTGCACGTACCGATCGAAGAGCTCGGCGTAGCGCTCTTCCGGGACGAAGCCGCTCGCCGCGTAGAGCTCCTCTTCCCAAGCGTCGAGCAGCCGATCCATCAGCGTCTCGCGAAACTGCTTCGTGTCGTGGTAGCCGCCGGCGATCGCGTCTTGCTGCAGCCACTCGAACTCGAGCTTGCTCTGGCATAGCGCGTCGATCTCTTCGAGGACCGCGAGCGGCGAGAGGCACGCGTATTTCGTCGACTGCGCCGCGTCGAGCAAAACGCCGCGCATCTCGCGTGAGCTCGCGCCGATCCGCCCTTCGTAGATCGGGTACGAGTCGCTCTCTTGGTAGAGATCCTTCACGTTCGCGCGAAGTATTTTCTGCGCGTCCGACTCCAGGCGCTCCGGCGCGCGACCGAGCGAATAGAGATCCGCCTTTTCGATCGCGGTGAGCGTCGACACCGCCGCAGCGAGCGGTCGCCCGTACTTGTCGGGGTTCGGCTTTCGCATGCGCGTGAGCACAGCGAACGTCGCCGCGATGAGCGTCGCGTGCGGCGCGACGTGACGGCGCACCTGCGGCGTGACGTACGAGTCGTAGATCGCCTTCTCCTGCACGAAGCTGCGCAGATACGGAACGCGCACGAGCTCGAGCCGTCCACGGAAGCTCGCGAACTCGACGTGCTCGCGGAACGCGTCGAGGTGAAGCTCGTTCGCGCTCCCCATCATCACGCAGTTGAGCTGCACGTTCTGCTGGGTGAGCGCGACCTCGCCCGTCTCCACGCTGAGCTGCAAATACTTGAACGCGTCGAGCGGACGCTTCAAGAGATCGCTGAACTCGAGGAGACCACCCGCGGCCTCGACAAGCTCGCCCTTCGCCTCGTACAGCGGCACCGCTTGAAGCGACGCCGGGAGCGCGCCGAGCGATCGATCCGCCGTGAGCTGCCGCTCGCCGGCGTCGACGCTCATCTGCGGACCGATCGTCACGGCGCCCGTTCGATAGCGTCGCGAGACGAAGTAGCGCTCGACTTGCACGTGCTTGAGCACCTCGATGTACGAGCCCTTGTAGCTCGCGAGCAGCGCCTCGAAGATCTGCTGGCTCTTGTGCGAGAGCTGACCGCGCAGGATCCATTCGTTCGGCGACTCGGCGTCGGCGCCGTGGACCTTGAACGCTTTGTCGAGCAGCTTGGCGCGCTCTTCGAGCGGGACGAGAAAGAGCGGGTGATCGCGCACCTCGACGATGAGCTTCGCGTCGATCTCGTCGTCCGGGAGATGCGCGTACGACGCCACGGTCTTCGAGTCGCCCGCGCCTTGTCCGAAGCCTAGCGCGCCGCGCACGGTCTTGGTCGACGGGAAGACCCAGTTGAATCGATAGAGCGCCCCGTCGTCGCGCGTCGAGTAGCTCTCGAGCGCCGCCATCAAGCAGCCGACGATCGTGCTCTTGGCTGATCCGTTCGGGCCATGAAGCAACGTCAGGCGGTTCGGCTTCCCTTCGCGCGTGAAGTTCGAGAGCGTGCGGTAGACCTCTTCCTGCACGTGCTCTTGCCCGATGAGCGCGCCGCGCGGCAAGACGCCGGCTTGCGCGGGCGCCGGCTCCCACGGCAAATCGAAGAGCTTCCAGCGCGTGAAGGTGCCCCACGGGTGCTCGATCTGCGCGGTGCCGTAGTGATCGAAGACGTCGCGCAGGTAGCGGCTCGCGTCGCGCGAGTAGCGAACGGGATCGGTCGCGAAGAGCTCGAGGAACTCGGAGAACGAGAGGACGCGGCGTCCCGACTTGAAGCGCCGCTCGACACCTTCGGCGATCGATTTGATCTGCGCCGCAGCGTCGCGCTCGGTTCGATCGGTCATGCCGTGAAGCGTATCGCTTCGATCACTTCACCGCGAGCGTCACCTTCGCGCTCGGGTTGTCGAGCTTGCACGTCGCTTCGGAGCACACCGACAGCTTGTAGACGCCTTCGATCGCGAGCGTGCCCGCGGTCGCCGGCTTGAACTTCACCGTCATCACGCCGACCTTCTCGGTCTGCTTCGTGAAGTCGCCCGCGAGCTTCGTGAAGACGTTCTTTCCGGCGCCGTCGGTGCCGAGGAACTCGACGCTCGGGCCACCCGTGACGTTGGCGGCGGTGAACTTGTAGGGGTACTCCGCGTTGAGGTGGTAGTCGCCGCGTGCTTCGAGGCGGAGTGTGACCGTGCACGTCGCGCCGACTTTGCAATCGGCGGCCTCGGTGGTGAGCGCGTAGCTTCCGTCGGCGCCCGGCGCTTCTGCGGCGGGCGCGACGACCGGCGGCGTCGTCGATGCAGGCGCGGCTTCGCTCTTCTTGCCGCAACCGCTGCTCATCGCCACCGATGCGGCGACGAACGCTACAGCGAGCCCGATCGAAACGATCTTCATGAACGTCGGCTTAGCACCGCGGTCGCAGGGCGCGCCAGCTCAGCACTACCTGACAGTGACTTCGACTCCGAAGCCGCCCGAGCCCGGCGTACATCCGCCGCCCTTGCCTTCGCTGCACGTCGCGTACTTGTACGTGCCGCCGATCTTGACCTTGCCCTTGGCCGCCGGCTTGAACTTCACGGTGATGACGCCGACCTTGTCGCCTTGCGCCTGGAAATCGCCGTTGTCCTTCGAGAAGAGGCTCTTCGGATCGGCCTTGCCGAGGAACGTCACGCCGTCGCCGGTCGCCGTCACCTTGTGGTTGTACTCGGTGTTGACGTGGAGGCCGTCGCCCGCGGTGACGCGCACCGTCACGGTGCAGTCGCCGCCGACGGTGCAGGCGCCCGCGCCCGCGCTGACGGTCGTATCGGCCGCTGCGGCAGGCGAGACCGTGCTCCCCATGGCGAGAACGGTGGCGGCCGCAATCATCGCCGCGCCGAAGGTCGTCTTGATCGAGCTCGCCGTCATCGTCTGCTGCTTCATCGCGTTACCTCTTTCAGGGTTTACGTGGGACGGCGCCGTCTGGTTTCGATTCACCGCCACCATCTTTGCCACCGTCGTCGCCACTGTCTGTGCCCGCATCGATCGGAAGGGTTGCTTCTTTCACGTACAGCTCGAGTCGAGGTCCCGATCGTTCCTTGCCTGCGCGCGCCTCGGTATCGGAGACCGAAGCCCCCGAGACAGGTCCGGCGCCCCCGAAACCCGGGTTCGACGTGCCTTGGCCTTCGGGGTTTGACGCTACTTCCACTTGTCCCGACTCGTGGGAGACGGTTAGAGCAAATGCCATTCCGGTCGTGCTGGTGCTGTCCGCCACGACGGCGATGCCTTGGTCGAGCTTTTCGTGCCGGCGCCAATGGTTCACAAGATCGCGAACATCCAGGCGAACCAGCGATCGGCCCGCCGGGTCGATCGTCGTCGACGGCGAGCGCGTCTCCTCGACGCGGGGTTGCAAGGCCCACGAGATGGATCGTCCGTCCCACGGGTCGATGATCCGGGCGGCGTGTAGGGTGATGGGCGTCGGGTCCGAGTCGACGGCCGCGGTGCGCTCCAAGAGGAGGTACGCCTCGAGCACGGTCGCGTCCTTTGGGATGACGACGTTGAAGCGAAGGAGGAGGAGTGCTTCGCCATCGGCGGCGCGACCGAGCGCGACGACCGACGGGAGAGCTCCGCCGTTGGGCGCATCGCCGCGGCGAAGGAACGCGAGGTCGACCGGCGTGACGACGAGTCGCTTCGCGTTTTGGATCGCGGGCGTGCCGCCATCGGGCATGCAGCGTCCCGCGACGCATCCTTGGCCGATGCCGCACTCGTTCGGCGCGCCGCACATGCGCGCGCGCGTCGTGCATCCCGTTCCGACGAGCGCGAGCCCGAGTGTCGCGAGAGCGAAGAGCACGGCGAACGACGAACGACGCATCGGCACGCGAGAGTAGCGTTCGATCACAGCCGCGTCATCTCCTCGCACAGCGCCCACAGCTTCTCGATCTCCGCTTCGTCGCGGAAGCGGCAGGGCGTCTCTTTGCGCTTCACGTAGTAGCCGCTCGTGTCGCTCTCGAGCGCGCGGCTCGACGCGAGCCACAGCGCGGTGTCGGCGCCGCGCTCGGTGGTCGCGCCTGCGATCCGAAAGAAGACGCGCGCCGCGCCGCCGATGACGCCGGTGCCGCCCTTCGCGATCTCCGACGCGACGACGCCCGGGTGCAGCGCGTTCGCCGTGACGCGCTTCGGCTTGAGGCGATCGGCGATCGCCCACGTGAGCATGCGATCGGCCTGCTTGCTCTGCGCATACGCCGCGACGCCGTCGTACTTTCGACGCTTGTATTCTACATCGGACAGATCGAGCCCCTTCGCGTTGTTCGACGCGACGTTGACGATCCGCGAAGGTGCGCCCGCTTCGAGCAGCGGCGTGAGCGCCTTCGTCACGAGGAAATATCCGAGGACGTTCGTCGCCCAGGTCATCTCGACGCCGTCTTCGTTGGTCTGGCGATCGCCGAGCCACACGCCGGCGTTGTTCACGAGGACGTGGAGCTTGTCGTGCTTCGCGGCGAGCGCCTCGGCGAACGCGGCGATCGATCGCTTGCTCGCGACGTCGAGTTGGAGGAACGACACGGCCGGGTTCGCGGTGTCGTCGGAGATCTCTTCGGCGGCCGCGCGCCCCTTGTCGGCGTTGCGCGCCGCGACGACGACCGTCGCGCGCTTGAGCGCGAGGCCGCGCGCGATCTCCTTGCCGATGCCGGTGTTCGCGCCGGTGACGACGCAGACGCGACCGAGCATGTCATCGGGCTTCTCGGGCATGCGCGACTCTACCTCATGAGCGCGCAATCGAGATCGACGCTCGCGCGGCCGCCGCGCGCATGACACCGCGCGCCGAACCGCGTAGAACGGTCGACGGATGCTCCTCTCCGTTCGCGATCTCGTGACGAGCTTTCGGACCGACACGGGACCGCTTCGGGCGGTGGACGGCGTGTCGCTCGATGTGCCCGAAGGCGCGACGGTCGGGCTCGTCGGCGAGAGCGGATGCGGAAAGAGCGTCACCGCGCTGTCCATCTTGCGCCTCGTCCCCTCGCCCCCCGGACGCGTCGAGTCGGGATCGATCAAGTTCAACGGTCGCGATCTTCTGACGCTCAAAGAGCGCGAGATGCGCGACATCCGCGGCAACGACATCTCGATGATCTTCCAAGAGCCGATGACGAGCCTGAACCCCGTCTACACGGTGGGCGCGCAGATCGTCGAAGCGATACGCCTGCACCAAAAAAAATCGCGACGCGAGGCGCGCGATCGCGCGATCGCGATGCTCCGCCTCGTCGGGATCGCGTCGCCCGAGACGAACGTCGAGGCGTACCCGCATCAGCTCTCCGGCGGACAGCGTCAGCGCGTGATGATCGCGATGGCGCTCGCGTGCGAGCCGAAGCTCCTCATCGCCGACGAGCCGACGACAGCGCTCGACGTGACGATCCAAGCGCAGATCCTCGAGCTCTTGCGACGACTGCAGAAGCAGCTCGGGATGAGCATCCTCCTCATCACGCACGATCTCGGCGTCGTCGCCGAGAACGCCGACCACGTGCTCGTCATGTACGCGGGGAAGATCGTCGAGAGCGCGCCGGTCGCGGAGATCTTCGCGCGGCCGCTGCATCCGTACACGCGCGGCCTGCTCGACAGCCTTCCGAAGGTCGGCGTGCATCACGATCCGTCGGGACCTCGCCAACGACTCGCGACGATCGAAGGCATGGTGCCGGACATGCGCAAGCTGCCGCCCGGTTGCCGCTTCGCCGATCGTTGCTCGATGGCGATCGAGGCGTGCGTGAAGGAAGAGCCGGCGCTCGTCGACGTCGGCGAAGGGCGCCTGTCGCGGTGCATTCGGTGGACGGAGCTCGCGCCGCCGCCGCGTCGCCTCACGCCGACGCAGGGGTCCACGTGAGCGCATCGGAGGCGCCGCGCACGCAAGGCACGTCGCGCACGCTCGCGGCGACCGATAAGGTCGCGAAGTATTTCCCCGTCCAAGGCGGGACGTTCTCGCGCGGCGCGCGCTTCGTGCACGCGGTCGATGGCGTCACGCTCAAGGTGCGGCGCGGCGAGACGATGGGGCTCGTCGGCGAGAGCGGCTGCGGCAAGAGCACGCTCGGTCGGCTGATGCTCCGGCTCGTCGAGCCGACGTACGGCCGAATCATTTATGGCGGCGAGGACATCACGCTCACGTCGCAGTCGGCGCTCCGTCCGCTGCGCCGCAAGATGCAGATCATCTTTCAGGATCCGTACTCGAGCTTGAACCCGCGCATGACCGTGCGCGAGATCGTCGGCGAGGCGATCCGCATCCACCGCCTCGCGTCGTCGCGCGCCGAGGAAGAGAGGATGATCACCGATCTCCTCGACAAGGTCGGCCTGCGCGCCGAGGCGATGGGGCGCTACCCGCACGAGTTCTCCGGCGGACAACGCCAGCGCATCGGGATCGCGCGCGCGCTCGCGGTGCAGCCCGAGTTCATCGTCTGCGACGAGCCGATCAGCGCGCTCGACGTCTCGATCCAAGCGCAGATCATCAACCTGCTTCAGGTTCTTCAGGAGCAGCTCGGGCTCTCGTACCTCTTCATCTCGCACGATCTCAAGGTCATCGAGCACGTGAGCCACCGCGTCTCGGTCATGTACCTCGGCAAGATCGTCGAGCAGGCGTCGTCGGACGATCTCTACGACCACGCGTTTCATCCGTACACGCGCGCGCTCCTCAGCGCGGTGCCGGTCGTCGATCCCGCGAAGCGAAAGCTGCGCGTGCTCCTCGAAGGCGACGTCCCCTCGCCGGTCGATCCGCCCGACGGCTGCGCGTTTCATCCGCGCTGCCCGCGCGCGATCAAAGGGACGTGCGACAAAGAAGTCCCGATGCTGAGCGAGCTCGATCACGGAACCGGACACAAGGTCGCGTGCTGGAATCCGCACCGAGACTGAGGCGGTGTAGGCTCGTCAGCATGCGCTTCGTCGCCTTCGTTCCCGCCGTTTGCGCGCTCGGGCTCGCGTTCACCACGATCGCGTGCAGCAAGAAGCCCGAGGAGTGCAAGGCGCTCATCGGGGTCATCGACGACGACGATCAGAAGATCGGCCACACGCTTTCGCTCGGCGCACACACTTCGAAGGCGGGGGAAATTCAGGCTGTGGCTGCCGAGCTCGCGACGCTCGAGGAGAAGCTCGCCGCGGACGTTGGCGCGTTGAAGCTCACGATCGTCGAGCTGCAGAAGCTCGCGCAGGACTACGAGAAGTTCGCGCGCGAGGTGGCCGCGGCGGCGAAGGACACGCAGGCGACGATGGGCGAGGTCATCGCGTACGAACCGAAGGTCGATCCGGCGCGCCCCGATGGGGTCCCGCAGCGGACGCGCGCGGCGGCGGACAAGATGACGGCGCGATGCACGGCGCGAAAGTCGACCGAGTGCGTGAAGCTCTTCGACAAGATGAAGAAGATCCTCGACGGCATGACCAAGGTCGGCGACACCGAAGCGCAGGCGAAGGAGATCGATGCCTTCGTGGCCGAGCTCTCGACCGCGACGCTGAAAGACGCCGAGCTGAAGGCGGATCTCGACGACTTCGCGAAGACGATGAAGGACGCATCGGCCGTGCTGCGCGAAGCGGCGGCGCTCCGCGCGAAGATGGCGACGACGAAGGCCAAGCTCGACAGCGTCCTCGCGCAAGAGAAGGCACTCACCGACGGCGTGAACGCGTTCTGCGTGCCACAACACCTGAAAGGTGCCGGGACCGACGCCGGCGCCGACTGACACGATGGATCTGCCTGCGAGCATCGGACGCTACGAAATCGAGGAGCTACTCGGCCAAGGGGGCATGGGACGCGTCCTCCTCGCGCGCGACACGGTGCTGGGTCGCAAGGTCGCGCTGAAGATCCTGCGCGACGATCTCGGGATCGGCCCCGAGGTGAAGGCGGCGCTCTTCCTGCGGATGCGGCAAGAGGCGCGCGCGGCGGCGGCGCTCAGCCATCCGCACATGGTGACGCTGCACGACATGGGCGAAGACGACGCGCTCGGGCTCTACTTGGTCTTCGAGCTCATCGATGGGCCGACGCTTCGCGATCGCATTCGCAACGGCGCGCTGCCGCTCGCGGAAATTGCGCGGCTCGCGCGTCAGCTCGGGGGCGCGCTCTCGCACGCGCACGCGGCGGGCGTCATCCATCGCGACGTGAAGCCCGAGAACGTGATGCTCGCTCCGACGGGCGCGAAAATTACCGACTTCGGGATCGCGCGGCTCCCCGACTCGACGCTGACGCGCGTCGGATCGATCCTCGGCACGCCGGCGTACAGCGCACCGGAGGCGCTCGCCGCGGCCGACTTCAGCGCGGCGTCGGATCAGTTCTCGCTCGCGGCGACGCTGTACGAGGCGCTCTCCGGCAAGCGCGCGTTTCCGGGCGACGACGCGATGACGGTCGCGTCGCGCGTGACGAACGACACGCCGACGCCGCTCGCGTCGTTCGGTGGCGCCGATCTGGTGCTCGCGCGCGCGATGTCGAAGGACAAGGAGAAGCGCTTCGCGTCGTGCGAAGCGTTCGGTGAGGCGCTCGCCGTGTCGCTCGAGCGTCGCGAGGGGCTCCCGACACCGCGGTGGCACATGGCGCAAGAGCGTGCGTCGGATCCGCCGCGTTCGTCGATCGTGATGCGCACGACGCGCCGCTGGCAGAACCTGTTCGCTGCGGTCGCGGTGCTCGTGATCGTCGCGCTCGTCGTCATCGGTCGTCGGCATCCGACGTTGCCGGGAGCGTCGCTCAAGGAGGTCGCGGATGCGTTCGCGGTCGCCGCGGCGACGCACGCGAGCGCGCCGTCGACGCCGTCCGCGCGACCGCGACCCCCCATGCCGTCGTCCGCGACGCCGTCCGCGTCGGCTTCGTCGGCTCCATCGGCCTCGGCCTCCGCAAGCGCGAGCGCAACATCGACATCGACCTCGAGCTCGAGCGCGACCTCGATCCCGAGCGCGAGCGCATCGGCCGCCCCCTCCGCGTCCGCCCCGCGGTAGGAAACGCACGCGTGAGGTACTATCCTCCGCCCCCCGCGTTCCCATGCCCGATCCGACCCCTTCCCAACCGCCGGCCGGTTCAACCTCGCCCGCCGATCCCGGCGGCGCGACGATCCCGCCGGTCACGCAGCCGTCGCGCGAGCTCGAGCACCTCGCCGCCCTCTTCCGCCAGATGTTCCTCATCCGTCGCGTCGAAGAAGAGTGCGCGCGTGGCTACGCCGAAGGGAAAATCGGTGGGTTCTTGCACCTCTACATCGGACAAGAAGCGGTCGGCGTCGGCGCGCTCGCGGCGCTTCGACCGAACGACTACGTCGTCACGACCTACCGCGATCACGGCATCGCGCTGACCAAGGGAATGCCCGCGCGCGTGCTCATGGCCGAGCTCTTCGGCAAGTCGACCGGCTGCTCGCAAGGGCTCGGCGGATCGATGCACCTCTTCGACAAAGAGCACCACATGCTCGGCGGCTACGGGATCGTCGGCGGGCACATCCCGCTCGCGGCCGGCGTCGCGTTCGCGTCGAAGTACCGCGGCGATGGGCGCGTCACGCTGTGCTTCTTCGGCGAAGGCGCCGTGTCGATCGGCGGCTTCCACGAAGGGCTCTCGCTCGCGGCGTTGTGGAAGCTCCCGATCGTCTTCATCTGCGAGAACAACGAGTACTCGATGGGGACGCCGCTCTCGCGATCGATGTCGGTCGAGGACGTGACGATGAAGGCGCTCGGCTACGGGATCGATCGCGATCGGTTCTTCGCGACCGACGTGCTCGAGGTCGAAAAACGGATCGGCGAGGCGGTGAAGCGCGCGCGCGAGCAGTCGCTACCGACGCTCGTCGAGGTGCGGACGTACCGTTTCCGCGGGCACTCGATGAGCGATCCGGCGAAGTACCGCACGCAGGCCGAGCTCGAGGATCACAAGAAGAAGGATCCGCTGGTGCGCGCGCGCACGCTGCTCGAGACCGGCGGTTACGGCGAGGCGCGGCTCAAGTCGCTGGAAGAGAGCGTCGAGGCCGAGGTGGCCGACGCGGTGAAGTTCGCGAACGAGAGCCCCGAGCCGGACGCGTCGGTGCTCGCGCCGACGACGTACGACGGCCCGTTCGCGTCGTGAGCGAGACGAGCGAGATACGAATGAGAAACCTGAGATACCGAGACGCCCTGCGCGAGGCGATGATCGAAGAGATGGAGCGCGACGATCGCGTCTTCTTGATGGGCGAAGAGGTCGGCCACTACCAAGGCGCGTACAAAGTCTCCGAAGGGATGCTCGAGAAGTTCGGCGAGAAGCGCGTCATCGACACGCCGATCGCCGAAGGGGGCTTCGCGGGGATCGGCGTCGGCGCGGCGATGGTGGGGCTCCGTCCGATCATCGAGTTCATGACCTGGAATTTCTCGGCGGTCGCGTTCGATCAGATTTTGAACAACGCGGCGAAGGTGCGGCAGATGTCCGGTGGGCAGTTCAACTGCCCGATCGTCTTTCGCGGACCGAACGCGAGCGCGCGGCAGGTCGGCAGCCAGCACTCGACGGCGATGGAGCATTTCTACGCGACGGTGCCCGGGCTCAAGGTGATCGCGCCCGCGTTTCCCGCCGACGCGAAGGGGCTCCTCAAGGCGGCGATCCGCGACGACAACCCGGTGCTCCTCATGGAGTCCGAGACGCTCTACGGCATCAAGGGCGACGTGCCCGACGACGTCGACGCGTTCGAGATGGGACGCGCGAAGATCGTGCGCGCCGGCACGGACGTGACGATCGTCGCGTACTCGCGGATGACGCACGTCGCGCTCGACGCGGCGAAGGCGCTCGAGAAGGACGGGATCGCGTGCGAGGTGGTCGACTTGCGGTCGCTGCGCCCGCTCGACGAGGACACGATCGTCGCGTCGGTCGCGAAGACGCACCGCTGCGTCATCGTGCACGAAGGGTGGCCGTACGGCGGCGTGGGCGCGGAGATCGCCGACCGCGTGCAGCGCCTCGCGTTCGACGCGCTCGACGCGCCCGTGTTGCGCGTCTCGTCGCTCGACGTGGGGATGCCGTACAACGCGAAGCTCGAGCAGGCGTGCATGCCGAACGTCGAGCGGGTCGTCGCGACGGTGAAGCGCGTCTGTACACGTGGGCGCGCATAGCGAACCGAGAGAGACGAACGATGGCGAAGATCCTCGACATGCCGAAGCTGTCCCCGACGATGGAGGAGGGGGTGCTGGCGACGTGGCACAAGAAGGAAGGCGACGAGGTCGCGATCGACGATCTGCTCGCGGAGGTGGAGACCGACAAAGCGACGATGGAGTTTCGATCGTTCGACAAGGGGACGATCCTGAAGATCCTCGTCGCGCCGGGGACGCAGGTGAAGCTCGGGCAAGCGGTCGCGATCCTCGGTGCGGCCGGCGAGGACATCTCCGCGCTCCTCGCGAAGTCTGGCGCGCCCGCCGCATCTCCCGCAGCCGCACCGGCTCCCGCAGCCGCGCCGGCACCCGCAGCCGCACCCGCGCCGGCACCCGCGCCGGCACCCGCAGCCGCACCGGCACCCGCAGCCGCACCCGCGCCGGCAGCCGCACCCGCGCCGGCACCCTCGACTCCGACCTCGACCTCGGACGCCGCGGCGACCGACACGATGCCCCCACCCGCGCAGCGGCGCGCCCCCGGCAATCCCCTCGATCGCACCGAGCGCGAGCCCACCGCGCCCGTGTCCTCACCCAGCGACAACGGCCGCGTTCGCGCCTCTCCGTACGTCCGCAAGATCGCGCGCGACCTCGGCCTCGATCTCCAAGCGGCGCAGGGCACCGGCCCGCACGGGCGCATCGTCGCCGCCGATCTCGACGTGCTCAAAAGCGACGCCGGTCGCTCGTCGCAAGAGATGACGCTGGCGCGCACCCCCGCGCCGATCACGTTGACGACCGCGAACGTCGCGCCGCGCACGCCGCACCTGGCCGAGCCCGAAGCGCGTCCGCTCTCGATGATGCGCAAGACGATCGCGCGTCGCCTGACCGAGTCGAAGCAGACGGTCCCGCATTTCTACCTGACGATCGACGTCGACGCCGACGCGCTCGTGCGCCTCCGCGAGACGATCAACGCCGAGCTCGCGGCCGCGCCGGATCCCGCGTCGAAGGGCGAGCCGGACGCGAAGCCGCTCAAGATCTCGATCAACGATCTGCTCATTCGCGCGTGCGCCACCGCGCTCGTCCGCGTTCCGGAGTGCAACGCGACGTTCACGCCCGAGGCGTTGCTCATCCACCGCCGCGTCGACGTCTCCGTCGCGGTCGCGATCCCCGACGGCCTCGTCACGCCGGTCGTGCGCGACGCGGATCGCAAGAGCGTCGTCGCGATCGCGCGCGAGGTCCGCGAGCTCGCGTCGCGCGCGCGCGCAAAGAAGCTGAAGCCCGAAGAGATGATGGACGGGACGTTCTCGATCTCGAACCTCGGTATGTTCGGCATCGACTCGTTCTCGGCGGTGATCAACACGCCCGAGGGCGCGATCCTCGCCGTCGGCCAAATGCGCGAAGTGCCGGTCGTGCGCGACGGCACGCTCACGATCGGCAAGAAGCTATCGATGACGCTGTCGTGCGATCACCGCGTCGTCGACGGCGCGGTCGGCGCGGCGTTCCTCGCCGAGCTGCGCGGTCTCCTCGAACATCCGCTGCGCGTACTAACGGGATGAGATGGCTTCCCGTCTCCATGTTCCAGCTCTCGTTCTCCTCGCGCTGAGCGTCGTCGCGACCGACGCCCGCGCGCGCAAGCCGCCGAAGGCCGAGGCGTGGTGGACGGGACTCGAGCGCGCGCGCGAGCACGCGCCGGCGCGCGGGGTTCAAATCGTGCGCGCGGCGCCGGAGGGGCGCGTGCGGATACCGGGCGGGCGCTTCGTGATGGGATCGACGCCGTCGGAGATGGTCGCGGCGGTGAAGATGTGCGAGCGCGAGGTGTACAAGTCGGCGTGCGAGCGGCTCTCCCCGGCGTTTCGCGCAGAGGGGATCGCGCACGAGGTCACGCTGTCCGCGTACTTGATCGATCGCACCGAGGTGACGGTCGCGAGCTACCGGCGCTGCGTCGCGGCGGGCGCGTGCGCGGCGCCGTCGTTCTCACCGACCGACAAGCGCTTCGATCGACCTGAGCTCCCGGTGACGCACGTGCGCTGGGACGACGCGACCGCGTACTGCCGTTGGGCCGGCGGACGACTGCCCACCGAGGCCGAGTGGGAGCACGCCGCGCGCGGGACGGCGTCGCGACTCTTCCCGTGGGGCAACGTCTACAACCCGCGCATCTGCAACCACGGCGCGCTCTCGCACGACGACAGTGACGCGACCGACGGCTTCGTCGGCCTCGCCCCCGTCGGATCGTTCGCCGACGGCGCGACGCCGCTCGGCCTCCTCGATCTCGCCGGCAACGCGGCCGAGTGGGTCGACGACGTCTTCTCGCTCGACGAGAACGGCTTCGGCTACGAGGGCACGCCGCAAGTGAACCCGCACGGAAAGACCGGCGCGTTCCACGTCATTCGCGGCGGCTCGTACGAAGATTCGGGACCGTGGATGCGCGCGGCTTCGCGCGGCCTCATGACGACGTTGCTGCGTTCGGCCACCGTCGGTTTTCGGTGCGCTGCCGACGCGGGAGGATGAAGACGACCGTGCGCATCGCTCACTTTTCGGATTTGCATCTGCTCGATCTCGCGGGCGTCGGCGCGCATCGTTTCCTCAACAAGCGCCTGAGCGGCTACGCCAACCTTCGCCTCAAGCGCGGCAGCATTCATCGCTCGTCGTACGTCCGCGCGATCGCGCGCGAGATTCGGCGCGCGGGGATCGATCACGTCTGCGTCACCGGCGATCTCACGAACCTCGCGCTCGAGCCGGAGTTCGAGCTCGCGCGCCAAGTGCTCGAGGACGATCTCGGGCTCGATCCGAAGAACGTCACCGTCGTCCCCGGCAATCACGATCTCTACACGCGCGGCGCGCTCAAGAGCGGGCGCTTTGCGAAGTACTTCGCGAAGTACCTCGTCAGCGATCTGCCGGAGCTCACCGTCGATCTCGGCGTCGGTCGCTTCCCGGTCGTGAAGCTCCGCGGTCCGGCGGCGATCATCGGGTTGTCGAGCGCGGTGCCGCGGCCGCCGTTCGTCGCCGCGGGTGTCCTCGGGCGCCCGCAGCTCGACGCGCTCGCGAAGATCCTCGCGCACCCCGAGGTGAAGAGCCGCACCGCGGTCATCGCGCTCCATCACCCCGCGCACAACCCAAGCTCACGCCTCAAGACGCTCGTCGAAGGGCTGCACGACGCGCCCGCGCTGCTCGAGCAGCTCGGCGCCCTCTCGCACGCGCTCGTCCTCCACGGTCACCTTCACCGTCGCATGCAACGGATCCACGACACCGCGGGCGGCACGGTGCACGCGCTCGGCGCGACGAGCGCATCGCTCCATCACCACGACGAAGCCAAGATGGCCGGCTTCAATGTCTACGAAATCGCCGACGCCGGCACGGTCACGAGCGTCGAAGCTCACGTCTACGTGCCGGACGACGATCGATTCCGAATGGACAGCGTGCCGAAGCACGTCTGAAGAAACGACGCGCGAGCGGCGCTACGCCGTCGCTCCCTGCTGGCGAATCACATTGACCGCCTGAAGGCCCTTCGGACCTTCTTTGATTTCGAACTCGACGACCTCGTCCTCGAACAGGCGGCGACGGCCCTCGCCGGCGATCTGCGAGTAGTGGACGAATACGTCCGGGCCCTCATCCTGCTTGATGAAGCCCCACCCCTTTTCATCGTTGAACCACTTCACTTTGCCAACAGCCATCGGATGCCTCCACTTCCGCTCACTGCGCATGTGTCGACTTCGACTTCCACTTCCGAATCGTGACGGCCGTTACGGTAAGAGAGCGCAAACGGATCGGTCAAGGACGGATCCGGTGCGCTCGACGAGCGACTTGACACACGCGCTCGATCTCACTCGACGTCACGGAGGAGGTACAGCTCCGGCGTCTTTCTCCAGGTCGTCGAGCTCGGCGAGGTTGGCCTTCACGCTCGGATCGGTCGGGTCGATCTTCTTCGCGCGCTCGAGCGCGGCGCGCGCTTGCGGGCGCGTCTTCGGATCGCGCGCGAGCGCCGTCGCGAGGTTGACCCACGCGCTCACGAGCTTGTCGTCGATCTTCAGCGCCGCTTGGTATTCGGCGACAGCTTCGCGCATGCGCCCCATGATCTGGAGCGCGTAGCCGAGGTTCGAGTGAAACGTCGCGCGCTTCGGATCGATCTGCACCGCGCGTTCGAGCTCGCGCAGCGCGCGCTGCACGTCGTTCGCGGCGAGGAGCGCGTTGCCGAGATCGGAGTGCGCGCGCGCGTCGCCATCGGCGAGCCGCACTTGGATCTCGTACTCCGCGACCGCTTCTTTCACGCGGCCGCGCATGAAGAGCGCGGTGCCGTAGTTTCCGTGGCGCGCGGCGCTCCCGGAGTCGAGCTGCGCGGCCTTGCCGAGCTCGCTCGCCGCTTCTTCGCCGTGCCCCGTCGCGAGGAGCGCGACGCCGAGCGCCGAGTGCGCCTCTGCTTCGTTCGGCATGATGCGCACGGCATCGCGGAGCGCACCAATCGACGCGTCGGCGTCGCCGAGCATCAGCTGCGCGCGACCGAGCTCGACGTACGCCGGCCCGAACAGCGGATCGAGCTTCACCGCTTCGCGTAGCTGCGCGACCGCGGCGATCACCTCCTTGTTCCCTTTCGCGCCGGCGAAATCCATCACGAGCCTCAGCTTCGCGATCCGCACGCGCGCGATCCCGACGAGCGGCGCCGCGCGCTTCGGCGCCGCGAGCCGCGCCGCTTCGTAGCGCTTCCCCGCGTCCGCGATCGCCCCCTTCTCGAACGCCGCGTCGCCCGCCACGAGATCTTTGTCGCCCGCCGAGTCGTCACCGATCGAGAGCGCGATCGTCGTCGGCTTCGCGGGCGGAAGCGGGCCGCTGAAGCTCGGCAGCGCGTTGCCCGCATCCGGGATCGCCGGCGCGACCGACGCGTCGCCCGCGATGGTCGTGATAGGCACGTCCGCGGTCGGAGTCGTCGGCGGCAACGCCGGCTGCGCGACGCCGGGCGCCTTCTGTACGACGGGGTCACCGCACGACGCGACGATGAGCACCATGATCCCTGCAAGCGCTTCACGTTTCATGCTTCACCACGACCGCGTAGGCGTGCGCGATGACATCGCGCGCCGCTTCGAGGATCTTCTCGTCCGACGACGGCGTCCGCAGCGTGACGACGCTCGATCCGGGCGGCTGCGCGTCGAGCAACGTGCGGCACGCGCGCGTCACCGCCTCGGGCACGTCGCTCTCCTTCGCGAGCGCGTCCACGTGCTCGACGTACGTCCTCCCCCACTCCGATCGCGGATCGACGATGAGCGCACCGTTGAGCGCCATCCCCGCCGCGCGCTTGCATCCCGCGATCGCGCCGCGCACGTTGCGCTGCGCGTACGCCGCCTCCGCTTGCTTCAGCTCGCCGAGCGCCGCGCGGATCCACTCGCGCGGCGACAGCTTGCGAAGCCAGTCGTTCGGATCCTTCTGAAACTCCGCGGGCATCGTGTTCACCCCGAGAATCACCCGCGAAGATTCTTCGTCGAGTGCTCCTTGCCGTCGTACCGGATCATGACGGGCTTCCCCTCGGCGATCGTCGTCACGTTCACCGGGCGCTTCCACACGCGCACGAGGCTGCGCATGACTTCCTTTGCGTAGTCCGCGCGAAGGTCCATCCCTTGGTGATCGTGACGAAGCAAGAGCTCGCCGCGGTTCTCGAAGTTCGCGTCCTCGACATAGATGAACGGGTTGCCACCGTTCGTCATCTGGAAGAGGAGCTTCTCTTTCACCTGCTTGAACTCGCGCGTCACGATCTCGAAGCGCTCGTTGCGGTTCGACCAGTCGAAGCTGAAGAGCTTGTGGTCGCGGCAGAACTCCGGCGTGAGAAACTCGTCGAGGAACGTGACGTCGTTGTAGAGCGCGCGCACCTCGAAGATCTTCTTCTTCCCGAGCCCGAGGCGAAGATTCCAGTTTCGCTTCGCTTCGAGATCGTCGCACTCCTCCCACTCTTTGCCGAACTGCCCCTTGTTCCAGCGCTCTTCGATGTTGCGATAGAGCTCGACGCCGAGCTTGTACGGATTCAGCCGCCCGCCGCTCGTCGCGAGGACGCCGGCGTTGTGATCTGCGTAGTCGATGATCTCGGACGCATCGAGGATCTTCTCGGTCATGAGCTTGGAGTGCCAGTAGCTGGCCCACCCTTCGTTCATGATCTTCGTCTGCCATTGCGGCGCGAAGTAGTACGCCTCCTCGCGGATGACCTCGAGCGTGTCGCGCTCCCAGCGCTCGAGCGGCGCGTGGTCGAGCAAGAAGCGCAGGACGTCGCGCTCGGAGTGCTCGGGGTACTTCTTCGATTTCTCTTTCGCGGCTTCGATCTTCTGCCGCTGCTCCTCGAGGTACTCCTCGGGGTTGATGAACTTCTCCATGTAGTCACGCCCCGCCTTGAGGCGCGGGATCTCGGTCGCCGGCTCGTCTTCTTCTTGCTGCGCGGTCTTGATGACGCGGCGGCCGCTGAACGGCGAATGGAGATCGATGAGGTTCTCGAGCGACAAGCAGTGGTCGATGAACTCCTCGACCTTGTTGATCCCTTGCCGCGCCACGTGTTTCCGAATGCGCGAGCCGTGGTTGGCCATCTTGTCGATCCAACGGCGGTTCGGATCGTAGTCGGCGCGACGCACGGCGGGATCGACGGTGCGACCACCCGTGTCGAGGTCGGTCGAGCGGAAGCAGAAGTTGTTCTTGAAGAAGTCGACGTGGCCGTACACGTGCGCCATCACGAGCTTCTGATCGACGAGCGAGTTTCCTTCGAGCAGGTACGCGTACGAGGGGTTGTTGTTGATCACCATCTCGTAGATTTTCGAGAGGCCGTACTCGTAGCTCTTGGCGAGCCGCTCGTACTCCATCCCGTACCGCCAATGCGGATACCGATTCGGGAAGCCGCCGTACGCGGCGATCTCGTTCATCTGGTCGTACGTGAGCATCTCGAAGACGGTCGGGAAGAAGTCGAGGCCAGCCTCGGCCGCGAGCTTCTGGATCCGCGTTTCTTCGGCTCGCAGGTATTGCGGCAGCGCGGTCTTCAGCGCGAACTCGCTCATGGGTGCATCTTAGCCTCTTCTCGGCGCCGCGCGCGGCCCTATCCTCGTCGCATGAGGCTCGCCGAATCGTACGTAATGCTCGCCCGGTACAACCGGTGGATGAACGAGAAGCTCTACGAAACGGCGGCGACGCTCACCGACGAAGAGCGGAAGAAGAACCTCGGCGCGTTCTTCGGATCGGTCCACGGGACACTCAATCATCTCCTCTTCGGCGATCGCATTTGGCTGCGGCGCTTCGGCGTGACGGACGCGGGTGAGATGCGGGCGGGAAGCGCGGCGTATGGGCAGGATCTCTTCGACGTCTTCGCGGAGCTCCGCAGCGAGCGCGCGAAGACGGACGTCGTCGTCGATCGCTGGGCGAAGTCACTCACCGACGAGCTGCTCGTGGCGCCGCTTCGCTATTCGAATCAGGGCGGGAAGACGTTCGAGCATCCGCTTCACTATGCGGTGCAACACCTCTTCAATCATCAGACGCATCATCGCGGACAGGTGACGACGCTCTTGATGCAGCTCGGGCGCGATCCGGGCGTGACCGACATGATCGCGCTGTTGCGACAGCCGGACTGGGCGACGACCTGAACCTCACCATCGATCCGCAGTCGGGAGATTGGTCGCCAAGATCGCCAAGGAGCCAAGGAGCGCCAGATTTTTTTGATCCCAGAAACTTGGCGTCCCTTGGCTCCTTGGCGCCCTTGGCGACCCCTCTCTCGATCAACGAGATCGCGCTTACGTCGCGCTCATCACCCGCGGATCGATCGTCCGCAGCTTCTGCCAAATCGTGGCGTGGATCTGCGCGTAGTTCTGCGGCGGGACGCCGAGCTCCGCGTCGTGCTTGTCCGGGTTCTCGCTCAGGAGGCGCGCGACGGTGAGCGCGCCACGGAGGAACTGAACGTCGTTCATCCGCGGATCGAGCGCGATCGCGTACCAGTGGTTGAAGCCGTAGCCGTGCTTCTGCCCCTGCGTGACGCCCATCGCGTCGGCCTTGCTCGAGAGGAGGCGCTTGATGTCGTCGCGGAGCGACCACGGATCCTTCAGCTTGGCGACGTCGACCGGCGCGTTCGCGAACTCGGCGTAGACCATGCGCTGCGCTTTCTCTTCGGCCGAGAGCGAGCCGCGCGTCACGAGGAACATGACGCCCGCGATGATCAAGAGCGCGACCGAGACGGCCGTGACGATGTACGCGATCATGAGATCGTCGTCGTTCATGTAGAAGCACGCCGAGCCGCCGAACACGCCTCCCAAGATCCCGAGCATCCCCGGCCACCAACGCAAGTAGCCCGCGACGACCGAGCGCCCGTTGCGCTTCACTTCCATCACAGTGCGCTCGCGTCCGCGCTTGATGACGAGGTACGTCTCCTGCGGATAGATCGGCAGCATCATGAGGACGAAGAAGAGCGTCTGCACGCTCGTGTCGCCGACACGCTCCACCGATCCGAGGAGCTGGTTCGTTTTGTCCGTCGTGACCATCGCCTGAGGATACGGCCGCGCGGCGCGTTCGTCCGCTCACCCGAACGGGCGACGCATGACGCGGCCCTGATTTTTTCGTGATGGTGCTGCGCGGCGACCGACGCTCTCCCGTCACTTCCCCTTGCCGAGAAACTCCTTGATGCTCCCGACGATCGCATCTTTGTCGCGGATCTCGCTGGTGATCACGCGCTCGTCTTTGCCGAAGTGCTCGCGCAGATCCTTGATGAACTGACCCGATCCGTACGGGCTCTCGACCTGGCCGTACGCGAAGAGGTTCGCGCGCGGGAGGATCTTGTTCTTCAGGATCTCGACGCACATCAAGGTGTCGTCCATCGACCAGTTGTCGCCGTCCGAGAAATGGAACGGATAGATGTTCCACTCGTCCGGCGGGTAGTGATCGTCGATGAGCTGCGAGCACAGCTTGTACGCGCTCGAGATCATCGTGCCGCCGCTCTCCCTCGTGTGGAAGAACGTCTCGCGATCGACCTCGCGCGCGACGGCGTCGTGGATGATGAAGCGCGACTCGAGGCCTTTGTATTGGCGCTGCAGCCACGCGTCGATCCAAAAGCTCTCGATGCGGACGATCTCTTTCTGCTCGTCGCCCATCGAGCCGGAGACGTCCATCATGTAGACGATGACGGCGTTCGCGACCGGCTCGGCCTCGGTCTTCCAGCTGCGGTAACGCTTGTCGTCGGGGATCGGCACGATGATCGGGCGATCCTTCGCGTAGCTCCCCATCGAGATCTGGCGCTTGAGCGCCTCGCGGTACGTGCGCTTGAAGTTGCGGAGCGACTCGGGACCGACGCGACGGATGCCGGTGTAGCGATCCTTCGCGTTGATGATCTTCGATTTGCCTTTGTCTTGGATGTCGGGGAGCTCGAGCTCTTCGCCGAGGATCGCCGCGAGCTCGTCGAGCGTGACGTCGACCTCGAGCGAGTGCTCGCCCGCGTCTTGGCCCGCCTTCTTCCCTTCGCCCTCGCCGTCTTGCGGATCGCCGCCGACGGGATCGCCCGGATCGCCCTGCCCTTGCCCGGCGCCGCCCTTTTGTTTTTCGCCGTACGTGAAGTGCGGGATGTCGATCTGCGGGATCGGGATCGAGACCAGATCCCGGCCCTTGCGCCCGATGAGCTCGCCTTGCGAAATGTACTTCCGCAGGTTCTGCCGGATCTTGCCGCGGACGATCGCTCGGAAGCGGGAGTGGTCCTGGTCGATCTTGAGCGACATCTGACTTGAGCTTAGCGGGTTTGCGGCGTCACGGGATCGGTTGCGAACGCGGGCGATCCCTTCATGCCGGAGACCGGGACGAAGAGGACGATCATCCAGCCGATCGCGATGCACGCGAGGAGCGTCCCGGCGGCGGTGACATGCGAGCGGAAGAAGCGGCGCGGCGAGCGGACGAGGAAGATCATCGCGACGCTGCTGACGAGCGCTTGCACGCCGAAGACGGCCCAGTAGCTGAGCGTCGCGGCGCCCGTGTAGTCGATGCACGCGAGCGGACCGAGGCACTTCGTCGGCGCGGAGTAATCCCAAATGGTCAGCACCGCGCCGACCGCGAGACCGATCGCGAGGAGCGCGACGTGCAGCCTCCAGCGACGCCAGCGATCGGCCATCTCGCTCAGCGTAGCAGGTTTGGTCACGCCTTCTTCGCGTCGAGCCCGATGCGCGCGATCCACAAGCACACCGCCGCGCTGACGACGGCGTAGACGCGCAAGAGCACCGAGCCACCGACGAACGCGACGTCCGCCGAGAGCGCGAGCTGCGCGAGGAGCGCGGCCATGCCGAGCGCGAAGCCGCCGACCGCGGGGCGCAGACGCTTCACGCCGAAGAAGATCATCGTCAACGCGAGCACCGGGAGCGCGCTCGCAAGCGGGAGCCACTTGTGGAGCCCGACGCCGAGGAGGATGTCCCACTCGCCGAACGGTCGCTGCGCGAGCTCGACGACCCAACGGAACGGACCCGCGAGCGTGCCGAGGTGCAGCAGCGGCGCGAACGGCAAGAGACCGACGGCCGCGAAGAGCGCGCCGACGAACGCGCTCGGTGTCCGCGCCATCTCGCCGCCCTGCTTCTTGATGCGCGACGCGATGAGCAGGAAGAGCCCGGCGAGCGCGGCGAGACGAAGCGCGACGTGCAGCCAGTGCGCGCGCGCGACCGCCTTCGCGCTGTCGACGATGCCGGCGCCGTAGAGCTTCGCGTCGTCCTTCGCGACCGCGGTCGACGTGAGCGCCGAGCGCACGGAGTCGATGTCGGTGACACCGGCGCCGACGATCATCGCGGCGACACCCGCGACGTGCGGCGACGCCATGCTCGTCCCGCTGAACGTCCCGAAGATCTCGCACTTGTCCTTGCCGCCGTTGCACACCGTCTGCTGCGTGACGCCGACGCCGGGCGCCGCGATGACGACCTCGGGACCGCGCGACGAGAACCAGGCGATCTTGTCGTTCGAGTCGGTCGCGCTGACGGCGACGACGCCGGGATACGCCGCGGGCCATCCGACCGATCGCCCGCTGTTACCCGCCGCGGCGACGATGAGCACGCCCTTCGAGATCGCGTGGTGGACCGCGTCCTCGAGGATCTTGCTCTTGATCGGCCCGCCGAGGCTCATGTTGATCACTTGCGCGCCGTTGTCGGCCGCGAAGCGAATGCCGTCGGCGACCGCGGCGACGGTGCCGTAGCCCTGCTTCGACAACACTTTGACCGGCATGAGCGTCGCGCAATACGCGAGGCCCGCGGTGCCCATCCCGTTGTTCGTCGTCTGCGCGATCGTCCCCGCGACGTGCGTGCCGTGGCCGTGATCGTCGTAGGCGTCTTTGTTGTTGTCGACGAAGTTGTAGCCGCCCTCGCAGCGCGTCCCCTGAAGGTCGGTCCCCTTCATGAACGGGCCCTTGTCGAAGCAGGCGACGCCCGTGTCGATGACCGCGACGGTGACGCCGCGGCCGCACGTGTACTCCCACGAGCTCTCGGCGCCGACGCGCTTCAGGTGCCACTGCTTCGACTCGTAGAGCGGATCGTTCGGGACGAACGACGCGCGCAAGAGCGACATGCGCTCGGCGCGCTCGACGCGCGGATCCTTGGCGATGGCGGCGAGGATTTCGTCTTCGTGCTCGGGATCGACGTCGGCGATCTCGAGCTTGTCGTGCTCGGCGCTCCAGGTGCTCGCGTCGCGGAGCGTGACGCCGAAGCGCGCGCCGATATCGGCGATGTCGGAGGCGGTCGCGTTGTCGTAGAGATCGACGACGATCTCGCCGTTGATCTCGTCGGCCCCTCCCGGTTCGATCAGCATCTCGGCGGGGAAAGCGGGGGCGACGACGGAGGGACCCGCGAGCGGCGTACGCTCGAGGTTCTGATCGGCGAAGCTGCTCGCGGCGAGCGTGAGCGCCGCCAATCCCACGACGACGGACGATCCCACCAGTTTCGAACGCGACATGGACGCTCCTACGCGCCTTGGGGCGCGATCGATCTCAAACTAAACACGCCCCGCGCGTCCCGCTCGTGCGACGAGCGCGGCCTGCACGAGCCCAACCACAGCGAAGACGGCAACCGGAATGATCACGCCGTAATAGAGCGTCGCCTTCGTCACTCGATCGATTGGATGTCCCGACTTCATCGCGATGACGACCATGTAGGCAAGCCCCGACCCGGCGAGCGCGAGGAGGTTCGCGAACGCGAGACCGAGCGCGACGCTGCGGCTGCGCGCGAGGAGCTTGGCATCGTTCGCGAGGAGGCGAATCGACATCGGGAAGAGGCGCAGCGACATGAGCGACTGCACGACGACCGCGACCAGGAGCGCGATCAGCGTGAACGAAATCATCCCCGACGCGCGCCCGATTTTCGCGAGACCGAAGAGCAGAAGGCCACACTCGCCGGCGACGAGGAGCCACGGAATCGCGAGCTGCCCGAGCAAAAGGCCGGTCCACGCGGCGACGTGCACGAGGAACGGCGCGCGCTTGCGCGTCCCTGCAGCGTCGATCCAATTTCGGCGGCTGCGCTTCTCTGCGTAGAGGTAGATGCCGGTCGGGAGGACCGAGACGAAGAAGACGCCGATGAGGGCGAGGACGATCGGGATCATGAAGGCCTCTTCTGGGCGAGCGCGAGCACCATGCCGTAACGACGTTCTAGCGCGCCGAACGATTCAAATCTTCCCCTGCGGCTTCACCTTCTGCAAGAGCTCGACGATCTCCGACATGCGATCCGCGCCGCGCTCGAGGAAACGCACGCTGAGCTGACGCAAGAGCTGGACGTCGGCTTCGGACGCTTCGGCGCCGGTGCAGACGATCATGCAGCGCTCGCCGCGAGGGAGACCGCGCGCGTACATGCAGACCTCGACGCCGTTGGTGTCGGGGAGATCGAGATCGAGGAAGAGGACGTCGGGGGCGCGCTTGCGAAGTGCGCGAATGGCGTCGTCGCCGCGCGTGACGGTGGCGATCTCGGCGTCGGCGATCACGGCGCGGACGTAGAGCGACAGCGCGTCGAACGAGTTGGGATCGTGGTGCGCGATGAGAACGGAGAAGCGCTGCTCCGGCGCGGCCGTCTGCACGCGATCGCGGAGCGCGCGCAAATGCCAGAGCGCGACCTCGGCGCTCTGCGGACGCTCGGCGGGATCGCCCGACATCAGCGTGCCGACGAAATCGCTGAGCGGCTTCGGTACGTCGCGCCGCAGATCGATCGCGCGCGGAGGTGCGCCGCGGCGTTGCGCGCGCATGAGCGACGCGATGTCCGGTGTGTCGTACGGCAGGATCCCGGTCAAGAGCTCGAACGCGAGGACGCCGAGCGCGTAGAGATCGAGGAGATGACCGGCGCCGTGCGCGACGCCCGCCGCGAGCGACTCGGGCGCCATGTACGGGAGCGAGCCGACGACGTAGCCGAGCGACTCGGGCGGCGCGTCGATCTGCGGATGCATGAGCCCGAAGTCCATGAGCACCACGCGACCGCCGGGCGCGATCATGACGTTCGCGGGCTTGACGTCGCGGTGCGCGAGGCCGGCCGCGTGAACGGCGGCGAGCCCTTCCGCGACGCGAAGGACGATGTCGAGCGCCTCGGGGATCGCGAACCTCTCGCCGCGACGGCGCCGCTGCTCGAGCGTCGCGTC
>JBBQXV010000058.1:0-37257 GCA_038209335.1 Polyangiales bacterium | reverse complement strand
CGAGGCCGCGCGCGAGATGCACGCCGCGGCGGGGCACGCGCTCGAGGTCGTGCTCGGCGATCGCGCGTCGGAGCAGTCGGCGCGGATCGCGCGGCACCTGTACGAAGCGGGCGATCGCGAGCGCGCGGCGACGTACTTCGCAAAGAGCGGCGAGCGTCGGCTCGAGTCGCGTCAGCTCGAGACCGCGGCGCGCGACTTCGCGCGGGCGATCGCGCTGTGCGACGTGTCGACGCGCGATCCGAAGGAGCTCGCGAAGTGGCTCGCGGGTCTCGCGTCCGCGGTGCGCCTGGTGCGCACGGCGCCCGAAGCGGCGGAGATGTGTGAACGGATCCTCGCGCGACTCGACGAGACCGCCGACGAAGAGACCCGCGTGCGCGCGCGCGTTCACGCCGGACACATCCTCGCCGCGGTGCACCGCTTCGAGAGTGCGAGCGAGCACTTCATCATCGCGGAGTCGATCGCGAAGGGGAACGAAGCGCTCATCAAGCTCGTCCTCGTCGCATCCGCCGAGCTCGCGACGCGGCAAGGCGACTTCAAGCGCGCGTACGAGCTCCTCGAACGCTTGCAGAAGATCGTCACCGAAGAGGGCGACGTCCAAGAGAACCACAAGGTCCTCGTCAACCTCTCGCAAGCGTGCGCCGCGCTCGGCGATCGCGCCGCTGCGCTCGCCGCGCTCGACCGCGCCGACGCGCTCCTCCCGAACGACACCACCGCGCAGTGCGAGCGCCAAAAGCTCCGCGGCCTCATCGACTACTTCTCGCGCGACTGGCGCTCCGCCGCCGCCGCTTGCGAGAAGGCCGTCGACGTCGCGCGCGCGGCCGGCCTCAGCTACGAGGTCATGATCAACCTCCACAACCTCGGCGACATTCTCGTTCGTCTCGAGGACTACGCGCGCGCGTACGGCGCGATTCAGCAGTCGCTCGCGCTGTGCGACGAGTTCGGATACGAGCGCCTCGGCAGCTTGAACCGCATGTTCCTCGCGTACCTCGACGGCGTCGCCGGGCAGGCGGGCGCCGAGAAGCTCCTCGCGCAGGGGATCGCGTACGCCGACGCGAGCGACTTCATCTGGGACGTCATTCAGGGACGCGTCATGCTCGGCTCGCTCCTGACGCGTCGAGGCGATTACGCCGCCGCGAGGGCAGAGCTCGAGAAGGGGCGCGAGCTCGCGGTGTCGACGGGCGACCGCCTCAAGGTCGGCGACTGCGACGAGGCGCTCGCCACGCTCGCCGCGCTGGTGGGCGCCGCGGGCGCGACCTAGCTTGCGTCGTCGGTCCCGCGCGTGCATGACGTAGCTGGAGAAGGTCCTCCTGATGCTCGCGCGTTTCGGCTGCATGATCGTCGTCGTGTGCGCCACCGCGTGCGCAGGGCCGACGCTCGCCCGCGACGGGACGGTGATCTTCCCCGAGGGAAACGGGCGTGGCGCCAGCGTGTTGACGGCGAACGGCGTCGAGTTCCACGATCGCATGGACGTCCCGACCGCGGTCAACGTGCGGGATCCGAGCGAGCCGTGGCGCGCGCCGATCGGATTCATTCTCCCCGCGAGCGGGCGCTTCACCGCGACCAGCCGCCCCACGGTCGCCGGCACCACGGGCTTCGCGATCTCGCTCCGGCCGAGCGACACGCGCGTCCCTTCGTGGGGCGGTGAAGTGCTCATTCGCATCGACATCCTCGCGCCCGCGGCGGCCGGGACGGCGCGCTGGGGCGAAGACATCGCGATCGTGATCGACGAGCGCGGCACCGACACGCTCGCGCTCGCGGATGTCGCGCTCGCGCAGCTGAGCGGACGCGATCGCGTGACGATCGTCGACGCGCGCGCCGGAAAGATCATCGTCCCGACGATGCCGGCGTCGCACCGCTCGATGGTGCTCGCCGCGCTCGAGAAGCACATCAAGAAGCCTGCGGTCGGCGAGCTCGATCTCGCGCGCGCGATCGGCATCGCCCACCGCTCGCTCGGGAAGACCACGCTTCGTCGCGTCGTCGTCCTCAGCGATCGGCGGAAGAGCGACAAGCTCAGCGACGCGCTCACCAAAGAGCTGCGCGATCTCCTCGCCGATCACGTGTCGTTCGTCGCGATCGCCGCGAGCGACGCGTCGAGCAAGAGCGTCCTCGACGCGCTCGCGCGCGAAGCGGGCGGCACGTGGAACGCGGACGGCGCGATCGAGTCGCGATCGTGGGCGCTTCGCGAAGCCGTACCCGCGGCAGGCTTAGCGGCGTTCAAGGATGTCGTGCTGACGTTCGCGGGGACGCCGGCGCCGTCGCACGTGCTCGAAGCATCCGGCGGCGACGTGCGTTGGCGACTCGACGCGGGCGAGCTCGCGCTCGGCGACGTGCGCGCGGGCGACGAGCGGACCGAGGTCGTCCGCGTCAGCGTGCCGGCGTGGGTCCCCGCCGAGGCGTTCAAGTTCACCGTGACCGCGCACTTCGACGACGTCGCGCACGGCGGCGAGCGGCGCGATTTCTCCGCGACGCTCCCATGCGTCTACGACGACGACATCGAGCGCATCGCCAAGTCGCGTCACGGCGACGTCATCGCGTACTCCTCCGCGCTCGCGACGCTCAAGCGCCTCGACGCCGCGTTCATCGGCGATGGCGTCGATCGCGCAGGCGGCCTCGCGTCGGTCGCGAAGATGCACGCGCAGTCGATGACGCTCCTCGCGCGCGACATGAAAGATCCCGCGTTCAAAGAGCAGGCCGACCTGCTGAACGCGCTGCTCGCCGCGACGGCGGACTGACGCGAGCTCGTCAGGGGTTCCCGGGGTTCGACGCCCCGAGGTTCACCCAGACCTGGCTCACCGTGATCACGAACGCGAGCTTCGACGGCGGGCCGTCGATCGCAAGTCGATTGGCGATCGTTCCGAGCCGCTGCGCGACGCACTCGCGAAACGACGACGGCATCGACGACGTCACGGAGAAGACGACGCCCGCCCCGCCGTCGCCGGCGTGCGCCTCGACGGTGAGCTGCCCCATGACCTTAGGATCGGGGAGGATCGATCCACACGCGCCGACGAGCATTCTCGCGTGGCCAATCCAAAGACGCGCACGCGCGACGACCTCACGATCGAGCCCCACCTTCGGCCTCAACCCAATCGTGGCCGAGTAGGTGAGAAACGGCGGAGTGCTCGTGTTGAGGTTCGCATCGTTGCACGACTTGACGCCGCAGCTCGGATTCGTGCTGCAGCAGTGCTGGGGCGGCGGCGCGGGCGGAGACGGACCGGGCGGACGCGGCAGTGGCGGCGCGAAGCGATCGAACGCAGCGAGCGAGGTCGCCTTCGGAGGCGGCGGAGGCGGCGCGGAATCGGCGGTTGCGACGACCGATGCCGCGTCGACGATCGCGATACCCGCGTCCAGAACGTCGTCTCGCTGAACGGCAGCGTCCGACGACGCTACCAAGGACATCGCGGGATCCGGCGCGGTCGGCGGCACCTCGCGCGCTTGTACCGGCAGCGCGCTCGGCTCTTGCTCGCGATTGCACATCGCGGCGCCGACCCCGAGCAACGCCGCGATCGCGGCGAGTCGATGTTCGCGCGTGGCGCTCCCCATCTACCGCATGCTATCTCAAACCGGCCTACCCGCTCAGGCGGGCGACCACGCATCAGGAGCCCTTTAAAATGGCCATCTTCATCGACAGCTCGGACCCCAAAGAAATCAAAGATCTCTTCGCCTGGGGTTGCATCTCCGGCGTCACCACGAACCCGCTCATCATCGCGAAAGAAGCGCCCGACGCCGACCTCGGCGAGCGCATCCGCGAGGTGCTCGCGGTGAGCTGGGGCGACGTCTCCGTCGAGCTGACGACCGAGACCGAAGACGAGATGCTCGCCGAAGCGGCCGGCTACCACGCATGGGATCCCAAGCGAATCACCATCAAGGTCCCGTTCAGCGAGACCGGCCTCCGCGTGCTCCATCAGCTCGCGAAGAAGGGCGTCAAGACCAACGTCACGTGCCTGATGGCGATGAACCAGGCGTACTTGGCCGCGCTCTCCGGCGCGACGTACGTCAGCATCTTCTCCGGCCGCGTGCGCGACATGGGCTACGACGTCCGCCCGACGATCGCCGCGACGCGCGAGATCCTCGATCGCGAAAACCTCCCGTCGAAGATCATCGTCGGCTCGATGCGCCACATGATGGACGTCAACGAAGCGCTCGAAGCGGGCGCGCACGTCCCGACGATCACGCCCGGGATCATCCGCAAGATGGTCTGGCACCCGCGCACGATCGAGACGATCAACGAGTTCAACACCGCGTGGAAGAACCGCGGCGGCAAGAAGAAGTAGCGTTCTCGTTTTGTCGCCGAGGGGCCCTGGAACGGCGCCAAGGCACTGGTGTTTTTCCCTGGTATGATACCTTCATACCGATGGCCAACGCCGCCAAGATAGCCTGCAGCATCGACGCGGACCTGCTCGCGCGCGTCGAATCCATCCGCAAGAAAACAGGCGAGAGCCGCAGCGCGTTCATCAGCCGCGCGCTGCTGGCGCTCACCGCCGAGTCCGCGCGTACGCGGGCGTTGAAGCGCTACGTCGCGGCGTACCGCGAGCATCCGGAAGGCGCGGAGGAGGTCCGCGCGGCGCGCGCATCCACACGGCGCGCGCTCGCTGCCCTCGATTGGGACACGCGGTGAAGCGAGGCGAGGTCTGGTGGGCGCGCGTCGACAAGCGTCGCCCGTCAAAGTCGGTCGTCGTGAAGGCCTTCCACGAGAATGTGTCGTCAACTGCGATTCGCTCGTGACCGTTCCAAAGGCCGACCTCGTCGAGCGTGCAGGCTCGCTCTCGGCAGCGAAGCTCGCGCAACTCGACGACGCGCTTCGATTCGCGCTCGGTCTCGAGTGATTCGCGTTCTCCTTTTGTCGCCAAGGGCGCCGGAAGACGCCAAGACCGCCCAGATTTTGGCTGCCGTTGTGATGGCGGCACTGAGCGCTCTCGGATGCGGGCAGACGAGCGGTGTGTCGCCTCGGCCGGGTGAGTGCGATTTCACTGTCACGCTGAGCGCGCCGATTCCGGACGCTGCCGCCTACGACGGCGGGCGACCCTACGGCGGCGACTTGCCCGCGGACGAGTGCGCAGAGCTCTGCGACGACGGAGCTCATCATGGAGTCCGCGCCGTCGCATGCACGGTCGTCGCCGGCACGAGCCCGACACAGTTGCGCTGCTCCCCAGGCTGCTTCTGACGCAGCCTTCTCCCCCCAAAATCCTTGGCGCCCTCGGCGTCCTCAACGGCGCCCTTGGCGACAAAATTCGTCCCCCGCCGCACACGCAGAGCGCCCGCTACTCGTCTTTCTTCGGCCCCTCGTTGTAGCCGCGCGGGCGGTACTTGGGATTGACACCCTTGTTCTCCGTCCCGTTCGAGACGGTGTCGTCGACGATGTACTTGAGCCACGAGCCCGGATGTTGGTCGGCGGCCGCTTGCAGCTCGGCGATCGCGTCGGAGTCCGCGTTCGTGAACATCCCCTCGTCCCACAGGCACTGCACGCCGAGGGCGACGAGGTTCATGTCGTTCGGTCCGAGATCGAAGCCGCGGATGTAGTGCGGCATCGCCTCGGGCGCTCTGTGCAGTCTGCACAGAGTGTCGCCGAGGTAGACGCTGGCCATTGGCCACTTGGGCGCGAGCTCGAAGGCGATCTTGTTCGCGTCGAGTCGACCGAGCAGATCCTGCCGCGCGCCGAGCATGACGGAGTAATTGAGGTGCGCCTTCGCGCTGCGCGGGACCGAGTTGCGCGTGGCACGCCAGAAGACGAGATCGTCGGTGTAGTCGTTGGCGTGGCGGCGCGCGCACACGGTTTGGAAACCGAGGTAGACGAAGACCACCGCCGCGACCGCGTACGTCGCATCGCTCACGCTGAAGGTGCGGCGGCCGCTCTCGGATCGCGCCCACGCTTGCGCGCGCTCGACGAGACGCGTGACGACGATGGCGAGAATGAGCGCCGATCCGATTGCGGGGAAATACCAGAAGCGCTCGGCGCGAACGGTCGGCAACACGACCGGGATGTTCGACACCGGGATGTACGAGACGACGATCCACATCATCCCGAGGCCGGCGAGCGGACGCAGATCGAGCGCGCGCACGCCCGCGCTGTCGACCGGCGCGCGACGCCACTTGAGCCAACCGAGCACGCCGAGGATCGGCGCAATCACGATCGGACCGACCATGCACACCGCGCCGAGGATCGATTCGGGGAACCATCGCGTCGCGGGGATCGGCTCTTGCGGCGACGAGTAGTCGCCCGACAGCGTCCACGGGAAGACGATCTGCACGAGGCCGCGCCAATAGACGCGCAGCGCGCCCGCGATACGCAGATCCGGCGTCGCCTCGATGAGCGGATTGTTCAACGGATCGCGCGGCAACCCCGGCTGCGCGTACCAGCGCAGGAGCGCCGCGAACGTGCGCGCCATCAGCGGCTTGTCGGCGTTCGCCTCGATCGTCAGCTCGGCCGGCGTGTGCACCGGGAACATGCGACGTCGCGCTTCGACGTAGAGGACGAAGGCGCCCATCGTCGCGACCGCCGCGACGAGCATGCGCACCCAACGCATCGGCCGCTGCGGATGCGTCATCTGCGAGAGGAGCAGCGCGGCGAACGGAACGAGCGGCACGATGCAGAGCGCGCTCTCTTTCGAGTAGAGACCGAGCAGCGTCGCGCCGAACACCGCGAGCGGCATCCCCCACATCGGAAGCGTGAGCGCCAGAAGCGCGAGGAGCGCGCCCGTCCCACCGAGCACGTCGGCGAGACCGACGACACCGCTCACCGCTTCGGTGACGACGCCCGTCGCGACGAAGAACGCGCCGGCGAGCCACGCGAGCCCGCGCCGCTTGGTGAGCCTCAAGACGAGGATCACCATCAACGCGCCGTTCAATCCGTGGAGAAGGACGTTGATCCAGTGATGGAGAAACGGCGTCTGATCGCGCGCGCCGAGCGCCCAGAGCGCGCGCCACACGAGATCGGGGACCGGACGATACGAGCCGATCGTGCGCTCGGGCGTGAGCCCCCAGAAGTCTCTGTAGAATGCATCTACCCAGCGAATCTTCGACGTGGGATCGGCGACCGCGCGCACGTACGGGTTCGCGAGGAGCGCCTCTTGCTCGTCGAAGATGAAGTTGGTGCGCGGATGGCGCGTGAAGAGGAGCATCGACAGCATGCACAGCGGCACCATCGCCACGCCGAGCGTCGGCGCTTCGCCGAGAAAATAATCGTAGAGCCAACCGCGAAGCCCGCGCTTCGGCAACGGCGGCAGCGGCGCTTCCGGTGCGGGCGGCGGCGGCGGCGGCGGCGCGTCGACGGCGGACGCCGTGAGCGGCGCGCCTTCGGCGGGTGCTGACGCGGGAGCGGGTGATTCGGGATGATTCACGACGACATCAAGCTTTGCCGAGGCTCGCGATCACGTCCGGAACCGGGTGCACCTCGTCGGGGATGGGCCAAGAGTCGCCCCACAGGTGCGCGCCGCCGTCGATGTACCACGTCTCGCCCGTGACGAACGAGGCGGCGTCACTGGCGATGTACGCGACGAGCTCGCCGACCTCTTCGGCCGTCCCTAGCCGCTTCATCGGCGTCCGCGCGCGGCTCATCTCGACGAGCTCGGGCGGGTATTGGTCGATGCCGCTCGACTTGATGATCCCGGGCGCGATCGCGTTGACCTGGATGTTGTGCTGCGCCCACTCGATGGCGAGCGTCTTCGTCATGTTCTCGACGCCGGCGCGCGCGGCGCCCGTGTGGACCATGCCGGGGAAGCCGCGGCGAATGTTGGCGATGATGTTGACGATGCGTCCGCGCTTTTTCGGGATCATCGATTTGACGGCGACCTCGCGGGTCATGAAGAACGTGCCGTTGAGGTTGTTGCGGATGACGGCTTCCCAGCCGCGCGGAGAGAGCGTCTCGGCGGTCGTCGGGAATTGGCCCCCCGCGTTGTTGACGAGCACCGTCGGCTCGCCGAGATCGGCGCGCACTTTGTCGACGTACGCGGAGACCTGCTCGATCTCGCGGATGTCGCACGTCGACGTGTGAACGACGATGCCGCGCTTCGCGAGCTCGTCTTGCGCGGCCGCGAGCTTGTCGGGCTTTCGCCCGGAGATCGAGACGCGCGCGCCGAGCTCGCCGAGCGTGCGCGCGATCGCGAGTCCGATGCCGCTGCCGCCGCCGGTGACGATCGCGATGTGCCCGTCGAAGAGTCCGGGACGAAATATGCTCGCCATGGGGCGGCAACTTAGCGCATCCACCGCGCCTTCAGGTAGGGGAGGATCGTCTCGTCGATCCAGCGGAGATGATCGCGGTGTTGCTCGACGTTTCCGCCGTCGAAGCCGAGCAGGTGGAATTCGCCGCGGTGCGCTTCGTACGTCGCGCGTGCCCCGTGCAAAGGCGCGTGCGTCGCGGGCGACTTCGCGACGCCGGTCATCTTGAGCAGGGCGCGCGCGCAGTCGGTCGTGCTCGCGTAGCCCGGAGCGCGGACCGACGAGTGCGTGAACGCGAAGAGGCGTTCGCCGCGCGCGGCGCGATCGGCGAAGTCGGCGTACTTGCGGAGGACGTTCTCGTCGGCGACGAAGTTTCCGACGTAGCTCGTGTGGAGCGCGTCGGCGAGGAGCACCGAGTCTATTTTCGCGGCGTTCGTTGGCTGCGCGAGGATCGCGCCGACCGCGCCGAAGCCTGCGCTCCAGGCGACGAGCGCGATCCGTCCGAGCTTCGCGCCGGTCGCGCGTCCGCTCTTGTCGATCTCGCGCTGCGTCGACGCGAGAAGCGAGTCGAGCGCGCGCGGGTTCTTGAACTGCTGCTCGAACACGCCCGACCCTTCGCCCAAGTTCACCGTGACGAGGATCGCGTTGGGGCGCGCGCGATCGAACGCTTCGTCCATTGCGCGCGGCAGACCGTGGAAGAAGACGACGACGTCGTACGTCCCGCCGACCGGCGCGAACCAAGCCGGCACGTACAGCTCGGCGCCCGGGAGATAGCGCGCGCGAAACGGTGCTTCCGCGCTCGCGCTCGGGACGGCGAACGCGACCACGAGAAAGACGACGACGGCAAAGAGGCGCGCGACCATGGACGATGGATCTTCCGACGAACCGAGGCGGACGTCGAGTTTGCGCGGTGCTTTCCGGGCTCAGCGGCGGTAGCGATCGAGCGAAATCGCATAACGCTCGATCCAGCGGTAGACCTGCCGAGGGTGCGTGCCGAGCGCCTTCGCGGCGCGCACGACGTTGCCGCCGTGGGCTTCGAGCGCGGCTTCGACGGATGCGTGATCGGTCTTCTCGTCGCTCTTCTCGTCGGGCGGCTCGGTCGGGCGCGTGCGGGGTGCCGGGAGATGCGCGATGTCGATCGCCTTTCCGGCGGCGAGCAGCGTCGCGCTTCGGAGCGTCGCGCGGAGCTCGCGGACGTTCCCCGGGAACGCGCTCGTGAAGAGACGTCGGGCGGCGAGCGCGGTGATCGATGCGCTCGCAGCGCCCGCTTGCTTCAAGAGATACGCGCTGAGGATTCCGAGGTCCTCGCGCCGCGCGCGAAGCGGAGGAATGCGCGCGACGAAGCCGGCGAGACGCGCGATCAGATCGCTGCGAAATTCTCCGTCGTCGAGGACGTCGCGGTTCGTGGCGGCGATCCAGCGCACGTCGACCGCCTGCTTCTCGCTCGCGCCGATGGGGGTGACCTGACCGTCTTCGAGCGCGCGGAGGAGCTTGGCCTGCGCGGGCGCGCTCATGTTGCCAACCTCGTCGAGCATGAGCGTGCCGTGGTGCGCGCGGACGATCTCGCCGACGCGCGCGTCGGTCGCGCCGGTGAACGCGCCGCGCTTGTGGCCGAAGAAGGTCGCCTCGAACAGCGTCTCGGGGACCGCGCCGCAATCGACCGCGCACAGCTCGCCGGTGCGTCCACTCGCGCGATGCACCGCCTCCGCGATGACCTCTTTGCCGGTGCCGGTTTCGCCGAGGATCAGCATCGGCTCACGCGACGGCGCGATCCGCGAAATGTCACGCGCGAGCGCGGCGACCTCCGGGCAGAGCGTGCGCGTCGGTCCGATTTGCGCGGCGTCGGGGTCGGCGACAATCGCGCTCTCGTCGGTGAACCGATAGACGAGGAGCGAGTGCCCGACCTCGAGCAAATCGCCGTCGGCGAGGCGATGCTCGGAGATGCGTGCGCCGTTCACCCACGTGCCGTTGCGGCTCCCTTCGTCCTTCACGACGAGCGCGTCGCCGCGACGCTCGATCGTCGCGTGCTCCGACGACATCCAACGATCCGACAGCAGAATCTTCCCGTCTTCGACGGCGACCCGCGTCGCCCCCGCCGAGCGCGTCAGACGCAGCGGCAGCTTGTCGAGGCGAAACGCGCAGGCGTCGTCCTGCAGCAAATCGTCGTACGAAAGCGCGTACGTCAGCCGGTGGACGGGGCGGCGAGACTGCGCCGTCGTCTCTTCGAGGGTCTGGTCATTCAACGAAAGAAAGCTACACCGTTCTCGCGATGACCGCCCTGGGAGTAACGCTCGAAGACGCGCCGACGCCTCCGGTCGCGAGCGCCTCGTATGCGCCGGGCGATCAGATCGCGGGGAGGTACCGCGTGATCGCCGTGGTCGGGCGCGGATCGAGCGGGGCGGTCTACCGCGTGCTCGACCTCACCGTGGACGAAGAGATCGCCGTGAAGATCATCGACGATCCCGCAGGCGGAGTGGCGCGGCTCTCGCGCGAGATGCGTCTCGCACGCAAGGTCACGCACGCCAACGTCTGCCGCGCGTTCGACATCGTCGAGCATCGCCACGGTGCGCTCCTCGCGATGGAGTACTTCGCAGGCGGCACGCTCGCCGAGAAGCTCGGAGCGCCGATGCCCGAGAGCGACGTGCGGGCGATCGCGGGTCAGATGCTCGACGGTCTCGAAGCGGCGCACACGGCCGGCGTCATCCATCGGGATCTGAAGCCGGCGAACGTCCTCATCGCCGCCGACGGGCACGTCGCGCTCAGCGACTTCGGCATCGCCGTCCCCGCCGACACCGAGCAAGGGACGAACGCGGGGACGCCGGCGTACATGGCGCCCGAACAGCTGCGCGGCGAGCCCGCGGATGCGCGCACCGATTTGTACTCGCTCGGCCTCGTGCTGCACGAGCTCCTCGTCGGCGCGCCGCCGTTTCGATCGCCGCGCGAACGCATCGAGCGAGACGCCCCCGCGCTCTCCGGCAGCGCGTTGCGCGCCGGGATCACGCGCCTCGTCGCGCGCGATCGCGACGATCGTCCGCGCGACGTCGCCGAAGCGCGCGTCGCCCTCGGTCTCACCAAGAAGCGCGGGCGATGGCCGCTCGTGATCGCCGCGGGCATCGGGGTCGCGAGCATCGCGGGCATTGTCGCCGCCGGCGTGACGCGCACGCGCGCGATCGGCGAAGATCGGACGACCGCGATCGCGCCCCCCTCCGCGACCGCCTCGCTCGCGTTGCGCACGCGGGTGCTGACGGGCGGAGAGCAAACGATCTTCGGCGCGCCGTCCTTCGCCCCCGACGGTCGCGGCGTCGTCGCCGCCATCGCGCGTGGCGACGAGCAACAGCTCTGGTGGATGGCGCTCGACGATTCACTCTCACGCCCCATCACGACGGGCACGCGCAGAAAACGAGCGCCTCAGTTCGCCGGAGGCTTCCTCTATTTCTTGCGCAACACGCCGGGGCAAGGCGGCGAGCTCGTGCGCCTACGCGGCGACGCGCTCGAGACGAGTCACGCCGACGACGACGTCGAGATCGTGATGCAAGGCGTATCGATGGCGAGCGCGTCCTCGCGAGGCGACATCGCGTTCACGCGTTCGAAGCATGGGCTCGGGAGTCCGACGCTGGTCGAGCTGCGTACGCGCGACGGCGCCGTGCGCTCGTTGCCTTTCGGGCGCGACGGATCGCAGATCGCCGCCCTGGCGTGGTCGCCCGACGGAACGCGGCTCGGTGCGATGCGCACGTTCGGTCGATCGGCGGCGCAAGGCGAGGTGTGGACGATCGATCCCGCGACCGGCGACGCGAAGCGCATCGTGGACGACGCGCTCGCGCTCAACGGAATCGCGTGGTCGCGTGACGGGCGTGGACTCCTATTTTTCCGAGGCACGGGCGACGCGCGTGCGCTCGTGCGCGTCGATGCGGACGGCGGTGGCGAGCGCGTCGTCGCCGACCGACAACGCGACGCCTCGATGCCCGCGCTCGGCGAAGGCGGACGCGCCGCGATCGTCATCGACTCCGTGCAAGACGATCTCTGGGTGTTGCAGAACGGCGCGCCGTTTCGTCGCGTGTCGTTCTTCGGCGACGAAGAGGGGCTCGCACCGACGTGGGCCGGCGACGATCTCGCGTACCTCGTCGAGAAGCCGCTCGAGGGCTACGAGGTGCGGCTCGTCGCAGGGAACGATTTCTCGCACGTGCGCGCGCGCCGCATCATTCCGACGTTCCTCACGTCCGTCGCGGTGTCTCCCGACGCAAAGTTGATCGCGTACGGCGAGCACCGTGACGACGAGGCGCTCCTCCAAATTGCCGAGCTGCAAACGAACGCGCCGCCGCGCACGCTGCTGCGGACGGCGTGGCCCGATCACTACTTCCCGCCGCAGTTCGCCGCGGGTGGTTCGCGCGTCGGCTTCGTGAAGATCGCCGGGAGCGAGGGCGAGCCTTCGGTGTGGGACGTGCGGACCGACGGCAGCGACGCGCGACTCCTGATCGATCACGCCGGCGGCGGGCAACACAGCGTCGACGACCGCTACATCGCGTACGTGCGGGTCGCCGCAAACGACGGCGAGGAACAAGGCATCTACGTGCGTGCGCTCGACGCGCGCGGCCTGCCCACCGGACCCTCGCGCCGCATCGGCGCCGCCGCCGACGCTTACAACTGGCGCTTCCATCCGGTGACCGGCGAGCTCGTGATGCTCGATCGCACCGGCGTCGTCGCCGTCGATCCGAAGAACGGCAAGCGGCGCTTCCTCGCCGAGTATCCGCCCGGGACGCGCGATCCCGATCGGCTCGCGGTGCACGCGAGCGGGCGCATCGTCTGCTCGCTCGGCGTCGGCCGCTCGTCGCTCGTGCTCATCGAGTCGCTGCCCGACCTCGCGCGCTGAAGCGCAGCCGCCGCGCGATTCGGCTTCGGCCCAGTCAGCGCGCCCGCATTGGATCAGTTGGGATGCGCCAACCAACTCGCGATCGTCGGTGCGAGCTGCGTCGTCGCAGCGGCGCGCGCCGCCTCGGCGAGTTGCTTGGCTCGCGCGCGGCCGACACCGTTGCTCGTGCGCCATAGCGCCTGCGCCATCGCGAAACGCGCATCGACGAGGTCGCTCGCGTCGAGCTTGTCGCGTTCGCCGATCGCCAGTGCGCGCTCGAGCAGGACCAGGGCCTCTTTCGGTTGGCCGCTCTCGACGCGGTATTGAGCGATCCCGACCAGCGGCTCGAACAGCTTGCCGTACGCGGGGCCGAAGTGTTTTTCGCGAATCGCGATCGCGCGTTCGTAGTGCGGCACCGCTTCCGCGTGACGGCCGAGGTCCCACAGTGTCGATGCGATGTTGGCGTACGTGATCGCGATCTGAGGGTGATCCGGGACGAGAAGCTGCAGACGCATCGCGAGCACCGCCTCGAAACCAGCGAGTGCGCCGCGCAGATCGCCCTGCGTGTACAGCACGAGCGCCACGTACTGTTGCGCGATGGCGACCTTCGGATGCACTGGCCCGAAGAGCTGATTGTAAATCGCGAGCGCGTGGCGGTGATCCGCCAGCGCCTCGGGCAGCCGACCCAGCTTCGTCAGCACGTCGCCGCGCGCTTGCAGCGCTTCGCCATAGAGCGAAGTCTCCGGCCCCGGCGCGCGCGCCCGCAGCACCAGACCTTGATCACACGCGCCCAACGCGTCGGCGTACTCCTTCAGGCGCGTGAGCAGGAGGCAGCGATTGACGCGAAGGTCGCCCTCCAGCGTCGGATGCTCCCCGAGGCGTGCGAGCGCGGCCTCGGCAGTGCCAGCATAGAGGGCTGCCTCTTCCGGCTTCGCCAGCGACGAGACGGTCACGTACGACAGCCACACCCACGCGGTAACCTTCTCCTCATCGGCGCGTCCAGCGTCGGCCGCCCAGGACGACTCCCAGAACTGCTGGATCGCATTCGCATACTGCCCAAGCGAATAATAGGCGCGACCCAGTGTGAGGAGCACTTGCGCCGTCAGCGGCGCGTAGCCGAGCGCTCGTGCAGTGATGGTCGCAGTCTGCGCCCGTGCGAGCGCCAGCACATAGCGACCCGCCTCGAGCTGCGCGACGGTTTCTGCATCGTCGGTGCGCAGCGCCTCGACGCGCGCGCGTGTCGGTGCGTCCGCTGGCGGCGGCAGCGTCGCCGACAACGCGGACACGTCGGCGCAGCGATCGAGGGTCGGCAGATGCTCGGCCGCCTCGGGCGCGCGCGCGACGGTATCGCCGTCGGGTAGTGCATAGACGCGCAACAGCGCCCCGACCTCGCGCAAGCGCTGGTCGTAACAGCCCATGCGCAGATCGAGTGCCAGCGTCGATTGCTCGCCGCGCACTTGGGTCGCTTCACAAGCCTCGGTGCGTTGCTTGACCCACGCGGCCGCGTAGCGATCGACGGCGCCAGCGAACGCGCTCCACGTCGTCTCGGCGAACGGTTTGTTGGTCCCGATGAAGCCCGCGTGCAATTGCTCGCGCCGTGTCGGATTCCACTCGGCGGCGAGGCGAGCGTCGGCGCCGCGACAGATCTGACTGCGCTCTGCGCCCGCATGCTGGTACGCGAAGCCGCCCACGGCGAGCACCGCCAACAGCGCCGCGACGCCAAGCCAACGACGGCGGGCGCGCGCCGGATCGCGGGCCAGCGCAGCGAGCAACGCATCCATCGACGGCCAGCGGTCGTCCGCGCGCGGCGACAGGCCACGCAGGAGAACGGCGCGCAGCCACGCTGGGACTTCGCTGCCTCGCGGCGCGGCCTTCACGAGCCCTTGCTTCACGCGGCCGGCGACCGCTTCCCAGCCGTCGCCGATGAACGGTCGTTCACCGTAAAGCGCCTCGTAGAACGCGATCGAGAAGGCGAACTGATCGGTGCGAGCGTCGGTCGCGCGGCCGTCGATCTGCTCCGGCGCCATGTACCCGGGCGTGCCGAGGAGCGCGCCCGTGCGCGTGATCGTGGTCTCGAGCGGACTCTGCCCCGGCGACAGCGCCTCCGGTGAGGGCGGCTCCTCCGCGTCGAGCGATGCGGCGCGCGCCAACCCGAAGTCGAGGACGCGCACGCGCCCGTCGTCGCCCACGAGCACGTTGTCCGGCTTGAAGTCGCGGTGGACGAGCCCCGCGGCGTGCGCGGCGGCGAGTCCGGTCCCCGCCTGGCGAAAGCGGTCGAGGATCTCGCGCAGCGATCGCGTCTCGGCTTTTACCCATTGCGACAGCGTCATGCCTTTGACGAGCTCCATCGCGATGAAGACCTGATCCTCGAGCCGCCCCACGTCGAAGACGGAGATCACGTTCGGGTGGCTGAGTCGGGCCATGGCCTGCGCCTCGCGGAACAAGCGCGCTCGCCCCTGCGCGACGCGCGCGGCGTCGCCGCCGTCGAACCGCAAGAGCTTGAGCACGACGCGTCGATCGAGCTCCGGATCGTACGCGACATAGACGACGCCCATCCCGCCGCCACCGAGATGTTCGAGGACGATGTACCGTCCCAACACCGCGCCGCGCGCGAGCGTGACCTCGGTGGTGCGCGGTGGATGACGAGACGGATCGAGCTCGGTCGCATCGACGAGCTCGTCGGTCTCCGTCTTTGGTGAGCCCGCCATCGTCGCGACAGCTTTGACGCCGAGGGCCACGAACGCAAGCGCGTACGGCGCCGCAGCACACGCAGCTCCTCGAGCAGACCCGAGCGGCGTTGCTCGCGCGCTGACCCTCAACGACAAAGAGCGCGCGCGGCGTACGGCTCTTCGTGGCCGTCCTCTTGCCCCATCCAGGCGACGAGCCACTCCCCCGGCTCGCGCCCGGCGGCGATCCACGGGCGCGGCGGTCCGCCGCTCACCTTGCCGATCACGCTCGACGCGTTCACGCCATCGCCCGAGATCGCCGCGACCTTCACGAGCCCCTGGTCGAAGAACGCCGTGACGATCGCGCCATCGGGTCCGACGGCGAGCGCGGGATGTCCGCCGCGAATCGCGAAGCGCTTGTGCCAGACGATCTGTTTCTTCGCGACGTCGACCATCGCGACGAACGCGCCGCCCGCGCCTCCGTGCCACACGACGAAGCATCCGTCTTTGCCGCACGCGACCTGCGGCGCTTCGGGCACGGTCTGGGCGTCGCCAATGAGCGCGACCGCTTCGCTCGACGCGGCGGTCAGCTCGGAAGGCGCGCCCGCGTCGAGCAGCGGGTAGCTGCGCAGCTTGATGAGCCGTTGCTTCTGTCCGCGATCGAGGACGTACGCGACGAGGAGCTGATCGTCCATTTTCGCGAGACTCGGCGTGTGCGCGCTCGCATCTTTTCCGCCGACGGAGGTCGCGCGCGCTTCGTGGCCGATCGGTACCAGCTCCGCGTCGAGGTGACGGAGGAACACGTCGTCGCCGTCGTGGTTGCGATCGTCTTGCCAGGCGACGACGAAGCCGCTCGCCGTCCGCGCCATCGCGGGCCACAGATTTCCGGGCCGCCCCGGATCGACGAGCAAACTCGGCCCCGCGATGCGCCCGTCCGGCGCGAGCCATCGCGCGCGCACGCCGGCGTACTGCCCGGATGCGTCCCAGTAGAGGAGTGCGATCCGATCGTCGACGGCGAGGAGCGACGGGCGAAGGATCGCTTCGCCCTCCGGCGTGAGATCGCGCGTCTTCGACGTCGGATGGCCCGTCGTGTCGATCATCACGGAGTAGGCGTGATCGTGACTCGCTCGTTCGTGATCGTCGCCCCACACGACGACCGCGCCACCCGGTGCCGGCGCGATGGCCGGACGCGCCGTGTGCCCCGCGTGCGCGTAGCCGAGTCGCGGATGCGAGAACGCGAGGAGCTTGCACGGGCCGGTCGTGCTCGTCGCCGCGGTGACGTGATCGATCACCGCGTGCGCGATCGCGCCGCCACCTTGACGCTCCGACTCGTTCATCTTCTCGAGCGCACCCGCGACGTCGCCCGACGTGAGGCGGCGCTGCCCCTCCGCGAGGAGCACACCCCACGGCGGCTCGATGAGCGGAACGATCGGCGGGAGCGAGCTCGTCGCCGACGCGCTCGTCGCATACGTCGACGACGGCGCGTACGAGGACGACGTGCTCGACGCCGCACCCGGCGCGCTCGGCCCGCGCGTCGTGAACCACACGCCGAGAAACACCGCGACCACCACCGATCCCGCGAGCACGACCGGCAGCACAGCGCGTGGAGCCCGCGCCGCTTCGTGAACGCGCGAACGCTTTCCGAGCGGCACAGTCTCCGTCGCATCGGTCGCGGGCGCTGCGGCGATCGCGTCGCGAATTCGCTCGAGCTCGCGCTGCGCTTCGAGCGCGCGCTGCGGACGCTTCGCCGGCACCGGATCGAGCAACGCGTCGACGAGCTTCGCGAGCGCTTCGGGGACCTCGGGCGCGATCTCGATCAACGGCGGAGGTCGCGCGCGTCCATCGACGACCTGCGGATCGAGCCCGCCGCGCCCCGCAAGCGCCGCCGCCGCGCCCGCCGGCACGAGCCCCGCGAGGCACTCGTACAGCATCGCCGCGAGCGAGTAGACGTCACTCGCGCTCGTCGCGCGCGACATGTGCGCGATGCAATCGGGATCGATGTAACCGAGCGTCCCGCTCGGCATGTCGGCCGCGGCGACTCCCGCGAACGTCTTGTCGCCGCGCGCCACCATCGTGTCGGCGAACGCGATGAGCTTCGTCCCCTTTACGTCGAGCGGAAGATCGTCGAAGACGATCCGCGTCGAAGTGGGCTCTCGCCGCGATCGCACGTCGCCCGCCGCGATCCCGAAATCGATCAGCTTGTAGACGCCGCCCGCGTCGATCACGTTCGCCGGCTTCACGTCGCGATGCACGAGCCCGACGCGATGCACCGCCGCGAGCGCGGAAGCGACCGCGATCCCGAGCGACAACGTCTCCGCCACGGAGAGCTTCGCCGCCGCGCGCAGCCGCTTGTCGACCGACTCGCCACGCGCGTACTCCATGACGATCCCGAGCACGTCGCCCGACGAATCGGTCTGAAAGCTGTAAAAACGGACGATGTTCGGATGCTCGACTTGGCAGAGCGATCTTGCCTCATCGAGGATCTGCTCGCGTCCTGCGGTCGAGAAGCCACGCGCATCTCGACCGTCGCCCTCGACGCAGAAGAGCTTGATCGCGACGGTACGAAACTCCTTCTTTCCGTGCACTTCGCGCGCGAGCCACACCGGCGCGAAGCCGCCGTGGCCGAGCTGATCGACGAGCTGGTAGGGCCCAAGGAGGCGTTCGTCGGAGGCGCGGTCGAGCAGTCGAGCGAGCGAAGGGCACGGCTTGTCCTGCACGGATACGAGCGTCGCTCTTTCTCGCCCCTGCGGCTACCGCGTTTCGGGCGTAGAGTCTCGTGCATGAGCGCGAAGAAAAAGACGAAGGCCAAAGCGGTCAAGAAGAAGAAGTCGTCTCCGGTGAAGGCCGTGAAGGCGAAGAAGAAGAAGGTCGCGCGAGCAAAGGCGAAGGCGAAGCCCGCGACGCGCAAGGCCGCGCCCGCGAAGAAGGCGAAGAAGAAGATCGCGAAGCCGAAAGCAAAAGCGAAGGCCGCTCCTCCGAAAGCGAAGCCCGCGAAGGCGAAGGCCGCTCCTCCGAAAGCGAAGCCCGCAAAAGCGAAGGCCGCTGCTCCGAAAGCGAAGCCCGCGAAGGCGAAGGCGAAGCCCGCGGTCTTCCGCCGCCGCGACGGCGCGGGTCACCTCGATCCGAAGTACGCCGCCGATCTCCGCGCGCGCAGCCGCGAGAGCGATCCGCCCCCCGCCGACGACGGCGCGTTCTTGCGTGGCCAACGCCGCGACGATCTCGCCGAGCAACTCGGCGAAGAGGTGATCGAGAAAGCGACGAGCGGCGAGGACGACGGCGAAGACGTCGCAAACCAAGACGTCTCCGAAGAGGTCGGCGGACCGTTCGTCGTCACGTCCGGCGCCACCGAGTTCGCAAGTGGCACCGACGCTTCGAACCCCGAGGGCTCGACGCGCGAGCCCTTCCCGCGCACGTAATCCCTCGCTACCGACCGCGGCGCATTCAGCGCGGCGGCACGCAGAACACCTTCTCGACGAGCCCCTTGTCGTTCTGCGTGTCGCACTCCTGCGTCGACATCCCGTCGTTCGCGACCACGCCGACGTCGACCGCGCCCGCAGACGAATTCGGCGGGCTCGACCAGGTACATGCAACATTCACGCATTGCCCGACGTCGATCGCCCTCGGCGTGACCGCCGCGCAGACCTTGTTCGTCCCGACGTAGAACCCGATCGGAATCCCCGCGCCGACCGGCGCCGTTCCGCGATTGCATACCGGCACCGTCATCTGCGCGGTGCCGCCGACGCAGGTGTAGAACGGCCCCGCCTGCGCCGTGAGATCGCCGATGTCTTTTCCGTCGGCGCTCCCCGGCACGTTCTGCCGGAAGTTGTTCAGACCCGTCGTCGACCAGTTCGTCGCCCACTGACTCGACTTCGGCACCGTGCCTTCTTCGTTCACGTGCGTGACGGCGTACGCGTGCTGATTCCAAATCGTCCGCGATCGCACCCAGCGATCCTTCGCGTCCTTGTAGACGCGGATCCCCTGCACGCCGTGCGGCCGAACCGCGCGGCACGTGTTCCCCGTGCCGGGCGTCCCCGCGGGAGGCGCCGTGCACTTGTGACCCGCCTCAGTGCACAGCGGATCGGTGTTCCCTGCGCAGCACTGCGCCGTCGTCGTGCATCGGCAGAGACCGTTGTCGCAGACGTTCGACAAGCAGTCCGAGTTCGCCTGGCAGATGACGCCGGCGTACTGCGCGTCGACGCCGTTCGCATCGAGCGATCCCGCGCACGAGATCCCGACACCGGCGACGCCGCACGCGGTGTTCGACGGCACGACGAGCTCCGCGCGGAAATCGCCGTCGACGTCGGCGACGACCGGGTTCTCGAGCCACGTGCACGACGAGTGGTACTGCGAGAAGAGCACCTTGCCGTCGAGCCCGCTGTAGACGCGCGCGAAGCACTCGTCGGCGTAGACGACCTCGGCGCGACCGTCGGCCTCGAAGTCGAACACCGAGCTCCCCGTGATGTTCGACGAGTGGTCCTGCGTCTTCTTCGACCAGAGAATGAAGTCGGGGCACGCGCCGCCGACCGACGAATCGCAATGCGTGCGGTCTGCACATTTCCCGCCCATGCGCGGCACGGCTTGGCAGTCCGGATCGAACACGGTGTAGAAGTCGGCGCCGGCGATCCCGATCTCGGGCAAGCCGTCGCCGTCGTAGTCCGCGATCGTCGGCGGACCGCCGCCGCCGCCGGGGACACCGAGATCGAGCCCCATGAAGACCGTGTGCGTGAGATCGTAGAGCGTGACGCGACCGCCCGACGCCACGGCGATCTCCGCCTTCTTCAGCGTGTCGTACGGATTGAAGTCCGCGACCGCGGCCCATCCCGATGGCGACGTCTTCATCTCGTACGTCGGGTCCGCCGTCCACACGTTCGTCGTCCCGTTGAACGTCCAGACGTGCGCGCCGTTCGTCAGCGCGATCTTCGTCGGATCGTTGTAGAGGTTCGCGACGATCGGAAGAATGCCGACGCTGTAGCTCGCGTACCCGGGCGGAAGCTGCGCGCGCACGACGCCGGTGCGCCCGTTGATGACGTATCCCTCGCGAAGAATTTCGGGGATGCCGTCGTCGTCGAGATCGTGAATCGACGGACCGGACCAGATCGCGAGGCTCGTTCCGCTGCCGGGCGCGAGGTTGTACGTCCCGTCGGCCATCGAGACGAACTTCGCAGTCCCGTTCGTCGTCGCCTTGATCGAATTCCACAACGGCTTCCACACGCCGTTCTTGCGCGTGAACGCGACGGTCGTGCGATCGCCCATGAACGCGACGATCTCCGCGACCTTGTCGCCGTCGAGATCCGCGACCGCGACCGGCGACGGCGAGTTGACCCAATCGACGACGTTGTCGCCGTCGATGTCGACGCCGCCGAGGTTCGCTTCGAGCGTGCAGTCGGTCCCCTTCAAGATGCGGATCACGCCGAGCACCTCGGTGTACCCGGTGCCGTTCGGCGCAGTGAATGGAACGACGATGCTCGGCGGACCGTTCGCGCCGTTGAAGTTGACGACGATCGGCGTCGACTGCACGTCGATGTGATTCGGAAATGGATCGCCGGTCGGCGCCTTCGTGAACTCGCAGAACGTCTTCGGTGCGAGCGCGCCCGCGGGGACGCTCGACTTGCACGCCGGATCGTGATCCTTGTTGTCGGGCTTCGATCCGTACGGAACGCACTGCCCGCTCGTGTCGCAGTACGAATCGTATTGGCAACCCGCGTTCGACACGCACTGCGGCTGCGGCGGTTCGCAGAATCCGTGATCGCAGACGAGTCCGGTCGGGCACGCTTCGTCGCAGCGGACCATCCCGCCGCCGTCTCCCATTCCTGTTTCGAAATCGAGACCGCCGTCGTCGAACGCGCCTCCGTCGGCGCCCGCGTCGCCGTCACCGACGGGCGGGAGATCGCCTCCGTTGTCGCTGCCGCACGCGGCGATCCACGCGATCCCGAACACCCCGGTGACGAGCAGCACGCGCGAGCGGTTCATAGGCGAAGCTCCTTCCAGGACAGTGTGATCGCAAACTTCGCACCACACTGAAACACGGAGAAAGCTGCCTACTCGCACGCACCGGAGCGTCCGGTGAGTCGTCCGCGATGGATCGACGAACCACCAGACGCGCGGCCAGTATTAGCGATCGACGGCGACTCGTTGCGTGCTGCGCGTCGTGATCGCGAGGCGCGCGAGCTCGTCGGCGCGCTCGTTGAGCGGATCGCCTTGATGACCGCGGACGTATTCGAGCTTGGCGCCGCGCGCTTTGACCACGGTCTTGATCTTCGCGACGAGCTCTTGGTTCGCCTTCGCCTTCCAATTCTTTTGGAGGACGCCGATCGAGTATTGGCTGTCGGTGCGCACGACGATTCCGGTCGCGCTCGGCGGCATCGCCTCGACGGCGCGGAGAACGGCGGTGAGCTCGGCGATGTTGTTCGTCGCTTCGCCGAGGTACTCGAAGCCTTCGTGCATCTTGCCGCCCGGCATGATCACGACGAAGCCCGCGCCGGCCGGTCCGGGATTTCCGGAGCACGCGCCGTCTGTGTACGCGGTCCAGCTGGTCGAGGGCGAGAGCGAGGGCGAGGCCGACGACGATGACGAGGCCGACGACGGCGACGGAGATTTTTTCGCCGGCGCGTCGCCCGCTGCGACGCACGCATCGTCCGGAAGCAACGGGGCGCTCGCGCTCACGACGAGGTTCGATACGCCCGCGCGGTACGCGCGACCGTCGTTCGGCTTGTAGCGAATCTCGACGCGACCGCCTTCGGCTGCCAGCGAGCGATCCGCGTTCGCTTTCGCGAGCACCTTTTGTCCTCGAAGCTCCGCCTCGATCCACGGCATGCGCGATCACTACCACGCCTCGTCGCCGCACGAGCGTGGGTCGTTCAGTGCGGCGGCGGCGCCTTGCAGCCGAGGAGCACGTCGATCTTCCCCGACGGATCCGAGCCCACCGTCATGCAGTTGTTCGGGCAGAGGATGATCTTCGTCGGGTTCACGTTGTCGTCGTAATACCAGCCGTCGGTGATCTGATTGCACTTCGACGAATCGGTCACCTGCGTGAGCGGCCTCGGCGTCCCCATGCCCGGCGTGAACTGCACGACGACCTTGGTGGGATCGCCGACGCCGCCGTCGGGCTTCGGCATGTTGAACTCGCAGCCGAGTCGCGTGGCGATTCCGGTCGCGAGGTTGTCGAGCACGGCCGAGTAATCGGTCTTGCACACCGAGTCGATGATCCCGCCGGTGAGCTGGCTGAGCTTTTGGTACTCGGAGCCGTTGTTGACGGCCGTCGAGCACTTCGGACCGGTGACGTACGCGGTCCCCGGCGTCCATCCGGCGATCGTATCGAAGATGTATTTGCGTTTGGTCGTCGTGCCGAAAATTCCGGCCGGCGCCTTCGCGAGGAGCGCCGTGTCGAACGCCGCCGAGGCCGTGCCCGTCGCCTGATCGTCCGTCACCTCGACAAACACTTTGTACGAGTCCTGCCGGAGATACTTGTTCCACGCGAGCGCGGCGTTGGCGCTGTCGTACGTCGACAGGATGAGCGAGAGCGAGTTGTTGCTCTGGACGTCTTGGTTGACGTGATAAAACTTCGGCGGGTTGTCGGCGCACGCGGCGCCGCCGAGCGGAGGCGGCACGCAGATCGTGTTGCCGCTCGTTCCCCTTCTGACGATGAAGATGACGCGGTAGTCGAGGCCGCTCATTCCGATTTTCGTCGCGAACGAGTTCACGTTCGCTTTTATCTGGATCATCTCTTCGGTCATGCTGCCCGAGTCGTCGATCACGAAGATGATGTCGACCACCGCCTTGTCGGCCTTGGCCGACGTGGCTGCGCACGCCGCGTCGCTGTTGTCGCCGCCGTCGCCGCCGAAGCCGCCGTCGTCGCCGAAGACTCCGCCGTCATCGCCGGCGCTCGCGTCGTCGCCGCCGTTCGGAAAGGGGCTCCCCGCGCCGTTGCTCCCGCACGCAGCGAAGAGCACGTTCGCGGCCGCGAACGCCAGAACCGGAAGCGTGGACAATCGCGCGGCGATGCGGTGAGCGTTCATTCGGTTTCCTCTCGGCGATGAAAAACGCGCACGGCTCGTGCGCAACGTACTGGAGCATGGCCGAGGCTCGAGCTTCCGTCACGGAGCATCCGTGACGTTCACGAGACTTCAGGGTCGACGCGGCGTGCGCCGTGGCTATGTTCTCCACGCAAGTGACGACCTCGCCCCCTACGTTCATGGAGCCTCGCGAAGCGGCGAAAGCGCTCATTTCGTCGCTGAAATCGCCCGAGAAGCCGCTCACGATCGCCGACGCCGCCGAGCAGAGCGGGCTCGCGCTTCGCGACGCCGAGCGCGGCCTTCATTTTCTCACGAGCGAATACCGCGGGCACCTTCGCGCGACGAGCGAGGGGGACCTCCTCTTCCTGTTCCCGACCGGCTTCACCAAACCGTGGGAGACACGCGATGCGATCGCGCGCACGGCGAGCGCGGTCGGGCGCGGCGCCGTCGGCGTCGGGCGCTTCGTCGTGCGCGCGTGGGTGATGATCGTCCTCGTGGCGTACGCGGCGCTCTTCCTCGCGATCGTCATCGGGATGATGTTCGCGCGTTCGAGCGACGACGATCGACGCGGCAGCAGCGGCAACATCGGCGGCACGCTCGGCATCGTCTTCTTCCGCGTTCTCGCCGACGCGCTCTTCTGGACGTTCCACCCGTTTTCGCCGTTCGCGTACGGCTACGGCTACGGCGGCGCGTGGGGACGCGACGACGAAGAGGTCCACGCGCGCCGCATGCGTCGCGACGAGAAGAAAGACAAGACGCCGTTCTACGAAAAGGTGAACCGCTTCTTCTTCGGCCCCACGCCGCCGCCGGTCGATCCGCGCGCGATGGAGAAGGCGATCGTCGCGCAGATCCGTTCGCAGAAAGGGCGCATCGGGCTCGCCGACGTGATGCGCGTGACCGGCCTGCCGCGCGAAGAAGCCGACCCGATGATGGCGCGCCTGATGCTCGACTACGAAGGCGACGTCAGCGTCTCCGAGCAGGGCGGCATCACGTACCACTTCGAGGCTCTGCGAAAGACCGCGCAAGAAGGCGCTACCGAAGCGCCGCCGCGCGCCGCGTGGGAGAAACCGAAGGAGCTCCCTCCGCTCACCGGCAACGACGTCGGCGCAAACCTCATCGTCGGCGGGCTCAACCTCTTCAACATGGTGATGGGGATCGTCGCGATCGACAGGAACATCACGCTCGCGAAGCTCCCGTACATCTTCTCGCGCGTCCCGCTCGAGCTCCTCCCGGACGACGGATTGCCGATCGTCCTCGGCGTCGTTCCGGTCGTGTTCTCGATCGCGCTCTTCGTGCTCCCGCTCGGGCGCGCGCTCTTTCGCCGGCGCACGGCGCGCAAGGTCGCGCACGAGAACGGGCGGCTCGCGATGCTTCGCGCGATCCTCGCGCGCATTTCGATGAAGGAACCGGTGACCGACGCGGCGCTGGTGCAAGCGTACGAGCGCGCCGCCGGCCGCAAGCCCGAGTCGGAAGAGGTCACGCGCGAGGTCGTGCGGTTGGGCGGCGACGCGGAGATCGAGACGGGCGAGGTGCGCTACCGCTTCGTCGATCTCGAGACCGAAGCGGCGGCTCTCGAGGCCGAGCGCGACGCGGCGCCCGAGGAGGAGAAGCGCGTCGGCAAGGTCGTCTTCGCGAGCGACGCGAGCGAAAACTGAGAAGCGCGAGCGAGAACCGCGGGGCTTTGCGCCCGCCGCGGACCAGCTGTAGGGTGCGGATACCTTGCGGAACATAGTGTACCGCTTCGACGACCTCCAAGGCTTCGCCCACGCTCTGCGTGCGGGTGATCAGGAGCTCGCGGTCCCAAAGGGAGAGCGCGTCGGCGACAACGAATGGGTGCTCGCCATCTTCGAGATCGGCGGCGCGCGCGGTCGCGCGACGGCCGCCGCGGCGCGCGGGCTCGACCACGGCGGCATGCAGTCGCTGGCGTTCGAGCGTCGCGACTGGGAACGCCTCGTCGAGTTCTCGGCGACGAGCGAGACCAGTCGACTGGGCCACATCGCGCAGGCGGTGGGAGACGCCGACACGGGATCGATCCCGGTGGTGATCGACTCGCCGCCAGACGAGGACCCCACGCTCGTCCGGTCGTCGAAGGCGCCGATCATCGGTCCCGCGCCGACCTCGACGTCCAAGCCGGCGTCGGTGCGCCCGTCATCGCCGACGCCGCTCCCGAGCAGTGGACGTCGCGTCGCCGCGCGAACGCCGTTGAAGACGAAAGCCGTGAAGACGCCGCGCCCCAGCTCCGGCCGCGTGACGATGACGGGGCTCCCCGCGGGGCTGCGCGCGCGCGTGCTCGTGTGCGACGACGATCGCGACATTCGCGAAGTCGTCGGCGCGATGCTCGAAGCGGTCGGCCTCGACGTCGAGACGTCGACGAGCGGCGAGCAAGCGCTCGAACGAATCCGCTCGAAGAAATACGATCTGCTCGTCCTCGACTGGAACCTGCCGGGAATGACCGGCATCGAGCTGTGCCGGCTCATTCGTCGCGAGGCGGTCATCGCCGCGCTGCCGGTCCTCTTCCTCACCGCGCACGCGTCGTCGAAAGACATCGTCGAGGCATTCGCGAGCGGCGCTGACGACTACGTAGTCAAACCGTTCCGCGCCCCCGAGCTCGGCGCGCGCATCTTCGGTTTGCTGCGGCGCGTGCGCGTCGCGCAGTCGGCGACCTGATCACGCGGTCCACACGCCATGACGATCGACGACGAAGACGACGACATCACCGTCGACACCGACGAGGCCGAGTCGACCGAAGCGCCTCCGTCGCTGCGCGGAGTCGGGCGCGTGATCGCGGTCGGCGGCGGGCGCGGCGGCGTCGGCAAGAGCCTCGTCTCGGTGAACCTCGCCGTCTATTTCGCGCAGCTCGGAAAGTCCGTCGTGCTCGTCGACGCGGACTCCGCGGGCTCGAACGTGCACGCGCACTTCGGTCTTCGCGCGTCGAGCCACGATCCGGCGCTCGACGACGCGACCAGCGTGCCGCTCCGCGATTCGCTCGTGGCGACCAACGTGCCGGGGCTCGATCTGTTGCCTGGACCGCACGACTCGATCGCACCGCCGCTCGCTCTGCGCGCGGGGAGAAAATCGCGTTGGGTGTCGCGCTTGCGATCGCTCCCCGCGGAGTACCTCGTGATCGACGTCGGTCCGGGGCACGGGCACCTCGCGGTCGACCTCATGCTCTCGGCCGACATCGCGATCGCCGTGACCGTCCCCGAGCCACCGGCGATCGAAGCGACGTACCGGTTTCTCCGCGCGTCGTTTCGGCGTCGGCTGCGTCGCTCGCTCATTCACGATCGCTTCCGTCTCGCGCTCGTCGAACGCGCGCTCAAAGAGATGGGAACGTTGCCGGCGCCGATCGATCTCGTGCGCCAGCTCGCGAAGATGGACAAGGGGCTCGCGGATCTCGCGTGGCGCGAGGCGCAGGTGTTTCGCACGCAGCTCGTCGTCAATCAGACGCGCGTCCGCAGCGACCTCGAGCTCGGCAACTGGATGAGCGGGCTCGCGGCGCGGCACTACGGCGTCAAGCTCGACGAGCTCGGGCACATCGAGCACGACGACACCGTGTGGCTCACCGTTCGCCGCAACAAGCCGCTCCTCGTCGACAGCCCGACGTCGAAGGCCGCGCGCAACATCGAGCGCATCGCGCGCCGCGTCCTCGCGCTCACGACCGCGCGCGTCGAGCGCGGAACGATCCCGCCGCCGTTCCCGATCGACGAGCCGACGCTCTACGGCGTGCTCGGCGTCACGCGCTCGGCCAACGACGAAGAGGTCCGCCGCGCGTACAAACGCCAGCGCGAGATCTACGGTCTGGAGAGCGTGGCGACCGCGTCGCTCCTCACCGACCCGCAGCTGAAGGCCGCGCACGCGCGCCTCGACGAGGCGTACGACACGCTCCTCGATGCGGTGCGACGCCGCGCGTACGACTTGTCGACGTTCGCGGACCACGAGCCGGAGGCGCTCATCGCGCGCGTCACCAAGCCCGCGCTCGCCGCCGAGCAGCTCATGTTGCAGAGCGAGCTCGAGCGCGAGATCGGCCCCGACACCGAGTTCAGCGGAACTCTGCTTCGAAAGGTGCGCGAGTCGCAAGGCGTCGAGCTCGCCGAGATCGCGGCGCGCTCGAAGATCGCGCGCATGCACCTCTCCGCGATCGAAGAGGAGCTCTACGACGAGCTCCCGGCGCCCGTGTACGTTCGCGGTTTTCTGACCGAGCTCGCGAAGTTCCTCCGCCTCGATCCGTCGCAAGTGCACAAGACGTACTTGCGGCGAATGCGCGAAGCGATGGCGGCGAGCAGCAAGGCGGGGCATTGAAGGCGCGTGGTCGCAGCTAAGGACGACGCTCGGCGCGCGAATCTCTTCGGCGCGCTCCTCTTCGTGATCGCGCTCGCGCCGCGCTTGTATGTCGCGCTCGCGTGGGCGGGCGAGGCCGTGTGGGACGGACACTATTACGATTTCGGTGCGCGACGGATCGCCGAAGGGGCCGGATATTCGGACGATCGCGTGATCGACGGCGTGACGACGTGGCATCCGTGGTGCCACTACCCGGTCGGGTACAGCGCGTACCTCGCCGCGTTCTATCGCCTGTTCGGCGCGTCGATGCACGTCGCCGCGGTCGTCAATGCGTGCACGGGCGCGGCGCTCGCGGTGGTGACGTGGCTCCTCGCGCGTCAGGCGTTCGGTCCGCGTCGCGCGCTCTTCGCGGGGGCGCTCGTCGCGTTGCATCCGGGATTGATCCTCTACTCCGCGCTCGTCATGACGGAGCCGCTCGCCGCGCTCCTCACGCTCGGCGCGTTTTGGATCGCGGTGCGCGACGCTCGTCCGATGCGCGGCGTCGTCCTCGGCGCGCTCGTCCTCGGCGTCGCGGCGCTCGTTCGTCCGCAAGCGCTGCTGTGCGTTCCGTTCCTCGCGCTCATCCCCGTCGTGCGCCGCGGCGACGCGCGCGTGTCGTGGAAGCGCCTCGGTCTGATCGCGCTCGCGTCGTGCGCGATCGCGCTGGTGCCGGTGCTCCCGTGGACCGCACGAAACTGCCGCGTGATGGACGGCTGCGCGCTCGTCAGCACCAACGGCGGATGGAACCTCGCCATCGGATCGTTCGCACGCGCGACCGGACGCTTCGAGACGCTGCGCTCGTCCGACGGATGCCGCGACGTCACCGGCCAAGTGCAGCAAGACCGATGCTGGTTCTCGTTCGGCATCGCGCAAATCCGCGAGAATCCCGCGAGGTGGCTGTCGCTCGTCCCGAAGAAGCTCGGCTTCACGTTCGATCACGAGTCGTTCGCGGTGGAGTACCTGCACGAGGCGCGTCCCGCCGCATGGCCCGACGCTCGGCGCGCCGCGATGCGCGATCTCACGTCGACGTTCCATCGCGTGCTCGTGTGCGCCGCGGCGCTCGGCTGCGTCGCGTTTCTGCTACGCGGCCTCGGCGCCGCCGTCCAAGGCGGACTCCTCGCGATCGTCGGCATTCTCTTTTTTTCCGCGGTGTCGAGCCCGAGCGCGACGTTCTGGCCACTCGTCTTGATCGCCGCGATCGTGCCGTGGCTTCCGCTTCCCGGGCGCGCTTCGTGGCCGCCGGCGCTTCTCTTACCGGTCGCGCTGCTCGGCACGACGATGGTTACGCACGCGGTCTTCTTCGGCGAGGACCGCTACCACATGGTCGTGACGCCGGTGCTCTGCATCCTCGCGGCCGGCGCTCTGCGACGCGGCGGAGCAAGAGTCGCTCACTGAGATCGCGCAGCGCCGCACACGGCCGCCGCGATCGCGCGCGCACGGTCCGCCGCCGAGCCCAGCACGCAATGCGCCGCGCCGACGGCGTCGCATCGCGGCAGGTTCGGATCCAAACCGCGGCACTGCCCCGCGTAGGCCGCCACGCGGCAATCGAGATCGCCCGCGTCGCACGATCCGCATGCATAGCTCACGCATTTTCCGACGGTCTCGATCGCGCGCCCGCATCCGCCGACCGGCGCCGCGTCGGCCCCCGCGTCGTCGAACACCTCGTTCGCGAGCGTCTGCCCGCACGCGCCGGTGCTCAGCTCGGTGACGTGATCGCTTCCGCGCCGCAACGGTCCCGGAAGCACGTCGCCGAGAAGACATCGCGCACACGGCGGCGCCGACGCGAGGAAGAGCGCGCACTTCTTGGCGCCCGGATCCGGACCGCACGCCGTGCCGAACGCGAAGACTTCGTCGTCGGTGCACGCGCCCTCGACCCGCCGGGTCGGCACGTAGTCGAACGGCGGGAGCAGCCGCGCGTCGCGCGTACACGTCTTCGCGACGTCGGCGCCGGCATCGATCCCAGCGTCATCGGAGCGCGACGCGCCGGCAGCGCAGCCGGCCAGCGCCACGAACGCGATTCGGAGCCGCCACGACGGCATCGCGCCAGTGTGCCCGTGTCGCGCGCGTTGGTCGAGTCCGCGATGACTGTGCCACGCTCGTTGCGATCGGCACACAGTCGGCATCGGCGATCGTGCCACCCAGCAATGATTTTCTGTAAATACATACAATTATGACGTGGCACTTGCCTTGCTCAATCCGGCTTCGTTCAAGGAGACGACGATGCGCAAGGCTCTCGCGATGATGGGTGTGATGACGACGGCGATGACGCTCGGCGTGCTCGGTGAGAAGGACGCTTCGGCGTGTGGCGGCTGTCTTCACCCGCCCGACGAGAACCCGACGGTCGTCACCGACCACCGCATGATCCTCTCGATCTCGCCGGTGCAGACGACGCTCTACGATCAGGTTCGGTACCAGGGGAACCCGTCGTCGTTCGCGTGGGTGTTGCCGATCAACGGTGAAGCGAAAATCGGTCTCAGCTCGGACGCTCTCTTCACGACGCTCGACCAGAGCTCGCAGACGGCGATCACCGCGCCGCCTTCGCCATGCCCGTCTCCTCCGTCGTGCGGCAACTACGGCTCGGCGGGTTCGGCGGACGCTTCATCGGCGAGCGACTCCGGCGTCACCGTCACCCACCACGACGTCGTCGGTCCATACGAGACGGTGCAGCTCCATTCGACCGATCCGAACGCGCTCAACAACTGGCTCACGACGAACGGGTTCGCGATCCCCGCCGAAGTGCAGACGATCATCACGGCGTACGTCAATGAGCACTACGATTTTCTCGCGCTGAAGCTCGTGCCGGGCGCCGGCGTGCAAGCGATGCGACCGGTTCGTGTCACGACGGCCGGCGCCTCGCCGATTCTGCCGCTGCGCATGGTCGCCGCGGGCACTGGCGCGACGGTCGGCGTCACGCTTTGGATGGTCGCCGATGGTCGCTACGAGCCGCAGAATTTCCCTACATTTCGGATCGACGACAGCGAGCTCGTCTGGGATTGGAACCAGAGCCAAAGCAACTACCGAGCGCTGCGCGCGCAGAAGAGCGCGGCGACGAATGGGCGCGGCTGGGAAATGGAGAGCTCGATCGAAATGAGCCAAACGCAGATCGAAAACCAACTCAAGAACCTCGCGGCGTCGAATCCGTACGTCGATGCCGGCCTCGAGTACCCGCCGACTCCGGCGACCGATGCGTCCGCAGGTGAGACGTCTGCGCAGCAACTGCAAGACGACGTGACGGCGCTCTTCAAAGGGATCGCCGGCGGACAGTTTCGACTCACGCGCCTCCGCGCGGATCTCGCGCACGCGGCGCTCGCGTCGGATCTCGTCCTCGGTGCGACGGCCGATCAATCCTTCCTCTCGAACTTTCGCCGCGTGACCGCGTCGACCGGCGCGCCCGTCTGCTCGCCCTATCCGGACTGCCCGCTGGACCCGAGGGGCGACGGCGGCATGTACGATCCGCAACCCGGCAGCACGTCGTTCGACAACGGCGGCCACGGCGACTCGTTCAACTGCGCGGCGGCGCCGGTGCTCGGCGCAGATTCCGTTCTCACCTTCGGCGGCATCGCCGGACTGCTCGGCTTCAGCTTGGTTCGTGGGCGACGTCGTCGCCGTATGTGACTTGCCTCCTCCTCCTCCTCCTCCTCCCCTCGAAACGCTTGCTTTTCTTAATGCGCCGCGCGGCCCCACCCCGCGCGGCGTTATGTTTTTTGTTGATGCCACATTGTGCCACACGCGACATTCGCGCGATGCGGCTGTGAGGATCCACCCCTTTATTTGTCGATGAATCGTTTGCGTGGCACGGTGGAACAACTCGTGCTGTATGCGTGCCGTACCCAGCGGAGGCAGACATGCGCAAGACGACGACGGTGCTCGGGCTCGTGGCAGCGGTAGCGACGCTCGGAATCGCGGCGGAGCGCGACGCTTCGGCGTGTGGCGGCTGCTTTCATCCGCCGACGCCGCCCGGTGAGGTCGAGTCGGTGATCACCGATCACCGGATGATCCTCTCGGTGTCGCCGGTGCAGACGACCCTCTACGACCAGATTCGTTACAAGGGGAGCCCGTCGACCTTTGCGTGGGTGTTGCCGATCAACGGCGAGGCGAAGATCGGTTTGAGCTCGGACACGCTCTTCTCGACGCTCGATCAGATCAGCGGAACGATCGTGCAAGCGCCGCCGATGAACTGTCCGGCGCCGCCGTCGAGTTGCCGGTTCGGTGGAGCGACCTCGGGAGGCGCATCGGATGGAACGACGCCGGCGCCGCAGAACGCCGCGGACGCGGGCGTCGTCGTCACGCACCAAGAGACGGTCGGACCTTACGAGACGGTGCAGCTCCACTCGACCGATCCGAACGCGCTCAACGATTGGCTCACGTCGCACGGCTATGTGATCCCCGACGACGTGAAGCCGATCGTGTCGGCGTACGTCACGGAGCATTACGATTTTCTCGCGCTCAAGCTCGTGCCGGGCGCGGGCGTGCAAGCGATGCGTCCGGTGCGCGTGACGACCGCCGGGGCGTCGCCGATCCTTCCGCTCCGCATGGTCGCCGCGGGGACGGGCGCGACGGTCGGAATCACGCTGTGGGTCGTCTCGGACGGACGCTACGAACCGCAGAATTTCCCTTCGTATCGCGTCAAGGACGACGAGCTCGTTTGGGATTGGGCGACGAGCTCGAGCAACTACCGCGAGCTTCGCGCGAAGGACGAAGCGGGGCTCGCGGGGCGCGGCTGGGAGATCGAGAGCTCGACGTCGCAGTCGCAGTCGTCGCTCCGCCAGTACGTCATCAGCCAAGGACGGATTCCGACGCCGAGCGGCGGGTCGGACTACCTGCCGATTCCTCCTTCCGATGCGGGCGTCGGCGGCGAGACGACCGATCAAGTGCGGCAGGACGATCTCGATGCGCTCTTCCAAGGCATCGGGCTCACCGACGGTCAGGCGCGCATCACGCGCATGCGAAGCGATCTCGCGCACGCCTCGCTCGCCACGGATCTCGTCCTGACGGCATCGGCGGATCAATCGGTCGCGAGCAACGTGCGTCAGGTGACGCACGAAGCGGGCGAGCCGCAGTGCCCGATCTACGACGGGCAGTGCCGTCAGGTCGGGACCGCACCGCGGAGCGAGGTCCTCAACGCTTCGAAGAGCTCGTTCAACTGCGCGACGTCGCCCGAGCGCGCGTCCAACGTCTTCACCGCCCTCGGGCTCGCGGCGTTCGCGGGCGCGATCGCGTTCGGCTCGCGTCGTCGCCGTCGCTGAAGAACCTGATACCGTGCGCGGATGATCGGCCGCCTGACCGGGAAGGTGGTGGAGCTCGAGACCGAGCACGCCGCCATGCTCGACGTCGGCGGCGTGGGGTACGAGCTGCAAGTTCCGCTCGGGACGCTCGGACGCGCGAAGATCGAGAGCGACGGCCGCGTCACGCTCTTGGTGCACACGCACGTGCGCGAGGACGCGCTGATGCTCTATGGATTCGCGACCGACGCGGAGCGCGCGGCGTTTCGCACGCTGATCGGCGTGTCGAACGTCGGACCGAAGATCGCGATGGCCGTGTTGAGCGCGCTCCCCGCCGACGAGCTGGCGCGCGCGATCAACGCGAAGGACGTCGCGCGCCTCACCGCCATTTCGGGCGTCGGCAAGAAGACGGCGGAGCGTCTCGTCCTCGAGCTTCGCGACAAGCTGCCGATGGGGCGTCCCGGCGCGGCGTCGACGGCGCCCGTGACGCCGATCGCACGCGGCGGCGGATCGAACGCCGACCTCTTGCGAAGCGCGCTCGCGAACATGAGCTTCCGCCCCCAGGAGATCGACCGCGCGCTCACGGCGCTCGACGCGGAAATCGACTCCGCGCCGCTCCCGCAACTCATCCGCGAGGCGCTCGCGCTCCTGGCCAGGTGAGTGGTAGAGGAAGGCGCATGGATGAAGTCCTGAAGTACATCGACGGCAGTCGACGCAAGTTCGTCGACGAGCTCATCGACTGGTGCAAGATCCCGTCGATTTCGAGCGATCCGAAGCACGACGACGACGTGAAGCGGAACGCCGAGCACCTCGCGGCAGACTTTCGCCGCCTCGGCGCCGCCAACGTCCAAGTGTGGCCGACCAAGGGGCATCCGTCGGTCTTCGGCGAGTGGATGCACGCGCCGGGAAAGCCCACGCTCCTCGTGTACGGACACCACGACGTGCAGCCGGTCGATCCGCTGAACGAGTGGATCTCGCCGCCGTTCGAGCCGGACATGCGCGAAGGGCGTCTGTGGGGACGCGGCACGGTCGACGACAAAGGCCAGGTGTACATCCACGTCAAAGCGATCGAAGCGTTCGTGAAGACGGTCGGCAAGCTCCCGATCAACCTCAAGTTCATCGTCGAGGGCGAAGAAGAGGTCGGCAGCATGAACCTCGACGCCGTGCTTCGCGATCACGCGAAGGAGCTCGCCGCGGATTTCGTCTGCGTGAGCGACACCGCGATGTTCGGGCGCGGAATTCCTTCGCTGTGCGTGGGTCTTCGCGGGCTCATGTACCTCGAGCTCTTCGTCGACGGGCCGGCGATGGATCTGCACTCGGGATCGTTCGGCGGCGGCGTGATGAATCCCGTCAACGTGATCGCGAAGATGATCGCGAAGCTCCACGACGACGACGGGCGGATCCTGGTCCCCGGCTTCTACGACGAGGTCGTCAAGATGACCGACGTCGAGCGCAAAGAGATCGCGTCGCTCCCGTTCGACGAAAAAGAGTGGCTGCGCTCGACCGGTTGTCCGACGACGTTCGGCGAGAAGGGCTACTCGACGCTCGAGCGCGTCTGGGCGAGACCGACGCTCGACTGCTGCGGCATCACAGGCGGATTCACGGGTGAGGGCGCGAAGACCATCATCCCCGCGCGCGCGTCCGCGAAGATCAGCTGCCGCCTCGTGCCGCACCAAGAGCCCGAGGTGATCGAGAAGAAGGTCGGCGACTACTTGAAATCGATCGCGCCGCCCGGCGTGCGCGTGCGCGTCGAGTACCTGCACGGCGGACGTCCGTACCTCGCGCCGACGGATCATCCTGTGTACGAGGTCGCGAAGCGCGCGTTCTCCAAGGCGTTCGGCAAGCCGACCATCTTCATGCGCGAAGGGGGATCGATCCCGTTCGTGCGGACGATCGCCGACGCGATGGGCAAGCCGTGTTTGCTGATGGGCTTCGGTCAGCCCGACGAGAACGCGCACGCGCCGAACGAGTGGCTCGATCTCGAGAACTACCACCTGGGAATCAAGAGCGCGGCGTACCTGTATGACGAGCTCGCTCGGTTGACGTAACGCGCGTGACGCGACGTAAGGCGGATGAATCGATGGCGAAGGTGACGAAGAAGAAGTCGAAACGAGAGCGACGCGAGCGGCGGTTCGAACCGACGAGCGCGATGAGCCCGATGGTGGTGCGGGGGCTCGGCGCGATCGGCGCGATTGGAATGGGCGCCGGAGCGTATGGGCAGTTCGCGCCGATGATGCGCGCGGCCGAAACCGCGGGCGAGCCGATCAAGTTCGCGGCGTGGGTGCTGGCGGGCGGCGCCGTCGTTCTCGGCGCGGCGATCTGGCTCGGGACGAGCGGCGAGCCTTCGCTGCGCGTCGGCGATCCCGGCGTCGCCGTCGAGAAGAACGGGCTCCGGCGAATTCCTTGGTGGGCGATCGAGCGGATCGGCTTCTCGGATGACGCGGTTCGCGTCGTCGGCACGGACGACACGGGGACTGCGATCACCGTCGTCGCGTCGCTCGCGAGCCAACCGCAAGCGGCGGCGTGGATCGTCCAGGAAGCGCGGTCGCGCGTGCCGGATGTCGTCGACATAGCCGAGGACGTCGAGCTGCCAGACGCGAGCGCGAACGCGGGCGAGCTGCTTTTGGCCGAGCCGCCGCAGGTCGTCGGGAAGCGATGCGCGGCGACGGACAAGATCATCGCGTACGAGCCCGACGCGCGCGTCTGCCCGCGCTGCGAGCGCATCTACCACCGCACGCAAGTGCCGGACGAGTGCGAGTGCGGCGCGTCGCTCACGCACCTGCAGCCGAAGGCAAAAGAAGAGGCCTCGTGAATGACGAGGCACGCGCTCCCGAGGGTCGCGCAGGCGACGGCGTGAGCGTCGTCACCGTCCTCGGCACCGGCACGATGGGGCAAGGGATCGCCCAAGTCGCGGGCGCGGCGGGCTACACGACGCGCGTCTTCGATACGGTCCCCGGACGCGCGGAGCAGGCGGTGGCGGCGATCGGCGCGCAGCTCGAGAAGCTCGTCGCGAAGGGGAAGATCACGGCGGACGCACGCACCACGACGCTCGCGGCGATCAGCGCTTCGAAGGACGTCGCGGCGGCGTGCGCGAACGCCGAGATCGTCGTCGAGGCCGTTCCGGAGAGCATGGAGCTGAAGGTGTCGCTCTTTCGCGACGTCGTCTCCGCGGCTCCGCTGAGCGCGCTCCTCGCGTCGAACACGTCGTCCTTGTCGCTGACCGAGCTCGGCGCGCGCATCGGTGCACCGGATCGCACGCTCGGCATGCATTTTTTCAATCCGCCTCCTGTGATGGAGCTCCTCGAGATCGTGCGCGGCCTCGCGACGAGCGACGCGTCGCTCGAGCGCGCGCTCGCCTTCGCGAAGAAAATCGGCAAGACCGCGATCGTCGTGCGCGACGTCCCCGGCTTCGCGTCGAGCCGCCTCGGTGTCATGCTCGGATGCGAAGCGATGCGCATGGTCGAGTCGGGCGTCGCCAGCGTCGCCGACATCGATCGCGCGATGGAGCTCGGGTATCGGCATCCGATGGGACCGCTCAAGCTGACGGATCTCGTCGGCCTCGACGTGCGCCTCGCGATCCTCGAGCACCTCCACAAAGAGATCGGCGAGCAGTTCCGACCGCCGGCGCTGCTTCGCACGATGGTGCGCGCGGGCAAGCTCGGGAAGAAGAGCGGCGAGGGATTTTACGTGTGGAAAGACGGTATCGTGGTCGACCCCCGCGTCCCGCGAGGGTGAGCTACGCTCCGCGGCGAAATGCCGAACCTCCGAGACGCTTACCTCGTCGACGCCGTCCGAACTCCGATTGCCCGCTACCGCGGCGCCCTCGCCACCGTGCGCGCGGACGATCTCGCTGCGCACGTGATCACCGCGCTCGGCGCGCGACAACCTGCACTCTACACGCGTGTCGATCACGTCGTCTTCGGCGCGACGAACCAAGCCGGCGAGGACAACCGCAACGTCGCGCGCATGGCGGCGCTCCTCGCGGGAATGCCGTTCGAGGTCCCATCGCTCACGGTCAATCGCCTGTGCGGCTCCGGCCTCGA
>JBBQXV010000057.1:0-37431 GCA_038209335.1 Polyangiales bacterium | reverse complement strand
CGCTGTCGCTCGCCGCGGAAATCGACGTCGAGGAAATCACCGAGGGCGAGATCCACGTCTACGGGCGCGACGAGACGATCGCCGCGATCCGCGCCCGCGCGCGCGCCGACGTGATCGTCCGCGGCCACGGCGCCGGAATGGGCGTCGCGCTCGTGTCGCATCGCGCGACGCTCGACGCCGCCGCCCGCGCGCTCGCCGACGACGTCGTCGCGTTCGATCAGCGCGGATGCCTGAGCCCGCGCGTCGCCATCGTCGAAGGCGACGTCATGCGGGCGCGGGCGTTCGCGGAAGCGCTCCACCTCGCGCTCACCGACGCCGAGCGCCGCGTCCCGCGCGGCGATCTCACCGACGCCGAGCGCGCGGACGCCGCTCGTTGGATCGACGCCGTCACGTTCGCCGGCGATCTCCACCGCACCGACGAGCACGCCGTCGGCGTCGCCGCGTCGATCGCGATCCCGCCGCCCGGCCGTCACGTCCACGTCGTCGCCGCGCTCGACGCCGGCGCCGCGGTCGTCACGCTCGCGCCGCTCGCTCGTCACGTCGTCGCCGTTGGAGCGGACGACGTCGCGTTCGCCGCGCGCGTCGGCCCGCCGCACGCGCGCTTCTCCGCGCTCGGCGCGATGCAGCGCCCCGCCCTACATGGGCCAGTGGACCTTCGGAGCGAAGGGCGGTAAAGCGCTCCTCACATGTCGATCAAACGCACGAAGCAGCGCTCTTATGGGTCCGGCCAGGACTCCGATCACGACTACTCGAAGCCGGCCGAGCCCGAGCACAAGTGGGAAGAGATTGCCGACAAGCCCGACGAGGTCTTCACGCCGTACGCGATGACCTCGCGCTTCGCCAAGGGCGCGCTCATCGCGCACTCCAAGTTCGGCAAGGGCCTCGTCGTCGTCGCCGATCCGACGAACATCCAAGTCGTCTTCAAGGACGGCACGAAGAAGCTCGGTCACGGCGCGCAGCCGTAGCCACGTCGCTCGGCATCTTCGCTCTTCGAATATCTCACGCCCGCGAGGGGACGTACGTCTTCACGGGGGCCGCTTTGCCTCGCACCGACACCGCCGGCGCTTCGGTCCACACCAGATCCGCGCTCGCCATGCGGCGTGTCTCCTCCGACGCGAGGACCGTCGCCCCGTGCTGCTTCGTCAGCGCTTCGATGCGCGAGGCGACGTTCACCGTGTCGCCGATCGCCGTGTACTCGCGCCGGTGCTCCGAGCCGATGTCGCCCACGACGACCGGCCCCGAGTTGAGCCCGATGCCGATCGCGAGCGCCGGCTCACCGCGCGCGCGCCGCCGTTCGTTGAGCGCGTCGAGCGCCACGAGCATGTCGAGCGCGCAACGCACGGCCTCCGTCGCGTGATCCGCGCGCGCGATCGGCGCGCCGAAGTACGCCATGATCCCGTCGCCCATGAACTTGTCGAGCGTGCCTCCGTGCCGAAAGATCACGTCGACCATCTCGGACAAGTACTCGTTGAGCATCGCGACGACGGCAGGGCTCTCGAGCTTCTCGGACATCGATGTGAAGCCGCGAATGTCCGAGAAGAGGACGGTGACGGTGCGCTGCTCGCCGGTGCGCGTCGAGCCGCTCTCGAGGATGCGATCGCGCACGCCCGGCGAGAAATAGCGGCCGAGCCGCTCGCGGAGGACCTCGTCGGTCGCGGTGCGGTAGACGAGCGATCGCATCTGCTCGGTGACGATCGCGGCGATGGCCGCGGCGACGCCGAGGAGGAGAACACTGCGAAACCACTCGCTCGGTGCTTGGGATCCGATTCGATAGAAGAGCGTCACGCTGAGGGCGATCGCCGCGCCCGCGGTGGTGAGGACGTGCCGCTTCTGGAGCGACAGCAGCGCGGAGACGATCACCAAGAGATACACGCCGCCCGTGAACACCGCGCCGACGCGAGGCACGCGCGTGAGCGGCAGCCCGACCCACTGGATCGCGAACACGAGCGGAAGGTCGAGCAACGCGAGCGCATACCAAGAGGCTGACGTGAACCTTCGCCAACGACGCACCGCGAGCGCCACTGCGAGCGCCGCGACGAAGTACCCGACGAAGAGCGGCATCGTCTTCACCTCGTCGGCGACGCCGCCGAAAAATCCCGGCAGCTGCCCGGCGAGGAACAGCGCGGCCGCGACCGCGCGCACGACGCTCACGACGCGCGCGTTCTTGGTCCGCTGCGGCGCGACCGCTCGCTCGAGCGCTTGCTGCAGCGCCTCGTCGACGCGCTCCGCGATCCTCGGAGAAGGGTCATCCATCGCCGCGACTCATGGCGCGCTCACGCCGTCGTCGTGGCGGGCAAGACCAGCTGCCGAAGCTTCACGACGCTGTCCGCTTCGCCCATGACGATCATCGTCGTGCCTTCTTCGAGGACGTGCTCCGGATCCGGGTTGTACGTGAAGGTGCGATCGCCGCCGCGCACCGCGACGACGAGCAGGCGCGTCTCGCGACGGATCGGCGTGTCCTTCAGCGCCATGCCGACGAACGACGAGCCGCGCACGATGATGACCTCTTCGAGGCGCAGGTTCTTGTCCTTGTCGCGCAGCATCTGATCCAGAAACTCGTTCACCTCGGGGCGAATCAGCTCGCTCGCCATGCGTCGACCGCCGATGAGCGTGGGGTTGACGATCGCGGTCGCGCCCGCCTTGAGGATCTTCGGCGCCGCTTCGTCTTCGACGCTCTTCGAGACGATGCGCGCCGACGGGTTCAAGCTGCGCGCGCTCAGCGTGACGTAGAGGTTGTCCTTGTCGTGCGTGAGCGCAGCGACGACGCCGCGCGCACGCGCCGTGCCCGCTTCGATGAGGACGTGATCCTCGGTCGCGTCGCCGATGACGTAGAGCATCTTGCCGCCGGTGAGATCTTGCGACAGTCGATCGAGGTGCGCTTGGTTGCGATCGATGACGACGAACGGCGTGTGCGTGACGACGAGCTCTTCGAGGACGTGCTTGCCGGTCGATCCGGCGCCCGCGACGACGATGTGCCCCGACAGCGCGGCGATCTGTTTTCGCATTCGATTTCTCCGGAGCGCCTGACCGATGGCCCCTTCGACGAGGAGCGCGGTGAGGTTCGATTGCATGTACGCGAGCGTGCCGACGCCGCCGAGAATGAGCCCGATGGTGAGCGGGCGCGCGCCCGGGACTTGGCGCATGTCGTTGAGCTCGCCGAAGCCGACGGTCGAGATCGTGATGATCGTCATGTAAACGCAGTCGCCGAACGACCAACGTCCGCGTCCGAGCGCGAAGTAGCCGACCGCGCCGACCATGACGAGGACGACGAATGCGGCGATCGCAATGAGGAGCCGGCGAATGGTCGCGTGCACCGCGCACGAGGTTACCACCTGAGATAGGATCCCTTTGTGAGAAGGCACGCGTGGGGGTGGCTGATCGCCGTCGGGATTTCGTGCGTCGGCTGTCGCCCGTCGACGGTCGCCGAGGCCGAGGCGAAGGGCGACGTCGTCTGGCTCGACACGAAGGGGACGCCGGAGGCGCTTCAAGCGCTCGGGCGGCTCGCGGACAAAAACCCGAAGGCAGTGATCGCGATCGAGTCGCGCACCGCCTACGATCCGACCGCGTACCAGCTCGCGTGGGCGGCGACGCTGCGCGATGCGCCGTGGGGAACGACGACGTTGAAGAAGGCGCTCGGCGATCCGTCGCGCGCGGAGTCGGCGGCCGCGGCGATGTCGCGAAAGGATCCGCACCTCGCGCAGTTCGTGACCGAGCTCGAAGGCGCGCTCGTTCGGCTCGCGGCGAGTCAGCAGAACGCGGCGGTCGCGACGGGGCTCGCGAGCGTCGGTGCGGCCGCGAAGGACGCCGTCGAGCGTCGCCTCGCGGACGGCTCGACGCGCGGCGCGATGTGCCGCGGGCTCTCCTCGGCCGACGCGAGCGCCGAAGCGCGCAAGTCGTTGACCGTGGTGCCGCCTGCGTCACGCGACAACGGCTACTGCGTCGACGCCGTGATCAAGATCGCCGCCGAGGACGACGATCTCCTCGCGTGGCTGGCGACCGCGGGCGAGCCCGGCATCGTCGGCGCGGCCGGAAAGAACGAGCTCATGAAGTGCGCGCGCCTCCACACGCTGTGGGCCAAGGCGCTCGCCGAGCGCTCGCCCGAGGTCTACTCGGCGCTCCTCGTGCCGCTCTCGAACGCGCTCAAACGCTGCCCGAACGAGCTCGACGGCGTGTTGGCCGACGCGATCACGCGACTCCCGGCGACGCACTTCGTCGTCGTCGGCGCGATCGATGCGTTCGGCAGCTACGGCGGCAACCTCAAGGCGACGTGCGCCGCGCTCCCCATCGCCGCGGCCAACATGAAAGCGCCCGGCGTCACGCGCGAACGCGCACGCGACGCGCTCGCGCATTCGTGCACGCTGCGCTGAGTCGCGACTCCGGTCAGTCGGCGCCCGCATCGGGGAGGCACGAGGTCTGGCATGCCTTCGACGCGCACGACGCCACGTTGAGGATCTCGACCGCCGCGGGCTCGGTCTGCGTGATGATGCCAGCGTCCTCCGCGCACGGGAGCCCGCAGATGATCACCTTCTGGCGCGTCCCCTTCGTGAGGCAACCGTTCTCGAGAATGCACTCGTACGCCGACTTGCAGAGCGGATCGACGAGGCACGCGGCGAGCTCGTCGTGGCAGCCGGGCCCGGGCGTGTCGGGCGTCTCGATGCACTGCTGACACGACGGACGGTTGTCGACGTCCGGCGCGTCGGGACCGGCGTCCATCGGCGGCGGTGGCGGTGGTGCCGCGTCCGGCGGCGCGACGTAGTTCGGCGCGAAGTCCAAGCACGCGGCCGCCGACGCACCGGCGATCGCCGTGCTCATCGCGAGGATCAGAGCCATGCGCAGCCTCATCGCGAGCCTCCCGCCCCGAAGTCCCATTGTAGCCCGACGGTGACGCGGAAGCGGTCGACCGGCGCGAGCTCGGCGTTCCCCGTGTAGGTCGTCGACGCATACTGTGCCGGGCCGACGACGTACGGCGCGCGCGTCGCGGCCGCGTAGTTCGCGCTCAACCTGTACGAGAGGCCCGGCAGGAGCGAATGCGGGATCGGACCGCTCACCGTGCCGCGAATCTCGAGCTGCGCTCGCGCGTACGGCGCGACGGGGAAGTTGCCGTCGAACGCGCGATCGGCCGGTCGCGCGCCGAGGTAGTGCGCGGCGACGCCGAGCGTCGGGAGCTCGCCGGGGAGATCGTACGACACGCGCGCGTTGCCGAACGTCTGCGGCGCGACGGTGAGTCGTTGTGACGGCGACTGCGGATCCGAGCGCCGCGCGATCGCGCCGGTGAGGTTCGCGCCGAAGCGAAGCTGCCCGGTGTCGCCGACGGAACCTTCGTAGCCGAAGTTCATTCCGTAGTTGTCGACGGACGACACGTTGCGAAACTGGATGATGCCGTACGCGCGGAGCAGATCGATCTCACCGCGGCGCGCGGCCTCTTCTTGCTCCTGTTGCGTCAGGACGTGAAGCTCGACCAGATCGCTCCACCACGATCGAAACATGCCCATCAAGAGGCGGTGCGCGCCGAAGCGTTGTTCGATCGATCCTTCGACGGAGCGAACGCGCTCGGGGCGGAGATCGTGCGCGACGATCGTCAGCGGATTGGCGAAGGTCGTCTCGACCCACGACGGTGAACGAAACGCCTCCGCGTAGACGCCCTTCAACGTTCCTCCTTGCCACACCTTCGCGCTCGCGGCGAAGCGCGGCGAGATGACGCCAGAGAATCGATCTTCCTGATCGATGCGCGCGCCGCCGTTGAGACTGAGCCACGATGTCGGGAGCCACGTCTGCTGCACGTACGCGCCGAGCACCTTGTCGTTGCGATCGATGATCCCGAAGCTCGACAGCAGCGGTCGGCGATCTCCGTAGTCGAGCGCGTCGGACTTCGACTTGATCGATCGCAGACGCCCGTCCACGCCGATGAGGGTCACGAACGAAGCATCCTTCAGCCAGTCGAGCGACGCCTGCACCTCGAGGCCCGCCCAGCGCGACGCGCCGACGACTTCGTAGCGGCACGTCGTCACGTTCTCGTAGAGACATCCGCTCGCGGACGTCGTGTTCTGGATGTCCTGGTAGTCGAACGAGTCGCCGTAGAGGCGCGTCGTCAGCTCGGCGATCGGCGAGAGCGTCGCGTGGTAGCGCGCGTCGAACCACACCGAGCGATGCACCGTGTACGAGTCCGGATCGTTGAAGTCGGGCACGGCGGCGGTGTAGCGCGCGCGATACGGGATCGATTGCTTGAACGCGGTGGCCTTGACCGTCACTTCGAGGTTGCCGCTGACGAAGTGGAGGAGCCCCGACGGCGCTTGCGAGTAATACCCGCGCGTCGCGCGACCGCCCCAGAACGGCGCCGGTAACACGTCGCTGGATCGATCGCGCGTGTACACCGAAGGTTGCCCAGTGACGCTGTCGATGCCGCCGTCTTGCGGACCGAACGAGAACGTCGGACCGGACTGCGTATAGAACTCGAAGCCGAACGTCAGCTCGCTCGGCCGCTTGAAGAGGCTGAATTCAAGCCCTCCGAGCGCCGCCGCGCGGTACGACTTTCCGATCTCGCTCTCGAGGACGACGTGCCCGCCGGTGAGATCCTTTGCGCGCTTCGTGATGACGTTGATGACGCCGAGCATCGCGTTCGATCCGTAGAGCACCGAGCCCGGACCGAGGATGACTTCGATGTGATCGATCATCTCGATCGGGACGCCGGCGCCGCGATCGAAGCGCGCGCCGCCGAAGAGCGGCTCGTTCACCGGATGACCGTTGATGAGGAGGAGAACGTGATCGCCGGAGTCGGCGGTGATCGTGACGCCGCGCGAGCCAATGTCGACGCCCTTGAGCGAGTTCGACGTGACCATTCCGAGCGAGAGAAAATCGATGGCTTCGTCGAGCGAGTGGATGCCGTAGCGGCGGAAGTCTTCGGCGGTGAGCGTGGTCGAGGTCGCGGGCGCGAGCGTGGCCGTCTCGGCGGACTTCGACGCGGTCGTGACGACCGGCTCGTTGAGGAGCCCGCGCAAGTCCGCGGTGTCGTCGGCGCGCGCCGTCGTCTGTGCGAAGACGAGCGCTGGCACGAACGCCGCGGCATAGAGGACTCGTCTCATTCGTAGACCCTCATGATCTTCAGGACCTCGGATTTGAAGGCGACGTTTTGCTTCTTCGCCTGCGTGAGGTGACAGAGGAGCTTCGGTTTTCCGGAGACCAAATCGAAGCCGAGGACGATCCCCTTCGGGACGTACTCGGCGACGGCGGCGACGCTGAGGACGTCGAGGCCATCGAGCGCCACGCGGATCTCGGCGAGGTCTTCGGCGAAACCGGGGGTGATGTAGACGATCGCCGCGCGGCGCGATTTGACGAGCGCGGCGAGCGCGGCTCCGCCTCCGTACGTCACGACGTGCTCGTCGTGCGGGAGTCCGCCGACGTGCGCCAAACCTCCGAGCGCCGACTGCAGGTGCGCCGCCGCGCGCGACGAGTCGGCGTTCCCTGATTTGACGAGCAGGAACACCTGGGCTCGTTCGCCGGACCGCGCCGCGAAGTTCTTGTCGTACGACGCCACCTTCGCGACGAGCTCCGCTTGAAGCCCGAGCGGCACAACGACGTCCTCCGCGCCCACCGAGCCGGCAAACACCAGCACCAGCGCGATGACGACAAGCGCCGCGAGGCGCTTCGGCCATGGTGTCGCGGGACGCACCCAACCTCGATGATAGACGGTACGCTCGGGAGACCGCACGAAATCCCATGGCCTCCCCCCGCTTCTCGCTCGGAACGAAGCTCGCCCTCGCGACGGTGCTCGTCCTCGCGATCGTGTCGCTGCTCCTCTACGTGCAGCTCACGGGGCGCGAGCGGCGGAGCCTCGTCGACTCGAAGCACAAGGCGGCGTCGATGGTCGCCGATCTGTTCGCGGTGAGCCTCGCCGCGCCGCTCGACTTCGACGACGCCGAGGCAATCGACAAGGAGCTCGACGATCTGCGCACGAACCCCGAGATCGTCTGCGCGCGCGTATGGACGGCGAAGGGGGACAAGCCTTCGGTCGAGCGCGGGACGTGCGGATCGTCCGCGGCGCCGGTGGACGCGGAGCTCGGGACGGAGAAGATCTTCGACGATCGCGTCGAGGTCCTTCGGCGGGTGACGAGCGCGAGCAAGGCACCCATAGGCAAGACGCTCCTCGTGTTCTCGCTCGCGCGCGAGAACCAAGCGTTCTCCGACAGTCGTCGGAGCATCTTCTGGCTGTCGTTCGCGCTCGCCGCGGTGACGGCCGCGCTCCTCATCTTCATGGCGCGCAACCTCATCGTCCTGCCGTTGCGCGCACTCGGCGCCGCGACGAGCCGCATCGGACGCGGCGATTTCACGACGCGGGTCGAGGTCGGTGCGGACGACGAGATCGGCGAGCTCGCGAAGGCGTTCGACGTCATGCGCGAAGCGGTGGCCGATCGCGAGCATCGCCTCGCCGCCGCGACGCAGAACCTTCGCGATCTGTTCGACCACATGCGCCAAGCGATCCTCGCGTTCGGCGCGGACGGCAAGGTCGCGGGCGCGGTGTCGCGGCAAGCGGCGCGCATCTTCGGAAAAGGCGAGCTCGAAGGGAAGAGCGTGCGCGATCTCTTGTACGGCGGCGCGGACGCGCACGACGTCGACGCGCAGGCCTTCGACGAGTGGCTCGCGATGGCGTTCGACGTCGAGCTCTCGGACTGGAAAGAGCTCGCCGCGCTCGCGCCGCGCGAAGTGCCTCTGCGCCGCGCCGACGGAACGATCGTGCCGCTCGAGCTCGAGTTCCGCGCCGTCGCGTCGCACGGCGGAAAGTCGGGAAAGATCGAGCGCGTGATGCTCCTCGCGACCGACGTCAGCGAGAAGCGGCAGCTCGAGCAGACGGTGCAGACGCAAGAAGAAGAGCACGCGCGGCGCATGACGGCGATGCGTCGCCTCATCGCCGGCGGCGGGCAGGTCTTCGTCGCGTTCATCGACGCCTCGCGCGAACGCTTCGCCCGCTGCGGCGCGATCGTCGGCACCACGCCGCGCCAGCTCCCGACCGCGGAGATCGACGAGCTGTTCCGGCACGTGCACACCGTGAAGGGCGAGGCGCGCGCGTTCGATCTGCACGAGCTGGAGACGGAGTGCGCGAAGCTCGAAGAGGATCTCGACGAGCTGCGGTCGCTCGCGCGCGGCGACGGCTTCGCGACGACCGGTTCGGTGCACGGCGCGCTCACGTCGAGCTTCGCACGCGCGCGGGCCGCGCTCGACAAGGGATGCGACGTCTTCGTCGCCGCGTCACCGATCGGCCGCGCGGCGCTCGATCAGATCACCGTGCAGCGCTCCGACGTCGAGCGGCTCGAAGACCTCGCGCGCGGCAAGGGGGACGATCTCGCGCGCGTCGTCGATCGACTCGCGTCGCGCCCGTTCGGCGAGAGCACCGCGAGCCTCGTCGACATGGCGCCGACGTGGGGCGACAAAGACGGCAAGCGCGTCCGCTTCGAGGTCGAAGGGCGCGAGGTCCGCGTGCCGCCGCGCCTCGCGCGCGTGCTGCCCGGCGTCCTCACGCACCTCGTTCGCAACGCGATCGCGCACGGCATCGAGACCCCGAAGGTGCGCGAAGAGTCGGGAAAACCGCCGATTGGCGTCATCCGCGCGGAAGCCGCCGACGCCGACGGCCGCGTCGCCATCCTCTTCGAGGACGACGGACGCGGGCTGGACATGGATCGCATCGAAGAGCGCGCAGCCGAGCTCGGCGTCGATGCCAACGAGCAATGGACCGATCGCTCCGAGCTCGTCTTCGCCCCGGGCCTCTCGACCACGTCGAGCACCGGCGCGCTCTCGGGACGCGGCGTCGGGCTCGGCGCGGTGCGCGCGGACGTCGAGCTCGCCGGCTATCGCGTCGAAGTGAAATCGAAACCTGGAAAGTACACGCGCGTTCGTCTCTATCCGGCGTGACTCACTTCTTCTTCATCTCGCGCATCTGAAGCATTCGGAACACGGCGCGCACCTGCCGCGCGAGCGCGTCTTCGTTCCCTTTGTCGCTGAGGCACCCGTCGAAGCCGAGGCGCTTGAAGTCCTGCGCGACCTTCGGATCCGATGTGTAGAGATAGAAGAGGCAAGCGTGCCCACCCGAGCCGCCCGACTCGGTCGCGCTCTTCAGCGACGAGATGACGGTGCCGCCGTCGATTCCGGGCATGTGGTAGTCGATGATGCAGAGATCGGTCGACGGGATGTACCGCGCGTTGCCGACCGCGCGCGACGTCGTCGACACGTCGTACCCCTCGGCTTCGAGCGCGCGCTTGATGCGCGTGAGCATCACTTCGCTGTCGTCGATGACGAGGATCTTGCGGCGCGCGCGCTTCGCCGCGGGGTGCGATCCCGAGGATCCCGACATCACCCCGCTCGACGGCGTCCCGCTCGTCGGCGCTGCGTTCGGTGGCGTGAACGTCTTCGTGCGATCCGACTCCGGGTGCGACATGACGTCGGTCTTCGTCGACTCTGCGCGCGCGCGCATCGACGGGCGCTGCGGCGGCGCGGACGATGGCCGCGCGTGCGCGCTGCTCTCGATCTCCGCGACGCGCTCGGCCCGCCGCATCAGCCCGTCGCGCGCCATGGCTTCGACCCACTCGCCGACCTCGGACGACATCGCGACTTCGAGCGAGCGCTCGAGCGCGATCGCCATGTCGCGCGCCGTGGCGAAGCGCTTCGACGGATCGCGATCGATCGCGCGCATCGCGATCGCGTCGAGCGCCGCCGGCACCTCGGGCGCGACGACGCTCGGCGGATCGATGTGCCCCTTGAGCACCATCGACAAGAGCTGCCCTTCGTTCTCGGCCTCGAAGAGGCGCTTCGTCGTGAGCGCCTCCCACAAGAGCACGCCCGCCGAGTACACGTCGCTCAAGCGATCGACCACGCCGCTCTGAAGCTGCTCGGGCGCCATGTACGCGAGCTTTCCTTTGAGCTGACCTTCGCGCGTCGTCTGCAGGCGCACCGCGGCCTTCGCGACACCGAAGTCGAGCACGCGCGTCACGCCGTCGACGCCCACGAGGACATTCTGCGGCGACACGTCGCGATGCACGATCCCGAGCGGACGACCACGCTCGTCCTTGGCTTCGTGCGCGGCGTGGAGCCCATGCAGCGCGCCGACCATGATCGCTCCCGCGATCCGCGAAGGGACGCGCCCGCCGCGATCGCGCGCACCGCGCACGAGGCGCGACAACGTCTCGCCCTGCACGTACTCCATGACGATGAAGATCTCGCCGTCGGTCGAGACGACGTCGAGCGTGGGGACGACGTTGGGGTGCTGGATCCGCGCGGCGAGGCGCGCCTCGTCGAGGAACATCGCGACGAAATCCGGATCCTTCGCGAACTGCGGATGCAGCCGCTTGATCGCCACGGTGCGCGAGAACCCGATCGGTCCGACGAGTCGACCGAAGTGAACGGTCGCCATGCCACCGGAGGAGATCTCTCCATGGATGGCGTATCGCCCTACGACGAGCGGCACGCGCTTCGATGCCGATCCTGCCACGTAGGGATTCTATCGCCTTTTGAGGCGAAGCGCGGCTCTGTCTCGCGTGGCGCTTCAGTCGCCTAGATGCACCGCGTCTTCGCGCGGATCGCTGGCGGCGGCGAGCAGGAGCGGGTGCGTCGTCAGCAGGCGCACGCAGCGGTTGTAACGCAGGACCGGATCGGGCGAAGACCCCGACGCGAGCTTCTCCGCACGCTCGAATAGCGCGAGCGCATGCTCGAACGACGTCACCGCGCTGTGCGCCTCGCCGCGCTCGAGGTGCGCCTTCGCCGAGCGCTCCCACGCGATGCCGCTGTAGTAGACGCGGTCGTACTCGGTGCCGAGCCGCTCGAAGACCGAGATCGCCTCTTCGAACAGCCCGACCCACCCCGCGCCGAAGCGATCCGTCAGCGACAGCCCGAGGATCTGCAATGCGTGCAGATTCTCCGGATCGACGTCGAGCACGTCGCGGCAGATGCTGTCGGCCTCTTCGGGCTGGTTGAGGTCGCGGTATGTGCTCGCCTTGGCCAGCGCCGCTTCGAGGTTCTGCGTCGTGAGTCTCTTCAGCTCGAGTGCCATCGCGCTCTCCCCACGTCGTGTCAGGGCTTGTCGTTTTCGATCTTCTTTTTGGCGGACGGCGAGTCGGCCATCGTCCGCTTGATCGGATCGATGCTTTTCTTCGCGATCGGCGTCGCCGCCATCGTCGGCGTCGGCGGCCGCGGAATCACCGCTTGCGTCTTCTTCGGCCCGCCGCTGACCTTGCGCAGGAGCCAGCGCACCGGATCGTAGTTGTCGTCCGCGAGCCGCTCCTTCAACGGAATGATCGCGTTGTCGGTGATCCCGATGCTCTCCGGGCACACCTCGGTGCAGCACCGCGTGATGTTGCAATACCCAGCGCCGAACTCTTCTTTGATGAGCTTGTGCCGATCGAGCGTATCGAGCGGGTGCATGTCGAGCCCCGCGAGATAGATCATGAAGCGCGGCCCCGCGAACGCGGTCTTCTTGTCGTGATCGCGAATGACGTGGCAGACGTCCTGGCACATGAAGCACTCGATGCACTTTCGGAACTCTTGAATGCGATCGATGTCTTCTTGTTGCATGCGCCACGTGCCGTCGGCCTCCGGCGCCTTCGGCTTCAGCGGCGGGATCTTCTTCGCGACCTCGTAGTTCCACGACACGTCCGTGACGAGATCCTTGATGATCGGGAACGCGCGCATCGGCGTGACCACGATCGGCTCGCCCTCGGGAAAATGGCTCATGCGCGTCATGCACATGAGTCGCGGCTTGCCGTTCACCTCGGCGCTGCACGATCCGCAGCGCCCCGCTTTGCAGTTCCAGCGCACGGCGAGATCCGGCGCCTGCGTCGCCTGCACTTCGTGAACGGCGTCGAGCACGACCATGCCCGGATACGTCTCGACCTCGTACGTCTTGAAGTCGCCGCCGTCTTTGTCGCCGCGATAAATCTTGAGCGTCGCTTTGTCAGCCATGGGGTCTGCTCATTCCTCCGCGAGGACCTTCTTGATCTCGTCCGGCACCGGAGGAAGCGCCTGCTCCTCCAGCTCCATGCCGTTGCCCCCCATGCGCGACACGATGTTCACCGTGCTCCAGTGCCCTTTGTCCTGATCCGGATAGTCGTCACGCGCGTGCGCGCCGCGACTCTCTTTGCGCATCACGGCGGCGCGCGCCATCGCCTCAGCGCAAACGAGCATGTTCCGCAAGTCGACGGTCTCGTGCCACGCGGCGTTGAAGTGGCGATTGCCTTCGACCTTCACGCGCTGCGAGTCGCCGCGCAGACGCTCGATCTCGACGAGGCCCTGCTTCAAGTCTTCTTCGGTGCGGATGATGCCGACGTACTTCTGCATCTGATCCTTCATGTCCTCGTGCACCGCGTACGGGTTCGTCCCCTTTTCGCGCGAGAACGGAGCCAGCGCCTCTTCGGTCGCCGCTTCGATTTGCCCTTCGTCGAGCGACGGCGTCGGGTTCGACTTCGCGAACTTCGCCGCGTGCAGCCCGGCGATGCGACCGAAGACGAGCAAGTCGCTCAACGAGTTTCCGCCGAGACGATTCGATCCGTGAAGCCCTGCCGCGCATTCGCCCGCCGCGAACAGCCCCTTCACACGCGACTCCTGCGTCTCGGAGTCGACGTGAATGCCGCCCATCGTGTAGTGGGCAGTCGGTCCGACCTCCATCGACTCCTTCGTGATGTCGACGTCACCGAGCTCTTTGAACTGGTGGTACATCGCCGGCAGCTTCTTCTTGATCACGTCGGCCGGAAGGCGCGTCGCGATGTCGAGGAAGACTCCGCCGTGCGGCGATCCGCGTCCGGCTTTGACCTCGGAGTGAATCGCGCGCGCGACGATGTCACGCGGCAGCAAGTCGGGCGTGCGCTTCGCGTTCGGATCGTGCTGAAGAACCCAGCGATCGGCCTCGGCCTCGTTGTCCGCCGTCTCTTTGGCGTAGAGCGGATGGATGTAATCGAACATGATCCGCTTGCCGCTCTTGTTGCGAAGTGTTCCGCCTTCGCCGCGCACGCCCTCTGTAATGAGCGTCCCGCGCACCGACGGCGGCCACACCATGCCGGTCGGGTGAAACTGCATGAACTCCATGTCCATGAGCTCGGCGCCCGCGAGGTACGCGAGCGCTTGCCCGTCGCCCGTGCACTCCCACGAGTTCGAGTTGATCTTGAACATCTTGCCGATGCCGCCGGTCGCGATGACGACCGCCTTCGCCTTGAACAAGACGAACTTGCCACTCTCGCGCCAATAACCAAACGCGCCGCAGACGCGACCGTCGTTGGTCAAGAGCCGCGTGACCGTGCACTCCATGAACACCTGCATCCCCGTATGGATGCCGTGCTGCTGGAGCGTGCGAATCATCTCGAGGCCGGTGCGATCGCCGACGTGCGCGAGGCGCGGGTATTTGTGGCCGCCGAAGTTGCGCTGGAGGATCTTGCCGTCGGGCGTGCGATCGAAGAGCGCGCCCCACTTCTCGAGCTCGTTGACGCGCGCGGGTGCTTCCATCGCGTGGAGCTGCGCCATGCGCCACTGGTTGAGCGAGCGTCCGCCCTTCATCGTGTCGCGGAAGTGGACCTTCCAGTTGTCCTTCGGCTCGACGTTGCCGAGCGCCGCCGCGACGCCGCCTTCGGCCATCACCGTGTGCGCCTTGCCGAGCAGTGACTTGCAGATGAGGCCGACGCTCACGCCTTCGCTGCTCGCTTCGATCGCCGCGCGAAGACCTGCGCCGCCCGCGCCGATCACGAGGACGTCGTGCTCGTGCGTCTCGAACTCTTTCGCGCTCATCAGAAGAACCTCACGTCATGGAGCATCCCGCTCGATACCGCGCGCACGTAGACGTCGGTCAGCGCGACGCCGAAGAGGCTCGCCCATGCCCAGTACTGGTGCTTCGCGTTGAGCGCGGTCACGAGCTTCCACATCGAATGACGGAGCATGCCGAGCGGCGCGGTCGAATAGCTGTTCACGTTGCCGCCGATCAAGTGGCGCCATGAATGGCAACCGAACGTGTAACCGGAGAGAAGGAGGCAGTTGGTCAGTAAGACGAGCGATCCCATGCCGACGTGCACGCCGTCTTTCCACGCGAAGACGCCTTTGTAGGCGTCGTGCCAGAGGAACATGAGGAACGCGATCGCCGCGTAGAGCGCGAAGCGATGCAGGTTCTGAAAGATGAGGAGCTTGGTCTCGCCGTTGTACTTGTGACCGCGGCTCTCGCCGACGGCGCACGCGGGCGGATCCATCGCGAACGAGCGGTAGTACGCCTTGCGATAATAGTAACAAGTGAACCGGAACGACGCGGGCCCGGCGAGGATCACCATCGCGGGCGACAGCGTGAAGGGGAGACCCCAGCCCTTCGAGAACGACGTGTCGATGTACGGCGAGTAGAACGGCGAGAGGTACGCATCGAACTCGTACCACTTGTTCTCGAACGCCCGGAACGTCGCGTACGCGATGAACCCGACGAGGATCGTCACCGTCAGCGCGGGCCCGATCCACCACGAATCCTTGCGGAGCGTGTTGCCGAGCCCGAGGACCGGCAAATGCACAGTTTTGTTCGCCATTTGTTTCCTCGACTCCACCCCGAAGAAAGACGGGCCGAAACTACTCGGCGCGCGTGGCGTTCGCAAGGAACTCCAAAAACTTCCCGTCTTCCTGTTCAATCTCTCTCGGTGCGCGCGCTGACGATGTTTCGGATCGAGGCGATCGACGTGCGGGCGCTGTCGGTGCGGCTCGTCGATCCGTTCGTGATCGCGAGTGGGCGCGTCGAGGCGACGCGGTCGGCGCTCGTGCGGGTGCGGCTGGCGACGGGGGAAGTCGGGATCGGGGAGGGGGCGGCGCTTCCGCCGGTGACGCGTGAGGATCAAGACGATGTGATCGCGGATGTCGAGCGAGCGGCGCGGATCGTCGTGGGGGTCGAAGTGTTGCGCGTCGAGGAGATCGCTGAGGCGATCGCGAGCGGGGTCGGGCCCGTCGCGCGTGCGGCGATCGAGACCGCGTTGCTCGATGCGATCGCGCGGCGTGAGGGCGTGTCGGTGCGCGAGCTGCTCGGCGATGCGCGTGGTGCAGCGACGCGCACGATGATCACGGACATCACGATTCCGATTTTGGATGCGGCGCGGATGGCGGAGCTCGCGCGTGCGTGGCGAGCGCGTGGCTTCTCTTGCTTCAAGGTCAAGGTCGGGAAAGATCTCGACGCGGATTTGCGCGCGCTCGAAGCGGTGCGCGACGCAGCGCCGGGGGCGACGTTTCGGATCGATGCAAATGCCGGATTTTCTGCGGCGGATGCGATCGCGATGGCGCGCGCGACGGAGCGGCTCGGGCTCGACGTCGAGTGTTGGGAGCAGCCGTGTGCGGCGGCGGATCTCGACGGGATGGCGGAGGTCGCCGCGGCGGTGCGTGCGCCGGTCGTCGCGGACGAGTCGGTGGCGACGATGGAGGATCTCGCGCGCGTGCGGGCGGCGCGCGCGGCGGGGGGGATCAACCTGAAGCTCGTCAAGTCGGGCGGGCCGATCGCGGCGTACGCGCTCGGGTGCGCGGCGCAGGCGGCGGGGTTGAAGCTGATGTGCGGCGGGATGGTCGAGACGCGGCTCGGGATGACGGCGGCGGCGCACGTCGCGGCGGCGCTCGGTGGCGTCGACTTCGTCGATCTCGATACGGCGTGGTTGCTCGCGGACGATCCGTTCGATGGCGGATATGCGGCGGACGGTCCGCGCTACGCGCTCGCAGACGCGCCGGGGCTCGACGTGCGCGAGCGTTGATCGGCGACGACGTCGGCGAGGCCTTCGTCGAAGCTGCGCGGCGACCAACCGAGATCGCGTCGTGCTCTGTCGCCGCTGAAGGCCCAGTCGACGCCTTTGGACATCGCGGCGGCGTCGCGGAGTAGGCGGAGCGGTCGCGTGCGTGGTGGCAATCGCGCGGCCGCTGCGCCAGCTGCGTCGACGAGCCACGACGGGAGAACGACACGCGGTGCGGGGCGTCCGCTCGCGCGTGCGAACGCCGCGAACCATTCGCCGAGCGTCGGGTTTGCGGCGGACAAGATGTACTCGCCGCCGTCGACGCCGCGGTCGGCGACCCGCACCACGCCGTCGGCGCAGTCGTCGACGTGCACGAACGCGAGGCGCATCGCGGGACGAACGCCGACGCGAACGCGTCCGCGCGCGAGCCAGGCGTGCGCCCAGCCGATCATGCTTGGATCGCCCGCGCCGAAGATCGTCGCCGGCATCGCGATCCGAACGTGTGCGCCGTCCTTGGCCATGCGTCGCGCGAATTCGTGCGCGCCGCGTTTGGTCGCGTCGTACGCGGAGCGCGGCGCCTCGGGGTTCCAGTGCGACTCGTCGGCGGGCGTCGGTCCGGTCGGGCCGAGCGCGGCGACGCTGCTGACGTGAACGCATGGGATCCCATGCGATGCGGCGGCGCGAAGCACGTTCTCCGTGCCGCCGACGTTGATCGCCTCCATGCGCGCGGGATCGCGCGTGCCGAGCTCGTAGAGCGCGGCGACGTGGATCACGCGCGCCGCGCCGCGCACCGCGTCCTCGACCGCGCGACGATCCGTGATGTCTGCACGTATCGATTCGACGCCCGATGGAAGCCGCGCGAGCGCCACGGGCGACACGTCGAGCGCGCGCACTGCGTCGCCTCGCGCGACGAGGAGGCGCGTGATGCGCCCGCCGAGAAATCCGCCCGCGCCCGTGACGAGCGTCGGTCCCACGCTCAATCCTGCATCGCGAGCGCGAAGTAGAGTCCGAGCGTCTCTTTCTTTCGCGCCACGATCCACGCTTGCCCGAGGAAGAGCCCCGGACGCAGCGTGCGCACTTCGTCTTTGATGATCCGAATGAACGGCGGATTCTTCGGGTTGTCGTAATCGAGCTGGAGCGCGTCGAAGGCGCCCGCGCGCGACTTGCCGATGAACGTGTCGAAGCGGAAGAGCTTGTTGCGATCGGTGAAGACGCGGTTGATGCCTTCGCCGCGCGCGTCGTCGTGCGGCGTGAAGCTCTTGCCGCGCCATGGGAAGCGCTCCCAGCCGCCGAGCGAGCGCATGACGCGCGCGAGGCCTTTGCCGCCGAGCGGGCTCGTGAGCATCTTGCCGCGGAGATCGCCGTGGAGATCGCCGATCTTCGGGACGGACGCCCCCTCGTAGAGCGCTTGCAACGTGGGGACGTCGAGATCGAGGAGATCGTCGAGCGTGTAGCGGAGCTGCGGGCGCGTGGCCTTCGAAGTCGTCGATGAGGTGGTCGCGGTCATGGATGGCCTCCTAATTGACTATTTTGTAAACACAGAATGTTCGCGGCCGCAAGCCTCCTCGGGACGATTGTCGACGTGACTACGCGCCGAGGTACGCGGCTCGGATGTCGGCGTTCTCGGCCAAATCCGCGGAATTGCCCTCGATCGCGACCTCGCCTTCGCGAAGGACGTACGCGCGTCCGGCGGTCGCGAGGGCGACGCGGGTGTTCTGCTCGACGAGGAGAATCGTGACACCGGCGGCCGCGATGGCGCGGATCGCGGTGAAGATCTGCTGCACGAGGCGAGGCGCGATCCCAAGTGATGGCTCGTCGAGGAGGAGGAGCGCGGGGCGCGCCATGAGGGCGCGGGCGATCGCGAGCATCTGTTGCTCGCCGCCGGAGAGCGTCCCCGCGCGCTGCGATGCACGCTCGGCGAGGCGCGGGAAGAGCTCGGCGACGTCGTCGATCGTCTCGCGGATCGCGCGCGCGTCACGGTGGGCGTACGCGCCGATCTCGAGGTTCTCGCGCACGGTCAGATCGTGGAAGATCGCGCGACCCTCGGGGACGAGCGACACGCCGGCGGCGACGAGATCCTCCGGCGCGTCCTTCGCGACGTCGCGCCCCGCGAAGCGAATCGTCCCCGCCGCGAGCGGAACGAGGCGCGCGATGCTTCGAAGCGTCGTCGTCTTCCCCGCGCCGTTCGCGCCGAGCAGCGCCACGATCTCGCCGCGCGCGACGCGGAGGCTCACCGAGCGCACCGCTTGGATTCCGCCAAAGCGCACGCGCACGCGATCGACCTCGAGCAGCGGTGCGTCGGCGTTCGCGATCGCCGCGCGCGTCGGGTGCGCGGTTCGGATCACGGCTCCTCTCCCAAGTACGCGGCGATGACGCGCGGGTGCTCGCGGATCGCGGCCGGTGTTCCGCGCGCGATCGTCTCGCCGTGATCGAGCACGTGGAGCTCTTCGCAGACGTCCATCACGAGGCGCATGTTGTGCTCGACGAGGAGCACCGAGAGTTGGAACTCGTCGCGCAGCCAACGGATCTGCGCCGCGAGCGCGATCGCCTCCGCGGAGTTCATGCCTGCGGCGGGCTCGTCGAGGAGGAGGAGCTTAGGCGACGGGATCAGCGCGCGCGCGATCTCGAGGCGGCGTTGGCTTCCGTACGGCAACGACGTCGCGGGGGCGTCCGCGGACTTCGTGAGATCGAAGCGCGCGAGGAGATCGTCGGCGCGCACGCGCATCGCGACTTCGTCGGCGTAGTGGCTGTCGAGTCGCAGGAGCGCGGAGGCGAGGTGCGCGGTCTTCTGCATCTCGCAGGCGACGAGGAGGTTCTCGCGCACGGTGAGCTGGCCGAAGAGGCGGACGTTTTGGAACGTGCGGCCGATTCCGGCGGCGGCGATCCGCGTGGGCGACAAGCGCGCGAGATCGCGATCGCCGAAGCGGAGCGTGCCGCCGTCGGGTTTGTAGACGCCGGTGATCAGGTTGAACACGGTCGTCTTGCCCGCGCCGTTCGGTCCGATGAGCCCGAAGATCGCGCGGTCGGGGACGGTGAAGCTGACGTCGGCCACGGCGCGCAGACCGCCGAAGCTCTTCGAGACGCCGCGGAGCTCGAGCTTCACGTCGTCCCTCGTGCAGGCGTGCGACGCGCGAAGAGCTCGCGCTCACCGAGCAATCCTTCGGGGCGCATCACCATGAGCGCGACGACGATCATCGCGTACACGATCATCCGGAGCGCGTTGAGATCGAGCGTCAGCTCGATCGGTCCCCAGTGATGCGGCCCGCGCAGCGCTTGCACCGCCGACGTGCTCTGCGCGAGCTCGATCGCCTTGATGCTGAGCGTGACGAAGACGGCGCCGAGGATCGATCCCGACACGCTCCCGGATCCGCCGAGGATCACCATGGTGATCGCGTCGAACGACAAGAGGAAGCCGAAGCCGTCCGGTTGCTGAACCGGCGCGCCGTCGCGCATCAACGCGAGGAGAGCGCCTGCTACGCCGCCGCCGATCGCGGCGATCACGAACGACGTGACCTTGTAGCGCGTCGGATCGATCCCGACGGACGCTGCGGCGATCTCGTCTTCGCGAAGCGCGCGCAGCGCTCGTCCCCATCCGGAGAACTTGAGTCGCCACGCGAGCACGCAGCCGAGCGCCGCGACGCCGAGGATCCAGAACGGTCCCGCGTACAGCGGAACGCCTTGTCCGTCGACACCGGCGTAGCCGTTCGATCCGCCGAGTCGTGAGATCGAGAGCGGGCCCGGTGCGCCGCCGCTCGGTGCGGACGCGATCGTCAGACGGAAGATCTCCGCGAAGCCGAGGGTGACGATCGCGAGGTAGTCGCCGCGCAAGCGAAGGCTCGGGAGACCGAGGAGGAGGCCCGCGACGCCTGCGATCGCCGCGGCCGCGAGGAGCGCGGGTGGGACGACGAGGAACGATCGAAGGAGCGTCGGATCGCCGCCGCCGAATCGCGCGTGCAGATGCGATGCGACGATCGCGGCGGTGTACGCGCCGACGCCGACGAACCCCGCGTGGCCGATCGAGAACTGCCCAGCCATTCCGTTGATGACGTTGAGCGAGACGGCGACGAGTGCGTTGCATGCGGTGAGCATCAGGAGCTGACGCACCGATCCGTCGGGCACGAGCTTGCGCAGGAGGATGTCGATCGCCAACACGATCGCCGCGATGGCGAGCGCCATCAGGAGCGCGCGTGAGCGATGCGGCGATGCGGCCCCCATGGAGTCCCTAGCGTCCGCTACCGCCACACACGCCGTCGAGCGCCTTCTTCGCCGATTCCCACGGACGGTTCGCCTGACGCACTTCGCACGACGCTTCGCAGAACGACGCGACGACCTTCGCCGTCCTCGCGCCGAGGCCACGCTTCTGCACGCGCTCGGTGACGGAGTCCATCAGCTCGTTGCATCGTGTCGGCTCGGCGGACGTGTCGAAGCACGCGCGCGCCGTTCGCTCCATCGCTTCGCAGAGGAGCGGTGTCGGCGCGACGCAGTCGCCGTCGGCGGTCATCGCGTTCGCGCAGATGCGCGCGATGTCGTCGATCGCGTCGTCGACCGCGTGCGGCGAAACGGGGGGCGCGGGCGGCGCGTCTTCGGTCGGCGCTGCGCGCGGCGTCGAGGCGATCGGCGGGAGCGGCGGCGGAGCGCATGCGACGAACGCGAGCGCGATCGCCGAGAACGCGGACACGACGGACTGCGCGCATCGCGCCGCGAGATCGAAACGATGACCTCGCCTTTCGGCGAGGTGATCGAAACGATGACCTCGCCTTTCGGCGAGGTTCACTTGACGACGCGGAGGTACGGCGGAAGCTCGCGCTTCGGCTTACGCGGCGGTGACTGCGGTGCGCGAGGCGCACGGGGCGTCGAATCGTCGGCGTCGGCGGCCGGCGCGGGTGCCGGGAGCGCGCGTGGCGGTTGTCGTGCAGGCGCGCGCGACGCGGCCGGGACCGGCGTGACCGCGGGCGACGACGAGCGCGCGGGCGGGACGACACCGACCGGAGCGCGAGACGCTTTCGGCGTCGTCGTGGCCGCGGGCGTCGCCTTCTTGCGCGAGCGTTTCGGTTTCGCGGTGGCGGCGGGCGGCGGCGGCACTTCGCGGAGCGTGGGCTTCGCGCGCGGCGGCGTCGCCTGTTTGAGCGCGGGCTCGACTGCGGCAGGCGCCTTTGCCGACGACTGCTGCGCGACCTCGGGCGGCATGTCGTCCGGCCACACCATCCCGCGCATGTCGTCGCCGACCATCGCGAACACACTGGTCCACGGCACCGAGCAATGGAACGGCGCGCGGTTGAAGCTGAGCGTGCAGCTCATGCCTTCGTCGTCGAGTCGCAGGTCCGGAATCGGCACCGGCATGTTGAGGCCGATTTGCAGGACGAGCTGCGGCTGCTTCTTGAACCACGAAGGAACGATGACGCCGTCGACGCGCGGATCGAGGTGCAGGTGAACGCTCGATCGCTCGAGCAGAGCGAGCGCGACTTCTTTCTTCGGCGGGAGCGGTTGCTGCGACGGCATCTCTCTCTATCTCTGTGCCGAGCCTTAGCGCGACGGGGTATCCCGTGCAAAGCGGGATCTCGCCCGTCATGGTACTACGCTCCGATGCTCGGTGGGCGCCGGACGATTCTATCGACCGCGCCGGTCCCGCTCGTCGTCCCCGCCGGGGTGTTCGATGCGCCTGCCGCGGACGGGGCGGGCGGCGGCTTCGGATGGTGCGCGAGCGACGAGCTCGAGTGGCGATGCGCCGTCGAGCGATGGGACGACGCGACGCCGATCGACGGATCGGATCCCGCGCGCATGGTCTTCGTGATGAAGACGCTCGTGGACTTTTTGCCACGCGAGCTCGCGCGTCTTCACGCGTTCGGCCTCGGTCTCGGCGACGAGTGGGCGCTCGCGCCGTACGCGATCGACGACGCGACCGACGAGCTCTTCGCGCGCAGCGTGCGCCCGCGCGACGTCTTCTGGCTCGCGGCGGACAACCTGAACGCGCTCTACTGGGGGCTTCACGACTGGGCGCACTTTCACAACCACGGACCGTTCGAGCAGCGCGCGTTCAACGAGCTCCAGTGCGACACCGCCGCGCTCGCGTGGCTCGCGAAGAACCGCGTCGCGATCGGTCTCGGCGATGCGCGATGGCGGAGGCTCGTCGACGAGGTGATGGAGCTCGCCACGATGCGCTTTCAGCTCGAAGGGATCGCGTGGGACACCGAGCGCGCTGCTGCGCTCCGGACGATCGGCTGAGTCGCACACTGCGCCGACGGATGCTACCCTCGGGTCATGGCGGACAAACCGAAGAACGACGCTCGCAAGCAGAGCCTCTACTTCCCCGAGACGATGCTGTCGGAGATCTCCGAGGAGGCCTCGCGGCTGGAGCGGTCGCTGTCATGGGTGGTGCAGCGCGCGTGGAAGCTGTCGCGCGGCGAAATGAAGAAGCTTCCCGGCGTGAACGATCCGGGCAAGCAGGCCAAGGACGAGATCGAGAAGTAAGAAGTCGTCGAGGAGAGGACGTACTAGAGGAGAGGACGTAGAGAGGAGGAGTCAGGCGCGCCGGTGCGCGCGCGTCGATCATCGAAGAAAGGTTTCCCCATCACGGGGGCGATTGGCTTCGACGGAGACAACGAACACATTGCTGCGTACCGTGGCCCGCTGGCCCACGTAAAAACCCGCGGAACCCATAATTGCGAACGATAACGCAATTGCCCTCGCTGCCTAAACAGCAGATCTGAGAGCCGTACAAAGGAGAGGCCCGCCAGCGCCTCCCGGCGTGCGTAACCAAGTTGGCTAGTCGACTCGCGGGCCACCGGCGGGAAGGCGAAATCAAACAGGGGGCTAGCCGCGAGGAGCACCCGCCGACAGGCGCAACTCGGGGCGATATAAAATGTCGGATACGTACGTAGACGCGTGTGGCGCGGAGTTTTCGGACCCGGGTTCGATTCCCGGCGCCTCCACCCATTTTCACCGAGAAAAGCACGTTTTCTGCGCCGGAAGCGTGCTCGTCTCCCCCAGCTCTCCCCAGCAGTGAGCACTTTTCAGCGCTTCGAGGGGTTCCCGCCGGTGTAGGTCCCGGCATGAAGCCGAAGCGCGCGCCGAGTCCGGTTTGGGAAGAGATCACCTGCGACCTTGGCGAGGACGTGACCCGCGAAGAAGCGCTCACGTTCACGCGGCTCTTGAACCGAGCGGAGGGTCAAGCGTTCCTCTGGAGGATCTCGGAGAGCCTCGTCGCACTTCGCAGACACACCAAGCGACGCAAGCCACCCGAACTCGCGGCACCTGTCGTCGATCCGTCGCGGCTTCCGTTCTTGCTCACGGTGAAAGAGGTCGCGCCGCTGCTGCGCACGACCGAGGAGGGCATTTACACGCGCGTCTCCCGAGGGCAGCTCACCGGCGTTGACGGGCTCCTTCGCGAAGGGACAAAGATTCTCTTCCATCGCGATCGTTTGTTGATGTCGCTCGAACGATCGGGAGCGGGCGCTCGCGGAGCACGACGATGAGCGTGCGCATCGTGGAGTGGACGAAGGGCAATCAGCGTGGCTGGGAGATCGATCTCCGCATCAAGTGGCCGGACGGCTGTCGCTATCGCGAGCGAGTGAAGTCGCCCGTCTCGGGTCGTTCCGCAAGCGAACGCTGGGGACTCCGTGCAGTTCATGAACGCGCGCCTCGGCCTTGCGGGCGGCAATCCACCGCCGCCTCCTCCGCCTCCTCCGCCGCCAACCGACAATACGGCGCCGGTGATTGCGCTCGGCGCACCGGCCGACGGCTCGACGCAGCCCGCGAATACGCAGCTCACGGTGACCGCGAACATCAGCGATCCCGACGACGCGGTCGCGAGCGCCGTCATGGTCTGGGAGTACAACGGGCAAGTCCTGAACTTCGATTGCGCGAGTCCGCCGAGCGGCTTCACATGCACGCACAACGGCGCGAGCTACAGCTGGACGCTCTCTGTCGGCAGCGGTCCGCGCGCGTGGACGATCAAGGCGACGGATTCGCACGGCAACGTCACGACGTCGGCGCGCCGCACGCTCACACTCGGGAGCGGACAACCCCCGCCGCCGCCGCCGCCGCCGAACGGCCCGACCGTCCAGTTCGATGCTCCCGCCGCGGGCACGACATATTCGGCTGGCAGCTCAATCACCATCCAGGTCACGGCCACTGACCAGAGCTCGGCTATCGCCTCGGCGCAGCTACGCTGGCGATCGCCGTCGGGCGACGCGCTCTTCGACTTGAGCCAAGTGAGCGCGACGGATTGGGCGGCGACGCTGCAGCTCTCGTCGGCAGCGGTCGCGGGGACGCGGAACCTCGTCGTGACCGTCACGGATGGCAATGGGACAAAGGCATCGACTCCGAGTCTCGTGATTCGCGTGCAGTGACCAACCTCCTCAATCCATTGACGGCGCGCCGGCGCGCAGCCGCCGGCGTCTGACCAAACGCGCGATCCATATCGCGATACCGCTCGCTACCGTGAGGACCGCGAGGGCCGACGCGCCCTTCAAGAGCAGGTTGTTGAAGTCGTCGCGCCCTCGATAGTCCATGATGTGAAGCGACCAGAGAAAGTCGTATGTCCGCACGTGCCATTGCGATGCGCCGTCACGTCGCCTGTGGTCGCATCGACGTACACCGCGGTGGCGCCTTCGTCCGCGAGCTGAACGCGCCACGCGGGCAGCGGTTGGTCGCGGTACTCGATCGGCGCTTCCGTGATGAGCTCCGCTCCGACGACGCTCGGTCCCCCAGGTTGATCGCGCCGCGCCGTTTCTTCCGCCTCGGCGCGCTCGACCGTCGCGATCCCGCCGCTGCGCGCGTCGATCCGGAACACTCGCGTGCCCTGACGAACGACATACCAAAGCCCCGACGGTGTTGGACGGAGCTCGAGGTTCGTCGGCTCGCCGAGTCCGTACTGCGCGGCGTACGCGAGCACCGTCGGAACCGAGAGCACGACTGGGTTTTGCGGCAACGACGTGCGGTGCGCGCCGTCGACGCTCGTCCCGCGCACTCGCCCAATCGGAACGAGCGCGAAGAAGCTGCCGCTGATCGTCCAGACGGCCAGCTGGAGGAACGCGAACGCGGAGATCCAACGATGGATCGCGTAGAGGCGCCTGTTCATCGTCGGGAGACTACCAGTCGGCCGCGAGCCAAGGACGCGACGGGGCGCGCTGAGTCGCGACCGCGCGAGGTCTGGGACGAGTTGGCGGGCGTTCGCACATTCGAGCGCGGAATGTCGTGGGATTGCGAGTTCCGTGGCTGGCACGCGAAGTGGATTGAGAGTCTTCGCCCGGCGCGAGTCGGACCTCGGAGGCTCTCATGCGTCTCGTCGCGATCTTCGCCATCGGCTGCACTGTCTCCGCGTGCGCGACAGGATACGAAGGCGAGCCGCCGCTTCCTCTCGCGCCGTCGAATCCTGCGCCCGTCGTCGTGTTCGCACCGCAGACGACGATTCAGATGCCTGCGCAGCCCGCACCGACATCGGCGCCCGCGCCGGCGGTCGGGCCGTCACTCAGCGTCGACTGGCATCGCGTGCTCATCCTCCAGACGACGCATCTCGATCGGCCCGCCGAGGTCGTTGGCGTCGTCGACGTGCACGAAGAGATGGGCAAGCACGAGCAGGCGCTCGATGAGCTTCGAATGAAGGCGGCGCGTCTCGGCGCGCACGTGGTCGTGGGCGTCGAGTTTCATCACGGCGAGGGGCACGGCACGGAGCCGACGCACCTCTCGGGTCTCGCCGTTCGGTTCGTCGACGGGCAGTACTAACTACTAAGGAGATTGTCATGCGTGTTCTCATCGTTGCCATTGCGCTCGCTGCGCTCCCCGCGTGTGCGGAGACATCTCAGATGGGCGCTGCGCCGTCGTTCGGTGCTGCGTACACACCGTCCGAGCCGACACCCGCGCCGGCCCCGGCACGGCGATCGAAGGTCATCGTTCTCCAGACGGGTGACTCGCGCGCGACCGAGATCCTCGGCCTCATCGACTTCCACGCAGAGATGGGCGATCAGGACAAGGCGCTCGAGGGATTGAAGGCAAAGGCCGAGAGCCTCGGTGCCGATGCCGTGACCGCCGTCGAGTTTCATCACGGGGAAGGGAAAGAGCCGTCGCATCTCTCGGGGACCGCGGTGCGGTTTCGCGATCTGCTCGGCGGACGGAAGTACGAGGCGATCCAGAAGATCGAAGTCGTCTTCGAGATGGAACAGGAGGACGAGGGGCTGCGCGGGTTGAAAGAGAAGGCGCGCCAGCTGCACGCGGACCTCATCATCGACGTGAAGTTCGAGCACGGCGAAGAGGGACAAAAGCCGCGCGTGTCGGGGACCGCGATTCGGTTCGTTCAGTGACGCGCGACCTCCGCGCACGCGCCGGCTTTCGTGCGACCTGACGTCGATCGTGAGGTCACGTCTTCCAAGTAGCCCGAGAGGCGAGTCGCGCCTCCGGGAGCGCCCCTCAGTGCTGGTGACCCTGTGACGGCCCGACCGCGAGCGCCGGCCCACGATCGAACGAGTAGATCATGCCGATGCCCGCGCGCCATCGATCCTCCTGCGCGACGGATCGGTAGTCCTGCACGACCGGGAGGGACGCGTAGACGAAGTAACGCCAACTCTGAGCGGCTCCCCACACGAGCGTGGGGCTCGCGAAGATCTCCCATCCGCCGCTCTGGTCGATGGGCGCGCCGGCGAGGACGTCGCGGTCGTGGACCTCCGCGGCGAGCCCCATCTGAAAGCTCAACATGCGCGCCTCGTCGATCGGCGTGAACGTGAAGCCGAGCGCGACGAGAAAGTTGTTCCCCTTCTTCGATCCCGTGCCGTCGGCGACGTTGATGCGGTAGTAGCCGAGCGCGACCGTCGAAAAGCTCGACCACTCGACGCCGGTCATCGCGGCGGCGATGAAGTTCGGCGGGCCGTGGAACGGCGCGTAGTCTTTGGCCCCCGTCGGCGGCTCGACCGACGCGCTCACCAGCGCGAAGTTTCCGTCTTTGCCCGTCACGCGTTGCAGCCCGGTGAACATGAAGCGGTAGGATGTGTTGAGGAGCAGATTCTCGCGCGTCAAGCAGCCGGTGCACCCGCTGAACGCGCCTGTCTGGTTTCCCGGTGCGCCGCGCGCGTTCTCGTACGTGAACGGCTGCACGAGCGTGACGACCCACGGAACGCCGGCGATCGGCGCGATGCCGCCGCTCACAATGGAGGTTGTCTCGCGCGAGAGCGAGTCGCCCGAGCCGCGGAGGCGCACGTGCGTCTGCAGACTCACGAAGCCGTCCGACTCGATCGCGAGCGACGATTGCGGGCCGAAAAGCGCTTCGTGGTGCGCGCGCGCCAGCGTCGAGTAGGACGCCGCGAGCACCGCCGCCGCAATCGGGATGCAAAGACGAGCGACCACCATTATCGCCTTCGTCCCGGCAACAGCCGCGTCGAGTTGAGGATGAAGAGCAGCTCAGACGAGACGTGGATGAACGCCGCCAGCAGCGGGTTCAAGAAGCTGAGTGAAGCGAGCAGCATGCCGACACCGTCGACGACGATCGTGCCCGCGAAGTTCTGCCAGATGATGTTGCGGCATCGGCGCGCGATGCGAAGCGCTTCGACGAGCTTGAGCAGATCGTTGCCGAGGAGCACGACGTCCGCTGACTCGCGCGCCACGTCGGTGCCCGAGCCCATGGCGATCCCCACATCGGCTTGCGCGAGGGCGGGAGCGTCGTTGATCCCGTCGCCCACCATCGCGACGCAGTGTCCGGCTTCCTGGAGGCTACGCACCATCACGAGCTTCTGATCCGGGAGCAGCTCGGCGTGCACCTGGTCGACACCCAAGCGCGCGCCCACGTCGTTTGCGACCGATGCGGCATCGCCCGTGAGAAGCACGGTCCGCATTCCCATCTTCTTGATCTGCGCCATCGCCATGGCTGCTTCCGGGCGAACCACGTCGGCGACCTCGAGGGCGCCACAAAACTTCCCGCCGCGCGCGACGAGGATAGTCGATGCCGCGTCGGTCCCGTTCGGCACTGCGATCCCTTCGCCGTCGAGAAGCGCACGGTTGCCGACGACGATCGTCTCGCCACCGCACGCGCAGACGATGCCCTTCCCCGGCGTGTACGAGAAGTGCTCCGGCTCGGGTGGCACGATGCCCTCCGCCTTCGCCTTCCCGAGGACGGCCTTTCCGAGCGGATGCTCCGACGGGAGCTCGGCAATCGCAGCCGCCTCGAGGAGTTGCGTGGCCGTGACTCCGTCCGCCGGATGAACGCCGACAATCTGCGGATCGCCGAGCGTGAGCGTGCCGGTCTTGTCGAGCATGACGATGTCCACGCGTCCGAGCATCTCGATGTAGATGCCGCCCTTCACGATCGCTCCCTGCCGAGCCGCGCGCCCCACCGCGCCGAGGATCGCGAGCGGCGTTCCGGCAGCGATCCCGCATGCGCCGGCGACGATGACGACCGAAATGGTCGAACGCGCGTCCCGGGTGATCGCGTACGTGAGGACGGCGGCGCCGAGGGCGAAGTAAACCAAGTAGCCCGCGAGTCGGTCCGCGGTCTTTTGGATCGGAGCGCGTGACTTCTCCGCATGCTCGACCGCTTCCACGATCTTCGCGAACGTGGTGTCGTGCCCGATGCCGGTCGCTCGAACCTCGAGCGCGCCCGATTGGTTGATGGTCCCGGCGAACACGGAGGCGCCCGGAACCTTCTCGATCGGTAGCGACTCGCCTGTGATCGCGGACTGGTCCACGAACGAATGACCAGACGCCACGACGCCATCGACGGGAACGCGTGAGCCCGGCTTGATCACGACGATCTCCCCGATGCGAAGTGCGCCGGACGCGACGTCCGTGACTCCATCGGCGCGCCGCACTGCGACGGTTCGCGGGAGGAAGTCGAGGAGATCCTTGATGGCCCGCCTTCCGCGGCCGACCGTCATGTGCTCGAGCACCTCGGCGATGAGGACGAAGAGCACGATGACGAGCGCGGTGAACGCTTCGCGGATCGCGAGCGCCGCAACGAGCGCGATCGTCATCGACAGCTCCATCGTCATTCGGCGCTCTCTCAGCGCCCCGAACGCTTCTTTGAAGATGGGGTAACCGCCGACGATCGTCACGAAGAACGCCACGGCGTCGATCTTCAGAAGGGGCTGCCACGGCAAGAACCACGACACGACCACCGCGACGGCGACGAGCACGATCCGAACGAGGTCGCCCTTGGCGACGAGGTGCTCGTGACCACTTTCGTTCTCGTGCGCATCTTGCGACGGCTCGATCTCCGGAGCCGGCGCCTTCTGTGGCTCGGACATGACAGGGAGCGGATGCGTCGTCGGTTCCAAGGTGCCCGCTACTTCACGTAGGCGCGGACGACGTCGATGAGCTCTTCGGCGGCGCGCGCGCGCTTCGCCGGAATCTTTTCTTCGGGGTCGAGAACGTGAAACCGGACGTGGTCCTCGATCATCTCGGCGACGAGTCCGTTCAGCGCCCCGCGCGCCGCCGTCACCGTGGTGAGCACTTCGAAGCAGCCCTTTTGTTCACTGATGGCGCGCTCGACGGCTTCGATCTGGCCGCGAATGCGCCGAATGCGGGCGATGAGCTTGTCTCTCTCTCTTTCGGTGTGCATCGAGGTTGAGCTCCCTTCCGAGGAAGCTAACATACCCCCCTATGGTATGTTGTCCAGCGCACGAGCTGGAGATGCGCTGGAATGCTCGGTCAGTCGCACGTCGATCTGGATCTCGTCGTGCGGCACGGCGCCGCGACGGAGCTCAGATGATCATGAACGTGATCGTCGCGACGTAGCTGCGCGACTGGCCATCGGTCGCCGTCAGAGTGACGGTGTGCGAGCCGAGCTGCGTGAACGTGTGGTTGAACGTCTCGCCCGTCCCGATTTGCCCTTCGAGGCTGTCGACCCAGACAAGGCCCGCACCGGTGATCGCGGCGCAGGTCGGATCGCGACCGCGACCGACGAACGGGACCGATGTGCCGGCGAACAGCTACGCGGCGAACTGCGCGAGCTCTCTTTGTCGTCGCTCATCAGTCGCGCTCGCAAATTTAGAAGCACGCAGCCGACGGATGCCGCGTCGGCCACCCAATGCGTGCTTCGTGGACTCGCGAGGCGCTGGCAAAACTCGATCGCGAGGTCGACGTGCTCGACGGGCAGCTCGAGAGCCTGGCGAAGCAGGTCGCTCCAGACCTACTCGCGCTTCGCGGCGTCGGCGTCGAGGTCGCGTGCGTTTTGCTCGTCGCTGCCGGCGACAACCCGGAGCGCCTGGTGCGTGAAGCCTCCTTTGCCGCGCTGTGCGGCGTGTCGCCAATTGATGCGTCGTCAGGTCGACAGCAGCGCCACCCCTTGAACCGCGGCGGCAACGGCGACGCCAATCGCGCGCTCTGGGTCGTCGCCCTTGTGCGTCTCCGATGCGATCCGCGAACCCGCGCCTACGTCACCCGTCGGACCGCCGAGGGGCTGTCGAAGCCGGAGATCCTTCGCTGCGTGAAACGTTACGTCGCGCGCGAGGTCTTCAAGCTCTTGATCGCACCGAAGCCGGCGACGACGTGCGACTCGAAGTTGAAGAACGCTGCTTGACGAACATAGGAGCGTCAACGCTGTCGCCGAGAGCTTCTTCGCCACGTGGCGCGTCGAGCTCGTCGACGACGAACGATACTCAACGCGTCACGCGGCCGAGATCTCGATTGGCGACTACATCGAGCGCTTCTACAACGTAGAGCGGCTTGCCTCATGACCTCATGGACGTATGCGCCTGCGCTCCAAAGCGGGGCCCGCCTTCCGGCTTCATGGAATCACGCGTAACGGGAACTAGGTAACAGAGCTCACCCGTCGATGATCCTCCTTGCTGCGACTGAAGCCCGCTCATCGACTGTCTTTCAACGCGTCATTCGCGTCGTCAACGGCGCGCGAAACGCCGCTCGAGCACGCGAGGATTGTCTCGATCAGTCGCTTCGTTTCACGGATGTCCCGGACCTGCACCGAGACCACGCCCGCCTCCTTGGCCGGATAGTCGTTGCCCCCAGGGAACAAGGCGTCCCCGATGAAGATCATCTCCTCGATCGAAATGCCGAGCAGATCGCGGAGCTTTCTGATCCCGTACGCTTTGTCGATCCCCGGCTTGGTGATGTCGATGGATGTCGTGCCGCCGAGGCGAACGGAAAACTCGGGGATGAGCTCCCCGAGAAGCGCCTTCATCCGCTTTCGCTTGGCGAAGTCCGGGTCCCACTTTTTCTTCTCGTCGAGGGGAGCCTCTTGGCCCAGGGCGGAGAACGTGATCTGGCTGCCTCGGTCCTCGATTACCTCGCCCCACGTACGGGACGCGGCGACGCCGGACGACTCGACGACCGATTTCAGCGCGGAGACGATTTTGTGTCTCTCCTCGCCTCCAAAGTCCTCCGAATAGAGAAGCTCCCAATCGCCCTTGTACCGATAGAACTTGGTGCCGCAGGTCGGCAGAAGGGACAGAGCCTTCAAGTTCGCATTGGGAGGTAGATGAGAGACCACCTGCTTCTGAAATTGTGGCCAGTTGCCACCGGAGATGATCGCCACCCGGGCGATCTGGAGAAGGCCGCCGAGAAGCTCGGCCATCTCTGGATCGACAGCTGCTTTGCTCTCCGCGATCGTGCCATCCAGATCGAAGACCACGAGCTTCTTTGGGAGCACGCTCGCGCCGGGACCGGCGCCCGGTCGCCGGTTCGCGTCGGCTGTACCGTTCCACTGCTCGAACACCGGAACGTCGGGATGATGGACGGCGTAGCTGAGGATGCTGAGCGATGCGGTGTCGAGCGGGAAGTGTTCCGCTCGGACGACAGGCAAGCCGATCCAGCGCGCCGCCAAGACTCCACTGAACTGTCCATGGGTGAAGAGCGCGACGTTGCCGGCCAATGCACGAAGACGCGCGAAGAGGCGGTCCGCGCGGGCGAGTACTTGCGCGGGCGTTTCACCGTGGGGACACCCGTCGCGATAGAGGCTCCAGCCTGGGTGGCTTCTCTCAATGTCAGCTGTCTGCTGTCCTTCGTAGTCGCCGTAATCCCACTCCGCCAAATCGGCGTCGAGTTGAATAGGAGGTCCAAGGTCGACCAATTCGCCCGTCCGCCGCGCACGCTGTCGTGGACTGGTGAGGACATGGTCAAACGACGTCCCTCGGAGCGCATTTCCAAGCCGCCGTGCATTGTCCTCGCCCTGAGCGGTCAACGGAATGTCGGTACGACCGGTATGTCGACCGGACAGCGACCACTCGGTTTCGCCGTGTCGAATCACATAGAGGCGCAACAGCTTGGGAGTCGCGGTCAAGGCTTCTCCCTTTCGCTTGCCCATGCGATGGCGTCGTCGACGGCTGTGTACGCGAAGTGCTTCACCTCGGCGTCCACGAAGTGGTCGACGATCCTGGGAATGACCTCCGCGATCCGTGCATCCGACGCGAGGGCGACGCGGCGAACCTTGCGCTCGTGATCACGCACGAAGCGCGCGTGGCGAAGCATGCCGCCGAAGGTCTCCCAACCTGGGAACGTCCGCGCGTGGATCACGACGCCCGACAGCCCTCCGTGCGACTCGATCCAAGGATCGACGAAGGCGGCGAGCGCGTCGAAGTCCTCGGCCGCCAGCGGCGCGGTGGGCTCGAGCACGAGGACGCCCTTGTCGGCGATGAGCCGGTGGATGAGCGCCGTACGCGCCGGCGTCGCGAGCCAAGCGAGCGCCACTTGTCGCTCCGCGGACGCGAAGACGCGCACGGGGCAGGGCATCATCGGTGTCGCGACCTCGACGCTCGCCCGGAGCCACGCGGCGTCCGTCACGACGGCGCAGCGCTCGAAGAGCCTCAGGTACTGCAGGCCGAGCCGCGCGTCTTGCCAGGCCGCTCCGGCGGTGAAGCCCGTGAAGTCGGGCCCGAGCTCGTAGAGGACGCGCAGCCGTTTTCCCTCGCGACGTGCTTCTTCGAGCATCGGGTGCACGAGCTCGGTGTAGTCGTCCTTGGTGACCTTGCCCTTGGCCGAGATCCCCACGACGCCCGCAGGCAGGTTCTTCAATCGCTCGAGCATGATCGACTCTCTCTCCGCGCTTGACAGGTGCGCAGGGGCGCTCGAGTCGGCAGTCCGCCGCCATCGCTGCAACGCGAGGACCAGCACCCGATCGATCGCGGTCGTCGTCTCTTAGTAGAGGCCGCGCATCGCCTCACTCACCCGGATGGGATCTTGCCCGTCGCTATTTGGGGTGATCGTGCGCGAGCAATCCGACACACATGAGGCGCTATGGACCCGGACGGCTGCCGATCGCCCCCTGAGCGTGATGCCCGGTCGCGAACGTCGCGGTGCTTCGTGATGGCTCCGCCCAGGAGCGAATCCCGCCCCGGCCCGCCCGACGGCACGGCAGCGCCCACGCCGCGTTTCGACGGTACGACCATTGCTCCCGTCGTTTCCCAGAATCGAGGAACTCGCCATGGCTACATCTGCGATGCGAACGCTTCAGCCGATGCAAGACGCGCAGTTGACCCCGCGCGACCGCGCCCAGGACATTCGGCACCGCAAAGTGGTCGACGCCGACGGACAAGACATTGGAGAGATCGACGCTCTCCTCATCGACGAGCAAGAGGAGAAAGTACGTTTCCTTCGAGTTGCTTCCGGCGGCTTCCTCGGCATGGGCAAGTCGAAAGTTCTCATTCCCGTCGAGGCGATCAGCAAGATCGATGACGACGTCGTCCACGTCGATCAGACGCGCGAACGCATCGCTACAGCGCCGACATACGACCCGGAGCTCGTCGATGACCGCCCGTATTACGGCAGCCTCTATGGCTACTATGGTTATCAACCCTACTGGGGCCTGGGATACGTATATCCGCCGTATCCTTACTATCCGCCCGCACGGAGTGTCGGTGGGTCGGGAGAGCGCCGTGCGCCTGCAACCAAATGACGGAGGCGAAGATGGACTTGAAACTGAGTGAGCGAGAGGTCGGCGTCCTCGCACGCGCGCTCGCGCGTCGGTCGGCACAGATGATGGACGAGCTGGTTCACACCTCGGATCATGACGCGCACGAGGAGCTCAAGGGGATGTACGAAGAGCTCGACACGCTGTGCCGGCGCGTTCAGGCGATGCTCCCAGCCGCGTGAGGTTGGCCGGGAGCGGCCCCAGTGGTTCACTTCGTGCGTTCGGCCGAGGCATGCAAAAGCTGAACGCTGTCGTCGCCATCGTGAACGGGTGGAGCACGCGAGGGTGAGCTCTGCGGCGTCGCCTGCGCCGGCGGAATCGCGGGCCAATCGTGGCGCCACGCATCCCTCGCTCCCGGATCGTTCGCCCCTTTGTACGCGATCCGCACAGGCATCGCGCTCAATCGGTCATAGAGCTTGGCCTCGGTCCGAAGCGGCCACCAGCCATAGAGAAAGATCTCGACTGGGCGCCACATTGCCACCCAGCCAATGATCACGAGACCCTCTCTGAGCAGCTCGCCCAATCGCTGACCCTTCAACGCGGTCGCTGCGAGATCGCTCAGGCCGATGGCCGCGACCAAGAACGCGAGACCGACCAGCAGACTGATCCGCCCGATCCCGAGCAAGTGGCGCAGTCGACTCCTCGAGGCATTTGCGCGGTGGCTGAAGAACTCGTGGACGGCGTCGCCCAGCGCCGCTGTCTCGTCGGAGAGGCTCGGGGGAGGAGGGGCACGGTCGAGATCGACGCGCAGGGCGAGACTCGCGCCGCGCGGCGCTTCGCGTGCCCAACCCACGATGAACTCCTCCGCGGATGGATCGAGATCTCTCTCGCGGAACGGAGACGCGTCCATCGAGTTGAAGAGCTGCTTCAGCTCGAGGACGCGGACTTCGATCACCACGTGTGCGCCGCTCACATTCCGAGCGTTCCTTGCGCCGCGACGGACCCTGTCTGCGTGGGCGGGCCCTTCAGAATCCATTCGAAGACCACTGCGATCATGGCGCCCGCGATCGGGCCAACGATGTAGATCCACGCGCCGTTGAAATTCCAACGAACGAGATCGGGAGCGAGCGAGCGGACAGGGTTCATCGACGCGCCGCTGATCGGCGCCGCCCAGAGACCCGCGAGGGCGATGTAGCCGCCGACGGCGATGGCGCCGTTTGTCCCGATGTTCCGGGCACCCGACGCGGTCCCGAGAATCGTGTTCACCAAGCCGGCGGTCAGCAGCACTTCCATGGCGAGCGCCTGAAGAGCGCTCACGTCGACTCCCGGCTCGGTGGCACCAAGCGCGCCCACGTTGCCGAACGTCGCGCGCAGGAAGAGCGCGGCCGCGATGCCGCCCGCCAGCTGTCCAACCACGTAACCGGGCACGCGATGACCATGACCATGAGGCCTGGCGCGACCACGGCCATGGCCAATGTCACCGCGCCGCTCTTCGCTGCCACGACGCTCGCGCCCGCCGCCACGACGACGAGAAGGAACGTCCCCCAGATCTCGGAGAAGATTCGCCGCCACTCGCGGGATGAATCGAGGAAGTTGGGCGCGGACGCCGCGCGTAGCATGCGGTGCTGCTGTGCGTCGTGCGGCTTCTCGCCGGGGGATGTCGTCGGTTCGTTCACGGGTTCGATTTCTGCGTCGGGCTCAGTCATCCCGACTCCCGTTCGAGAGCGTCGGTGTATGTCCCGAGGCACGCCGCGCGATCGCAAATCGCTCGATGTAGGAGAGCTCGCTGCGCGGCGGCCACGTTGGCCTTCTCGCCGCGCCAAATCCCGAGCGCGGGTTCTTGAAGCGCGCGCGCAAACGAGAACGTCAGCGCCCACGGCAGGCGCGACTTGAATCGAACATTCATCGCATTGAGCCGTGCCGAAGCGAGCACGCTGGGCTGTCCGCCCGACAAGAACGCGACCGCCGGAACCGCGGCAGGAACGGCTCGCAGGAGACATCTCACCGTCGCGTCGGCCACCTCGTCGACAGACGCTTGCTCCGAACACGTCGCTCCGGGGAGCACCATGTTGGGCTTCACGATCAGCGCCTCGAGCCTCACCCGTTGCTCGGAGAGATGGTGGAAGACCGCGCGGAGGACGACCTCGGTGACTTCGCCGCACCGTTGCAAGGAGTGGGCGCCAGCCATCAGCACTTCGGGCTCGACGATCGGCACCAGATTGGCTTCCTTGCAGAGCCCCGCATAGCGGGCCAAGGTCAGTGCGTTCGCTTCGATGGCACCCCGGCTGGGGATGCCGTCGCCGATGGCGAACACCGCGCGCCACTTGGCAAACCGCGCGCCCATTCGAGAGTACTCCGCCAACCGATCGCGCAGTCCATCCAGACCCTCGGTGACCTTCTCTCGCGGGTGACCAGCCAGATCCTTGGCGCCGGTATCCACCTTGATCCCGACGAGGAGGCCCGCGCCGGTGATCGCCTCGACGAACGGAGTGCCGTCGCTCGTTCGCTCGCGGATTGTCTCGTCGTAGAGGATCGCGCCGCTGATGGATGCGCCGAGGTTGGGCGTGCGGACGAGCCACTCACGATAGGCGCGGCGCGCCTCCTCGGTCTGGGGGATCCCTATTTCCGCGAAACGCGCGTTGCACGTCGGATTGCTCTCATCCATCGCGAGGAGGCCTTTCGACCCGAAGGCGAGCGCCGCCACTGTGTCGATCAGCTCCCGCGCACTCATGACGGAGGCCCCCCCGTCCAGTTGCGGATCTCGGGAAGGTCCTGGCCGTGCTTGTTGATGTATCGCCGATGCTCGAGGAGCTTGTCCTCGAGCTCTTGCTTCAGATAGACGCCCTTCTCGCCGGTCTGCGGCAGGCGGTCGATCACGTCCATGACGAGGTGGAAGCGGTCCATGTCGTTCAGGACCGTCATGTCGAACGGCGTCGTGATGGTGCCCTCTTC
>JBBQXV010000056.1:0-37983 GCA_038209335.1 Polyangiales bacterium | reverse complement strand
CTTCATCGCGAAGAGCAAGTTCGAGAAGGCCAACGATCCAAGCGGCGGCTCGCCGCCGCCATGCACGAACGACGTGTGCACGCAGGAGGGGCTCGACAATCGCCATTTCGCGCAGGGCCTCGCCGGGCTCGGTACCGCGATGTTCATCGGCGGCGCGCTCTTCGTCGTGGGCGGCATTACGCTCGTGCTGTCGGCGCCCTCGGCCCGCGCGCCACAAGCTCCGACGACGGGGCTCGCGCTCACGCCCGGCGGCGTGCTGCTAAGGGGAGCGTGGTGATGCGCGCCTTGCGATTCGTACCAATGACGCTCGTAGCCGGCGCGATCGCCGTCGCGTGCGTGGCCGGATGCGCGCAGATCATGGGCATCGACAATCCCGGCACGCTCGGCGGCGACGATGGCGGCGGCGGCGGTGACGGTGGAGGCGGTGGTGACGGAGCAGGCGGTGGTGACGGAGCAGGCGGCGGTGACGGAGCAGGAGGCGCTGACGCAGGTGACGCGGCCCCGAAGCTGATGAAGATGCCCGTCGCGCTTCGCGACATGGGAGTGTTCGTCGCGAACGACCAGAAGGTCTACGTTCTGGGCGGCAGAGATCAGCAAGGTCAACCGAGCAAAGCCGTCTACGTCTACGATCCTGCGGCGAACGTGTGGACGCGGGCGTTCGACATGCCGACCGCGCGCTACGCGCTTGGAATCGGCAGCACGGACACCGGCGACATCTTCGCGATCGGAGGATTCGATCAGAGCGGCAACGGTCTCGCCGTCGTCGAGAAGCGCGATCGCTTGACCGGCAACTGGACGACGGGCGCGCCCATGCCGACACCGCGGGGAGCGTTCGCCGTGAGTCCTTTCGGCGGCGCGGACGTAATCGTCACGGGCGGCGCCGCGACGGAGAATGGCGGGCCGATCGCCAAGACCGAAGCTCTGTCGGGCAATGTCTGGTTCTCATCGCTTCCTACGTTGCCGACGCCACGCGCGTGGGTCGCTTCGGCGCAAACGTCCGACTTCGAGCTGTTCGTGATCGGCGGCGCCCCGAGCTCGCCCACGGCGGAGGGCTACAAGTCCATGGGGAACACTTGGACCGGCGTGGTGAGCATGACGAGGGGGCGAGGGCACCTCGCGGCGACCCAATGCGTAGGCGTAGGCGCTGCGTGCTTCCTGTTCGCGGTGGGCGGCCACAACGGCACCACCGTCGTCGCGGACTTCGAGATGTACGCGCCGAGCACGAACGCGTGGATGCTGTTCGCTCCGATGCCAACCGCGCGCCAGGGCCTCGTGGCCGCCTTCGTCGGCATCCCCGGCTTCGAGTCGCGCGTCCTCGCGATCGGCGGGCACGACGGCACGAACACGCTCGACATCGTCGAGTCGTACGGCGTGAACTCGGGGACGTGGGAGCACTGACCGCGGGCCCCGCCGAATGACCGACGACGCGATCTCGCTCGGGCAAGTGATCGCGCTGATCGAGAAGCACGGCACGCTCGTGATGCCGTCACGCAGCGTCGAGAAGCTCGCGCCGATCGACGCGCGCGTCGCGCTCACCGCCGCGGGGATCCTCGCGGCCGCGCCCGCCGCCGCGTCGTGGCCGTGCGACGTGCGCGGATGCGCGCGCGAGATCCGCGCGAACCGTAGCGGCGCGCGCAAAGCGCTCGTCGCTATTTGCTCGCAAGCACCGCCCGCGTGCGCGCCCGTCGAGCTCGGCTTCGACGACGTCGCGCAACAAGAGCTCGCGGTCGACGCGCTCGTCGCCGCCGCGTGCGCGCTCCTCGGCGCGAAGATCGATCCCAGTGTGCGCACAAAGCTCCGCCAGCGCCGCGCGATCGGCGAAGCGCAAGCGCCGGTGCTCGTCGCATCGCTCACGCGCCCGCGCGTCCGCGACGTCTTCTGGGCCGCGACGCCGCGCGACATGGATCTCGCCGCGTTCGGCGCGCGCCGCGAGCGCATCGCGCGAAAGACGCTCGTCCTCGTGCCGACCGCGCGCCACGTCCCGCTCGACGTCGCCGCGAGGTACGCGCGCGGCGAGGCGGTCGAGATCGCCGCGCTCGAAGACCTGCTCGTCGTGCGCGCCGGGAAGCTCGCACTCATGGACGACGAAGCGCCGATCGCGCCGGACACGAAGTCGTCGCGCGCACGCCGCGTCGGCCAAGGCATCGCCACCGAGATCGGCGCCGCCAAGTGGGAAGACATCAAGGTGACGGAGATCGACGAACGCACGCTCCGCATCGAGTGCGTCGACGGCGAAGGAAAAGGCGCCGCCGTCCTACGAACGTTCGTGGAGCTCGGCTTCGTCGACTCTCGAAAGAAGGAAGAGCTCACGCCCGTCATCGCGTGGAGCGTGCTCCGCTTGATGCTCGCCAAAGGCCGGATCCGTCCGAGCGAGTACGCGAGCTTCGGAAAGGCGTTCGCGGCGAAGAAGGGTATCGCCGTCGTGCGACGGTTGTTGAAGGCGTCGTTCGGGTTGAAGACGGAGCCGATGCTCGCGTACCGCGCGCACGACGGGTGGCGGCCGAGGTTTCGGGTCGGCGTGCGAACGAGAGACTAGCGGTCGCGCGCGATACGGTTCGTGTGGCGCGTCACGACGATCGGGTCGCGCGCGAGAAGACGTTTGTGGCGCGCGACAGCTTCGGTGTCTCGCGCCACCAACGTTTGTCGCGAGCGACAGGAGCCGAGTGGCGCGCCGCGAACGTCTTGTCGCGCGCGACACAATTTGTGTGGCGCGCGACAAACATTTTGTCGCGCGCGACACCTTTCACTCGCGCGCCGCTCCCCGGCCCTCGCCTGCGGAACTCTTCCCCCGCGCGTAGGTCCCGCGCGGAACTTTTCCCCGCCCGAGATCAGGCCTCGGTCGATTTCTCGTCGATTTTTCAACCCAGCGAAACGCGGTCGCTTTCCGCGTCGAGCGCGCCCGGATTCGCGACGACGCAGCGGGAAAATTCACAAGACACCCATGAGAGGAACAGCACGAAGCCGGATGGTCCGGTGGAGGCGATTCCCCCTCTCGTCTGGAAGTTCCCAATGGCACCGTCGAACCGCCCTCCGTCGAACAAGAAGCAGAACCGCAACTCCAACACGTCGATTCCCTCCATCGCCACCGTGGCGATGAAGGAGCTCGACGCTCTCGAATCGAAGCTCACCCTCGACATCGTCGTTCGCCCGAACGACAAGAACCAGATCCGCGCCCTCGCGCGCGTATCGCCCGCAGCGCTGCGTTTGGCTGCGGACATCGTCAACGCTGCGCCCGAGCGCTTTCCCGATTTCACCGGGATCGACGAAGGCGCAGCGTACGTGGAGGCGATGCTCCCTCTGGCGGATCGCGCGCGTGCGCTCGCGACCCATCTCGAGAAGAGCATCCGCAACCACCGCGCGCCGGCGTCGCAGCAAGCGCTGGCGCTCTACGCGGTGGTGAAGGGGCTTGGACGCATCGTCGACAACGAGGCGATGCGCGAGAAGGTCCTCTTGCTCAAAGCAGAGGTCGCTCCGAAGCCGAAGAATCCTCGGCCGAAGGTGACCAAGGAGCAGAAGGTCCTGAAGAAGGCAGTGCAGAAGCGCGACGAGCGCGTCGCGAAGGCGGCGAAGTTTCTCGTCGACAACGGCGTGCCGGTCCCGGCGTCGTCGCCCGCATCTCCGGTGGTGACACCGGCGGCGGTCACGACGACGGCGAGCGTCACGCCGAATGCAGTAGCGCCCGCGGCCTCGTCGCCGCGGACGCCGTCGCCTCTCGCGAACTGATCGCGATGGCTGCGGATGGGCGACCGCGCGTGTTTCGTTGGCGCGCGCGGTCGCTGCTTGTCGCGCGCAACGCGCAACGCGCGACGACCGACGGTCGAAATCACGCGACCGGCCTGGATGCACGTGCCTCGTCTACTGCTTGTATCCGTTCACTCCGTAGAGCTCCCACGGCTGGAATGAAAAGACTCGGAACTTCAGCGAGACCGGCGTCGGCGCAACCGGTTCGTACGCGATCGTGAGCATGCCGCTCAGTCCGACCATCACGCTCTCGTCGAGGATGACGACGTCGTGGTAGCCCTGCTGCGCGTTACCCATGACGCCGTGGACCTCGACCTTGTACGTCAGGTTCGGTGTCATGACGAACACCGCGCCGTAGCGCGCGGTCGGAGATTCGACCTGGAACGTCAGGCTCGGGGGGAGAAACGAAGCCGACGTGAACCGCAAGAACGGCACGTTCCCGGGCGCCACGGTGAACTCGCCACGCGCGAAGAAGTGGGGGCTGTTGCTCGTGACCACAGGTGCTGCGCCGGGCGCGATGAAGAACATCGATGTCGCGCCGGCAGGGATCGTCGGCACCGTGCTCGGAGGAATGCGCGGATTGCTGAACTCGATCATCGACGCGCGCGTCACGCCGACGGCGAGCTTCGGGAACGCCTTCGCGCCGCCCGCATTCACCGTTCCGCCGCCTGCCGCAGGACGGACCGGCGGTGGCGAAACGATCGGCTGCGGACCGGCGTGGACCGCGTACGCCGCAAGCGATGCCGCAACCAATCCGCAGATGCCGATAGCTCGTTTCATGGGGGCACGCTCCTTGTGTACCGAGGCCGTTAGACGATGGTGCGCGGCGCGAATTCAGTCAATCCGTCCCGACCCTAGCCGCCGGGCGCGCCTCCGTGATAGTCCCGCCGCATGAAAAACAGCACCAAGCTCCATTTCGCCCTCCCGCTTGTGTCGCTCCTCCTCGCCGCGTGTGGCGCCGAAACGCCGGCGCCCTCGCCGATGCCAACGCCGTCCGTGACGGCCACTGCGCCGACCGTCGCCGAGACGCCGTCCGCGACGCCGCCGGTCGACACGACGCCGCCGACGCCCGCAAAGCCGCCGATGGCCGAGCTCCAGAAGAAGACGATCCTCGGAGTGACGGCGGCGTTCAACGCGCACGACGTGAAGAAGGCGTCCTCGTTCTACACCGCCGACTGCGTCTTCGCGGCCCCGGGCCCGGAAGGCATGAAGACGGAGACGGGCCGCGAGGCTCTCGAGAAGTCGCACACGAGGCTCTTCACCGACGTCCCGGACGTCGCGTACGGCATCGTGCGCGTCCTCATGAAGGGCGACCAAGCGGCGATGGAGTGGATCGCGAACGGAACGAACACCGGCGGCGAGAAGCCGACCGGCAAGAAGGCGGGCTTCCGCGCCGCGACGATCATGTGGTTCGACGCCGACGGCAACATCAAGCAGTCGCACTCGTACGTCGACGGCGCGACCATCGCGATGCAGATGGGGAAGCTCCCCGGTAAGCCGCGCGCGATTCCGGTGATGCCGAGCGGCGACGCGCCGTGGGTCATGGCGACGCCCGCCGACGACGCGCTCGCGGACAAGGCGAAGGCGATGTGGCCGACCTCGTGGCCGAAGCACGACAAGAAGGCGTACGACGCTTCGATCACCGACGACTTCATGCACGAAGACCTCGCGATGCCGAACGACTTCTCCGGGCGCAAGGCCGCGCTCGCCGAGTTCGACATGTACGACAAGGCCGTGCCGGACCTGAAGATCACGGTCGACAACGCCTGGGCCGCCGGCGGCGTCGTCGTGATGGAGTTCAGCTTCGGCGGGACGCAGAAGGGCGCGCTCGGTCCGATCAAGGCGACGGGCAAGCCGTTCACGGTCCACGGCATCGACTTCGACGCGATGACGGGCGACAAGATGAGCAAGGCGACCAGTTACACGAACGGCATCGAGCTGTTCGCGCAGCTCGGCCTCCTCCCGAAGAAGAAGAAGTAACGACGTTGCGCCGCACCTCCATCGTGCCGCTGTTTGCGGTGGCGTCGTTCGCGATCGCCGCCGCGTGCGGTGGAGGAGCCGCGCCGTTGGTCGGAAAAGACCAGCTCGCGAAGCAGGCGAACATCCGCGCGAGCTGCGACGCCGCCGAGCGCGGCCACGACGATCCGTTCACCGTCGAGTGGGACGCGACCGACGTCGCGAGCTTCGAGGCGCACGCGCAGCGCGACACGGTGCTCGTCAGCTACCACGGGTGCGATCTGCAAGTGCTCGCGTCGTGCGCGGATCCCAAGCTCCCCGGCAGCCTCGGCGCGTACGGCGCTCCGGCGTTCACGAGCGGCGGCGAGCGATCGCTCGACATCCAGAACGAAGGCGAGCTGTATACGAGCTTGCCGCTCGGCGCAGCCAAGCTCGGCGCGCGCGTCTCGGGCGGGGAGTCGCTGCGCTTGCGGTACTTCGTTTCGGGCGTCGCGACGACGAGCCGCAGCGCGATCTACCGAGACGACGTCGCGAAGCTGAGCGGCTGCAGCGGCGCTACGCATTTCGTAGCGGGGTACAACATCGGCGCGTTCGTGATCGAGACGATGCAGAAGCGCGCAGCGAGCGGCGGTGTCGAGGCCGCGGGGGTCGGCGCGGGCGGATCGACGGCGAGCTCCGAGAAGGGGCTCGGCGCCGGAGGTCGCATCGACACATGCGGGAGCGCCGCGAAGGAGCAGTGCCGCGTCCCGATCCGGTTGCACCTGCGCAAGATCTCGGACGGGAGCGCGCCCGCATCGACGACCACGGTCGATCCCGCGTCGCAAGGCGCGCCATCGTCGCTCGAAGAGTTCGCCGCGTGGGCCAACCGCATCGAGATCGTCAAAGGAGAAGCGCGAAAGAAGCTCGCGGCCGGCGACGCCAAAGCGTGTCTGGTTTCACTCGACGTCGATCTCGGATTCAAGGCGCACGAGGGCGTGCGCCTGCAGACGCAAGCGTCGATGGCGATGATCTACGAAGGGCAGTTCTTGCAACTGAAGGCGGAGTGCCAAGCGCGCGCCGGCGATTGCACGACGGCCACGGCGACGATGAAGGACGCGATTCGACTCGACGCGATGGGCAACGACATCCAGATGCCGGGCCGCGGTTTCAAAGAAGATGCGGAGAAGCAGATCGCGGCAGGCGCGGCGGCGGATCGACTGAAGTCCGCGTGCGGCGCGAAGAAATAGGACCGTGTCGGATCAGCGCGCGTAGAGCACGACGTCGTACGCGCTCTCGCTCCATTCGTTGCCTGCGCTCGCGACGTCGATCGCGACGAATCCTTTTTGGCAGTCCGCGTTCGAGAGATCGATCCAGCGTTCGTCTTGCGTGAAGCGGCGGTGCCAGTTGCGTCGCGGCTCGAAGAACGCGCCGCGCGCGGCACCGGAGACGGAGAGCGTCGCGCGTTGCGGTGCGGTGTCGGCGTCGTAACTGCGAACGACGAGCGCGCCGGTGATCTCCGCACCCACGGGGCAGGCGACGCGGAGCGAGGTCTTGCGCGGTCCGCGACGAACCGCGAACGGCGCCCCGCTCTCGCCGGACTCGGCGTCGACGGCCGAGTCGATCCATTCGTCCGGAGCGCCAAACACGTCGGCACCCGGCGCGTCGTCGAGACGAAAATGATTCCTCGCGATCTCGCGCGGCCCCGCGAATCCGTACGCGAACGCGAACGTACGCACGGTCATCTTCGAGTACGTCCCCTCGGCGCCGATCTCCATGCGCATTCGCATTCCCGATCGCGACACCGGCGCATCGAGCAAGTGATGCCGATGCATCGAGTACTCGAAGAGCGCCGAGCCCCATCCGTTCTCGTCGTGCGTGACGACCAAGCGCGACAACCCGCTGAGCGGATTCGAGTGCACGCCGAGGAAGTACCAACCCGAATTGAAATAGTCTTCTGTGCCGGTCCCGAGGTGAATCGGATGGCGCATTCCGTCGACGCGGATCATCTCGTCGCCTTCGAGGAAGCTGCGATCGCCGGGGATGCCGTCGGAGAGCTCTTCGACGACGGCGACGAGCTCGAGCGCTCCGGGAGCTTCGAAGATCGCGATCGTCGTCGGTTGCGCGGGCGCGCGGCCGTCGCGGTATTGCGTCACGACGTGTGCGCCGTTCGCGCGCGTGGTCGCGTCGTCGGCGGTGACGGCGCTCCACGCGCAATCGAGCGGACGTTCGTCGTCGATCTCGATGACGAGCGATTCGCCTGCACGAAGCGGGATCGGCAATCGCGTTGCGAGGACGCGCGCGTCGGGATCCGCGAAGACGAGCGCGCTCTTGATGCTCGGCCAGGCAACACGCGGAGGCGGCGCGCCGAATCCAAAGAGGTACGTGGCCGGGAACGGGCGCTGGTCGCCGATGCGCATGCGAAGGCGCGGAAGATCTTCACGCGAGAGATGAAGCGCGAGCTCCGTGACGAGCGTCGGGCCCGTCGCGATCGTCAGCGGCGCCGTCCGCACGATCCGCGCGCGTGTCTCCGGAGGCGCGACGCGCGTCCACCACGCGTCGCCGAGAAAATGCGCGACCGAATCCGCCGCCGGCCCGTTCGCGCTCCCCGGCCCTTCGCGATGACTCACTTGGAAGTAATGTGGATCGCCGCGCACGAGGATCTTCGCGCTCACGCGGTACGCGATCGGGACCCAACTGATGTACGCGCCGGAGCTGTGCGTTTGATCGAGGACGAGCGGCGCCGCAAAGCCGCCCTTGCCGGCGAACCAATCGAGCGGCGGACCACGAAACACGGTGCGCCCGTCCGCGACGATCCACATCTCTTTCCAGTCGTTCGGAATGTCCTTGTCGTAGTCGGCATTCATCCAGAGGCGCGTGATGCGCCCTTCGCCCTCCGCCGCGAACATCTGCACGAAGCCGTCCTCGCGCGGGAGATCGTCGCAGTCGGCGTCGCGATTTCCGCCCCACGGATCGTGGCTGCTCGACAGGCGCGTGACGCGCGACGGATGCGGCACGAGCAGATCGCCGAGGACGCGATCGACCGACGACGGAAGGAGCGCGCTGTCCGTTCGCCGCTCTTCGGCGCGTGACGGCGCGCGCGCCGCGACGGTCGCGCCACTGAGCGCGAGCGCCGTGACCGGCAACGCCATCCGCCAACGCATCATTCGCGTTCACCCCGGAGCGCGGCCTGTCGAACAGCGCCGCGCCGATCGCGGCCAGAGAGGGCGCACCGTGAAATCTATCACGGAGCTTGTGCGGCCAGACGACATCTGCTCGTATGTTCAGTATACGAAGGAGCCCGACGATGACCGATTCGATCCCCGCGCCCATTCTCTCGCTGCTCAGCGCCTTCGAAGGCGCGCTCGCCTCCGTGAAGTTTCCCGATGTCGATGCCGGCGTCCTCGCGTCGAGCGCCGCGCAGACGCGCGCGTGCGCCGAGGCGGTCGCGCACGCCGAGGTCGCGCTCGAAGCCGCTCGCGCATCGCTCGCCGAGAGTCAGGACGCGCTCCTCGTTCGTGCGCAACGAGCGCTCGCGTACGCGCGCGTCTACGCCGAAGGCGACGAGACGCTCGCGGCAACGCTCGAAGCGATCACGCTGCCGCGCGCGCCGCGACGCACGCCCCGGGACGTCGACGCGCTGACCCCACCGCAACAGCCGCCGCGCCGCCGCGCTCGCTCTCGCAAGGACGACGAGTCGGGATTGCTCCTCGAGTCGCAAGCGAGCAGCGACGCTTAGCGACCACCCGACTACGGGATGACGGTGACGCTGTTGCCGAGCCCGGTGTGGATCTCGCACTGATAGAAGAACGACGAGATGAGCCCGACGTTCGGCGTGATCGTCAGCGTGGTCGACGTACAGCCGCTGACGCATGCGCCACCCGCGACGTAGCCGGGGAGCTGCGCGCTCGTGAGCTCGCCGGCGGTCGAGCCGCCCGTGCTGTTCGTCGTGAAGATGAACGGGTGCGACGACGAGTTGACGAAGTTGAGCTTGTACGTGATTCCGCTCTTCAGCGTGAGCGCAGGACGCGCGGCGGAGCCGTTGAGCGTGAAGCCCGCGCCCGGCATGTCGACGACGATCGTCCGCTGGCAGGTGTTCGTCACACACGAGAGCGTGACGTCGGCGCATTGAGGACCGCTCGTGCAACACGCTTGGCCGAACGCTCCGCACGGTCCCGCGTCGCCTGCGTCCACGACGGCGGCGTCGCCCGCTTCGGCGGTCGCGGCATCGCTCGCGTCCGACCTCGCCGCATCGCTCGCGTCGGCCACTGAAGCGTCGCCTGCGTCGGGCGCGACGCTGTCCGCGCTCCCCGTGTCCGTGCCGGTATCGACGCGCGCCGACGCATCCGTCGTCGCATCGGAGCGCCCCGCGTCGACCGGTCCGCCATTGTCGTCGTCACCGCACGCGCTCGCCAAAACGACCGCGAGCCCCGCACACGCGAACCCTATCCAGCGCCTTTTGATCATGTTTGGACGGCACGATACGCGAGGTCACGACGCGTCGCCGCGAGAAACGGCGCCGACTCCTGGCCCTGGCCTAGCGGCGCTCGGACATCTGCTCTATTAGCTCGTCTCGGTGAAGCCGCCGGGCCCGCACAAACGCGAACGCATCGTCGTCGAGGTGCTGATCGCGATCGTCGGCCTCGCGCTGCTCGCGTGGGCGTGGCGCGCGGACCGCACGTGGTACGAGCACCATCGAACGTGGATGTACTGCGCGCTCTATCCCGAGGAGCTCGAGAAGGCGACGCGGCAACGATGGCTCGGCGCGATCGTCGGCCTCGGCGTTCTCGTCGGGCTGAGGCCTCTCGTCGGGCGATGGGCGTCGCGGCGATCGGCGCGCGCTTTGTCGATGCTGCTGCTGCGGGTCGGCGGCGCAACGATGCTCGCGCTCTTGTTGTGCGACGTCATGCTTCGCTATCGGCCGCTCGCCAAGCCGCCGCCGTGGGTCGATCCGCCGCACGCCGACACGCGTCTCGATCCGACCTACGGATGGACATTGACCCCCTCGCACACGTCACGGCTCGACTACGGAGCGCGGGTCATCGAGTACCACACGGGCACGCTCGGTGAGCGCGTGGGGCACGCCGGCGACGTGAGCGATCCGTCGATGCCGACGATCCTGTTTCCGGGCGAGTCGATCACCGCGGGGATCGGCCTCGAATACGAAGAGACGTATCCGGCCATGGTCAGTCGCGAGCTCGGCGTGCAGTCCGTCAACTTGGGAGTGCAGGGATACGGCAGCGACGAGGAATACGCGCGCGCGAAGGGAACGCTCCCCTACTTCGCGAAGCCGCTCGCGATCGTCTCGATCATCATCCCACCCCAGATCGAGCGAAACACGTGGGAGGGGAAAGAGCACTTCGAGCTGACGCGCGACGGCCGATTCACGCGCGTCTCAGCGACACCCGAGATCGTCCGTACGTCGCCGGTGCGCGAGCTCTTTCGTCGCGTCGTTCGGTATCATTCGGACGAGGCTCTCGCGGTGACGCGAGCCCTCATGCGCGCCATGCGAGACCTCGCGCGCGCGCGCGGCGCCCATGCGTTCTTTGTCTATACGCACTACGGTCCGCCGTGCCTGCCCGACGAGACGGGCGCGCCGTCGCTGATGCGCGCGCTCTTCGAAGGCGAGGATCTCGCGCACGTCTTCGTCGACGTCGAGGGGACGTGGCTCACGAGCGCGCAGCATCCAGGGCCCGAAGGGCACAAGCGCATCGCCGCGGCGATCGTGAGCGAGCTGAAGGCGAAGATTGCGTCAGCTCACGACTGACGCGCGCTCGCGCTTGCGACCGATGCTCACCCAGAGGCCGCCTTCGCTCGCGAGCGCCTTCGCCCACGCGATTTGCGACAAGACATTCTCGAATCCCCAGTTGTCCTCGGCGGGCTCGAACAGCTCGGCGCCTTGCAGCGGCTCGGCGCCGATGAGCGCGTTCGGATACGTGCGCACGTAGTCGATGTCGTTCTCGCGAAACCAACGGAGGACCTCGGCCATCGTGTGGCGATGCTCTTCGGGGTGCTCGTACTGATCGCGAAACCACGCCTTGCGACGCTCGGGCTCGGCGTCGCGCGCGCGAAGCACCGGGTCGAACGGAATCACCTTGAAGCGCGTGAGCCGCGCGATGCCGCGACGCAAGCGATGCGGGATGCGCGCGTAGACGTTGTAGAGACCGAGCACGATCACGCCGCCCGGCTTGACGAGCTTCGCCATCGCGCGGAACGACGCACGGGGATCGGGTGTGTGATGGAGGACACCCGACGAGTAGACGACGTCGAACGCCTCGGCTCGCAATCCAGGCGCGCGCAGATCGGTCTCGACGAAGCGGACGCCGCGGAGATCGTACCGATCGGCCGCGCCCGCCGCGAGCTCGAGCGACGCGCGCGTGAGATCGGCGCCGACCACGACGCGATCCGCGGTCGCGAGAAAGAGGCTCATCTGTCCGGTGCCGCAGCCGAGCTCGAGGACGCGCGCATCGCCGGGGATCGCTTGCTCGAGGAGACGCGCGAGCTCGCTGCGCGCCGCGCGCCCGCGCAAACCCGAGAGCGTGTCATTCGGCGGATAATTCGGAAACGGCGACTCCATGTAAAACGCACGCACCGCTTCGGTTCGATCCTCCGAGGGGACGCGAAGATCGGGGATGTTGCCGCGCGTCGCGTAGCGCGCGTCGCACGCGAGGCAGCGGAGCCCTTCGTCGTTCGCCCGCCCGAGATCGCCCTGGCACGACGGGCACGCGAGGAGCGACTCGACGTTCATCTCAGAAGATCGTGTAGATGAACGGCGCGAGCGCTTCGACCGTCGCCGCGAGCACGAGCACGAGCCCCGTCACGCACAAGAAGACGACGAGCGGCGCGAGCCACCGTTTGTCTTTGCGCGACATGAGCGCCGAAGCGAAGCCGCCAATCGACGGAATCGCGCTGCCGATGACGATGAACCCGCGATGAATCTTTCCCCGCTTCTTCAACATGCCGCCGCCTCGTCGCTCGTGGGTTGGGAGCGTTCGCTGCCGCCATCGCGTCGCGCGAGCGCGTCGGCGGGTCGCTTGGTGACCATGTGCCTTCCGGCGACGAGGAGATCGATGCCGCACCGACGAAAGGTCGAATACCCCTCGACGGCGCGCGTGACGATCGGCTCGCCCGCGAGATTGAATGACGTATTGAGCAACACGGGGATTCCGGTCGCCGCGCCGTAGCGCTCGAGCAATGCGTAGAAGCGCGGCGCGTTGTGCTTCTCGACCGTCTGAACGCGCGCGGTGCCGTCGACGTGCGTGATCGCCGCGAGCTTGTCGCGCCACTCGGGACGCACCGGGCACACGCCGGACATGTACGCGCCGAGACGCGCGCCACCGGGCGGAAGATCGAAATACTTGTCGGCGACCTCGATGGGGACGGCGGGCGCGAACGGGCGAAACTCTTCTCGGTATTTGATGTCGCGATTGAGCCGGTCTTTCATTTCGACCGAGTGCGGCGCGGCGAGGATGCTCCGATTGCCGAGCGCGCGCGGTCCGAGCTCCGCCGCGCCGTCCATCCAACCGACGATCTTTCCGCTCGCGAGCGCGGCCACCGTCGCGTCGAGGAGCGCGTCTTCGTCCGGCGCGGTCTCGAGCGGCAGCCCATCTTCCTCGGCGACGCGCGCGAGCTCGTCCGCGTCGACGACCGGCCCCCAATACGGATGATCCGGAATGTCCTTGTCCGGCTGTTTGAAATGAATGCGATCGGCATACAAAGCGGCGCCGAGCGCGCAGCCGCCGTCGCCCGGCGCGCACGGGACGAACAGTCGCTCGAACCCCGACTCGCGCAGGATGCGCGTGTTGGCGACCCCGTTGAGCGCGACGCCGCCGCCGAAACAAAGATCCGCGAGCCCAGTCTCTTCGTGGAGCGATTTCGCGATCTCGACGAGTGTGTCTTCGAGCACGCGCTGCACGCTCGCCGCGATGTTCGCGTAGCGCGCGCCCTCGGGCGTATTCGGATCGAGCGGCTGATGCGGAGCGCGCGGCGCACCCAAGAGCCGAACGAGCTCGTCGGAGAACGAGCGCTTGGCCGTCGTGTGAAAATCGAAGTAGTCGAGATCGAGCGTGAACGCTCCGCGCCCCGCCGGCAAAATGACCTTTCGCACCTCGTCGACGAATTCAGGCTTTCCGTACGACGCGAGGCCCATCACTTTGTATTCGCCCTCGTTCACTTGGAATCCCAAGAAGGAGGTGAACGTCGAATAGAGCATTCCGAGCGAATGCGGAAAACGCAGCTCGCGAAGGAGCGTGATCGACGTCGAGCCGTCGTCCTTGCGCTCGCCGACGCCGACCGAGAGCGTCGCCCACTCGCCGACGCCGTCCGCCGTCAGGATGGCCGCGTGCTTCGTCGGCTGCGTGAGGAACGCAGCGGCCGCGTGCGACTGGTGATGCTCGGTGAAGAGGATCTTCTTCCCCGAGATCCCGAGGTGACTGGTGATGATCCCTTTGACCCAGAGCTTCTCACCGAGCGAGCTCTTCATCGCCTTTGGAAAGCTCTTCCAGCTCTTCGGAAACGCCCTCAGCGCGGTCGTGAGGATGCGCTCGAACTTGAGCATCGGCTTCTCGTAGAAGACGACGGCGTCGAGCTCGTCGGGCTCGAGCTTCGCGGTCTCGAGGCACCATTCGATGGCGCGGAGCGGAAACGCGGCGTCGTTCTTCTTTCGCGAGAGACGCTCTTCTTGAACGGCGCAGACAGGCATGCCGTCGATGACGAGCGCGGCCGCCGCGTCGTGGTAGTGCGCCGAAATGCCAAGGATCTTCAAAGGTGCCTCCGCTCCTCTAGTACTGCGCGCGGAGTGACTCGGGCGTGCTCGGGCGTGCGTCGTTCCATCCGACGAGCTCGCGCTTGGCCGAGCGCTTCGCGAGGAGCGCGAAGATGGGAATGATGAGGAAGTACTGCACGGTCAGGATGATGCCGCCCATCACGCCGGCGATCGCCGACGCGATCCGCAGGTACCCCTTCCAAAGTCGCGTGAGACGCGCCCACCACAAGCGAGCGCCGTGACGCTGGGGCGACACGCGTCGAAGCTGCGCGTACGTGTAATTCATGTGAAACGCCTCGTCTCGCAGGACATCGGTGAATACGTCGCGCGTCGTCGGATCGACGTCGAGCACCTGGTGATAGACGGCGAAGCGTTGTGCCGCCGCCTTCTCCGAGAGGTGCAAGAACGCGAGGAGCGAGTCTTCTCCTTCTTTGTCGACGTCGAGATCGTCGAGACCGCGCTCGCCCGGCGCGAACCAGTTCGCTTGGAATCCCGCCTCGCTCTCGGCGGCGAGCGCGACGAGGATCGCGCGCCCGCGCGTGCGAAACAGGTTGGCGTGGCGCTGCTCGTCGAGCGCGTGGCGCAGGTAGAGGCGGCGAAGAAGCGCGTCGCTGGTTCGCTCGGCCGCGCGCGCGAGATCGCGTCCGCCGTCGGCCTCCGTCTCCGCGAAGCGAAGCAGCTTTTCGCCGCGACGACGCGCATCGGACCAGACCCATCGATGCACAGGCCTGAGAACCCGGTCCATCCGGCGGAACCTAAACGCGACCCGCAGGGAGGGCAAGCCAGGCGTCTCGCGCCGCTCGAAGGGCCTTGACAATAAAACGAACGGTCGTACTTTTTCTAGCATGTCGAAAGGACAGGAGACCCGCGAGCGCATCCTCGATCGCGCGTTTCGCTCCGCGAGCCGTGACGGCCTGGTCGGGCTCAGCATCGGAGGGCTCGCGGCCGAGCTCGGACTCTCGAAGAGCGGCCTCTTCGCTCACTTTGGATCGAAGGAAGAGCTCCAGATCGCCGTGCTCACTGCAGCGGCCGTCCGGTTTCAAGAAGTCGTCGTCCGCCCTGCCATTCGTGCGCCGCGCGGCAAGGCGCGGATTCGCAAATGGTTCGACAACTGGGTCCTCTGGCTCCTCGATCCGTCGGTGCCCGGAGGCTGCATTTTCATGGCCGCGGCGGTCGAGCTCGACGATCACCCGGGTCCGGCGCGCGACTTTTTGGTCGGCTCGCAAAGGCAGCTCCTCGACGCGGTGATCAAGTCCGCGCGCCTCGCGATCGAGGTCGGTGATTTTCGCAAGGACGTCGACTGCGCGCAGTTCGCGTTCGAGATGTACGCGATCGTCCTCGGCTTCAACCACGCCAAGCGCTTGCTCCACGACCCCAGCGCCGAAAAGCGCGCGCGCACCGCGTTCGATCGCTTGCTCTCTTCCGCAACGAACCCCACCTGAGGGATGCGGACTTGGTTCTCGTCGTCCCGTGCGCTCACTAAATAGAACGACCGTTCGTGTTTTTATGAAAGGGAGATTGTCATGAGCATCGCGTATGTCGTCGACGCCGTTCGGACCCCGCGCGGCAGAGGAAAAGCGGGAAAGGGCGGGCTCTCGGGCGTGCATCCGCAGGAGCTGCTCGCGCAGACGCTCAACGCGCTCGCGGCGCGCAACGGCATCGCCGCGCACGAGGTGGACGACGTGGTCGTCGGTGCGGTGTCGCAGGTCGGCGAGCAGGGGGCGAACGTCGCGCGCAACGCGGTGCTCGCGGCCGGTTGGCCCGTCGAGGTGAGCGCGACCACGCTCAATCGCTTCTGCGGATCGGGTCTGCAGGCCGTGAGCTTCGCGGCGATGGGCATCCTCTCGGGCGTGCAAGAGCTCGTCGTCGCCGGCGGCGTCGAGAGCATGTCGCGCGTGCCGATGGGATCGGACGGCGGAGGAACCGACGGAGGCAACGTCGATCTTCGGCGTCGCTATTTCCAAGTGCCGCAAGGGATCAGCGCGGATCTGATCGCGACGCTCGAAGGGTTCTCGCGCGAGGAGATCGACGCGTTCGCGCTCCGCTCGCAGCAGCGCGCGGCGATCGCGCTCGAGAAAGGCGCGTTCGCTCGCAGCCTCGTGCCGATCGTCGATCGCGCGACGGGAAAGACGCTGCTCGCGGTCGACGAGTTTCCGCGACCGGGGACGACGATCGACGCGCTGGCGCGGCTCGAACCGTCGTTCGCCGCGCTCGGTGCGTCGCCGGCGGATGCGTCGGGACGCACGCTGGATCAGATCGCGCTGGAGGCGTACCCGGCCGCGGGCTCGATCCGTCACGTGCATACCGCAGGCAATTCGAGCGGCATTGTCGACGGCGCGGCGTCGGTGCTCCTCGCGTCGGAGGCGTACGTTCGCGCGCACGGCCTTCGACCGCGGGCGAAGATCCGAGCGATGGCCACGATCGGCAGCGAGCCGGTCATCATGCTCACCGCACCGGCACCTGCTTCGAAGAAGGCGCTCCGCCAAGCGGGAATGAACGCGAGCGACATCGATCTCTGGGAGATCAACGAGGCGTTCGCCGCCGTCGTGCTGCAGACGACGCGATCGCTCGGGATCGATCCGGATCGCGTGAACGTGAACGGCGGCGCGATCGCGCTCGGGCATCCGCTCGGCGCGACGGGCGCGATGCTCCTCGGGACGGCGCTCGACGAGCTCGAGCGGCGCGATCGCGCGACGGCGCTGATCACGATGTGCATCGGCGGAGGCCAGGGAATCGCGACCATCCTCGAGCGAGTGTGAAAGGAGCACGGCGATGAGAACGGAAATGGCAGCGATGACACTCGACGCTTGGTTCGCTCACGAGGAGCACGCGGCGCGCGGTGCACTTCGCGACGCGGGCGAACGGTTTCGCGTGCACGCGCGCGACGGGTACGAGCTCGGCGCGACGCTCTTCGCTCCCGAAGGCGCGCCGCGCGCGATCGTCCTCGTCGCATCGGCGATGGGCGTACGAAGGCAGTTCTACGCGCCGTTCGCCGCGTTCCTCGCCGAAGCCGGGCTCGCGGTGCTCACGCTCGACTACCGCGGCATCGGCGAGTCGCGCCCGACGACGCTCCGCGGATTCGACACGTCGCTCCACGATTGGGCCGAGCTCGATCTCGCCGCCGCGGTCGACGAGCTACGCAAACGCTTCCCCGGTTTGCCGCTCGCCTGGGTCGGCCACAGCGTCGGCGGTCAGCTCATGGGGTTCGTCGCGAACGCGAACGTCGCCGCGGCGCTCTTCGTCGGAAGCCAGAGCGGCTATTGGAAGCATTGGGACGGCGTTCATCGACTCAAGATGGCGGCGCTCTGGCACGCGGCGATCCCCAGCGTCCTCCCCTTCGCCGGATACTTTCCATCGAAGCAGTTCGGTCTCGGCGAAGACTTGCCCGCGGGCGTCGCGCGCGAGTGGGCGTCGTGGGGTCGCGATCCCGACTACCTCCTCGTGCACGCGCGCGAACGGAGCGGCGCCGAATTTCTCCGCTACACCGGACCGCTTCGCGCCATCGCAATCTCCGACGACGACTTCGCTCCCAAGCGTGCGGTCGAGGCGCTCGTCGATTGCTATCCGTTCGCGCGAAGCGAGCTCGTGGTCGTGCATCCAGACGAGATCGGCGCAGCGAAGATCGGCCACTTCGGGTTCTTCTCGAGCGACTCGCGAGAGACTCTGTGGACCGAATCGCTCAGCTGGATCCTGCGGTCCACAGGCATCACCTCGGCAGGGGCGTAGCCGCAAAGATCGCGACAGGTCGCGCGCAGTCTCCGCGGATTTCTTCGCTCTCGCTGGTCGTATGTCGCGGACGCCGCAGAAGGAGGCTGGATCGTCCGACATCCACTCCGAGGGGTGCAATTCTTGCTGCAAATCCGCGCGTGAACGCAAAGAGCCCGAGGGGAACGTCGCTCTCAACCACAGACGAACGCATCGGAGAGCTCGGCCGCGTCGCCGCGCTCTGGTCCGAGCCGAACGCCGAGGAGGCCGCGGCATCGGTCGACGAGATGCTCGCGATCGATCCGACGTGGGACGAGGCGTACATCGAATTGGAAGAGCGACACGTCGCCGCCGAGCGATGGGAGCCGCTGATCGAGCTCTATCTCGCGCGACTCGAGTCGCGTGAGAACGCGTACGAGCGCGCGGATCTTCTGCGACGCATCGCGCGAGTCTTCGAGGATCATCTCGCGGACGATGACCAAGCGCTCGACGCGCTGATGAACGCGCTCCACGAGGAGCCCAATCGCGAGACGGCGCGCCACGTCGAGCGACTGGCGCGTGCGACCGATCGCTGGACGAGCGTCCTCCAGGCGTTCGTGGATTGGCTTCGCGACGAGAGCGATCCCGCGCAGCAGGTTCGATTCTGTCTCCTCCTCGCGAAGTGGTACGGCGACGATCTCGGGCATCCCGAGCACGCGCAGCCGTACTACGCGAAGATCATCCAGCTCGACCCGAACAACGTCGAGGCGATGAGGCAGCTCGGGAGCCTTTACAAGAAGGCCGGCAACTGGAAGCAGATGGGGACGACGCTGCTTCGCGCGCTCGAGGTCGCGGTGATCGACGTCGATCGCAAGGAGCTGATGACCGACATCGGCGAGCTGCTCGACTTGCAGATGCACGACACCGATCGCGGGCTCGCGTTTCTCGAGCAGGCCATCATCGTCGATCCGGGCTTTTTACCGGCGCTCGGGCACCTCGCGCGCATCTACGAGACGCGCGGACAACACAAAGAGCTCGCGACCGTGCTCGAGCATCAGATCAAGGCGCTCGGCGATCCGTCCGAGACGACGTCGGCCAAGCTGCGCGCGGCGGCGCTCTACGAGACTCACTTGGGCGATCCGGCGCGCGCGGCGAAGCTCTATCGCGAGGTCGTCGACGTCGATGCGGCGAACGTCCAAGCGCTGCGCGGGCTCGCGCGCGCGTACGAGGCGCTCGCGGAGTGGGCGAACCTCGGGCGTGCGCTCGAAGCGTTGCTCGACGTCGTGTCGACGGGACGCGAGCGGATCGATCTGCTCTTGCAGCTCGCGAGCATCGAGGAAGAGCACTTCCTCAAGGCGGACATCGCGGCGCTGCGTCTCGAGCAGGTCCTCGAGATCGATCCGAACGACATGGGGGCGTACTTCGATCTCGAACGCAACTATCGGAAGCGCCGCGAGTGGTACGAGCTCATCGCGACATACGAGCGACGGCTCGCGGCGACGCTCGAGCGAAAAGCGCGGATCGGTCTCATCGCCGAGATCGCGAAGGTGTATGCCGACGAGCTCGGCGCCGTCGACAAAGCGATCGACGCGTATCGCACGATCATCGAGCTCGACGACGCGAATGTGCCGGCGCTCGAAGCGCTCGCGAAGCTCTTCGACGCGAGTGGCGAGGCTGCGCGAGCCATCAAATGCATGACGCGCGTCGCGCTGCTCACGCCCGACGCGAAGCCGCGCGCGGAGGCGCTGTACCGGATCGGCAAGACGATCGAAGAGAAGCTCGGCGACAGCGCGGCGGCGCGCGAGCGTTACGAGCAAGCGCTGGATCTCGATCCGACCCACATGCCGACGCTGGCGGCGCTGCGGCAGATCGCCGTGAACGACGGCGACTTCGAGAAGGCCGCGCGCCACCTCGACGTCGCGCAGAGCATCGAGCCCGCGTCGCGGCATCGGGCGAAGCTGCTCGTCGAGCTCGCGAAGCTCCGTGACGTCGAGCTCGGCGATCACCAGAGCGCCGTGCTCGTGTGGGAGGCCGCGCTCGAAGCGGACCCGGAGAGCGAAGAATCGGCGCTCCCGCTCGTCGACGAGTACATCGCGATGGAAGAGTGGGCGAAGGCCGAGCCGCTGCTCGATCGCCTGGTGCGCAAAGCGAGCCGACGCGATCGTCAGGAGAAGCACGATCTGCATCAGAAGCTCGGGCGCGTCGCGGCGGCGTTGGGCAAGCACGACAAAGCGGCGAAGGCATACGGCGCGGCGCACGAGCTCGATCTCTCGAACATGGTGACCACGCTCGGGCTCGCGAATGCGTGCCTCATGGCGGGCGATCTGTCGCAAGCCCACGCGAGCTTCGCGAAGGTGCTGATGGCGCTCGGCGAAGACGAGACGTCGGCGCGCGCGGACGTTCACTACAAGCTCGGGTGCATCAAGCGCGAGCTCGGGCGCGCGAAGCAGGCCGTTCACGACTTCGAACGCGCGCTGTCGATCGCCGGCGCGCATCGGCCGTCGCTCGAAGCGCTCGTCGAGCTCTACTCGTCGCTCAAGGACTGGAAGTCGGTCGCGGCGTACAAGAGGGACATCCTCGCGACGGTCGTCGATGGCGGCGAGCGCTTCGCGTTGCTGAGCGAGATCGCCGATCTCTGGAGCGAGAACGGAGGTCGACCGGAGCTCGCGGTGGAAGCGCTCGAAGAGGCGCGCGCGCTCGAGCCCGCGAACGTCGCGCTCCTTCACCGAATGCTCGGGCTCGTCCAAGCGACGAAGAGCTGGCCGAAGGCGATCGAGATCATCGACGCGATCGCGAAGCTCGAACGAGATCCCGTGCGACGCGGCAAGCTCTTCTTCACGATCGGGCAGATTTACCGGGACGAGCTGCACGATGGCGACAACGCCGTCCTTCTGTTCGACGACGCCCTCGACGCCAACCCGACGCACCTCGAAGCGTTCGAACGCATCAATAAGATCCTCACCGTGAAGAAGGATTGGAAGGCGCTCGAGCGCGCGTTCCGAAAGATGCTGCGACGTCTGTCGGTTGCGCGCGAGCACGACGCGGACCTCGAGTACATGCTCTGGCACACGCTCGGCCTCATCTATCGCGATCGCTTGAAGGACGTCACCAGCGCGATCGAAGCGTTCAAGATGGCGACGCGCTTCAAGCCCGAGGACGCGCTCGAGCGGCAGATCCTCGCCGAGCTCTACGAGGTCACGAACAACGTCGAGGGCGCCGCGTCCGAGCACACGATCGTCCTCCAGAACGATCCGCTCCGCGTCGATCCGTACCGAAGCCTCTGTCAGCTCTACTTGCGCCAAAAGGACTACGACCGCGCGTGGTGCGCGTGCGCCGCGCTCGCGGTGCTGCGCAAGGCCGACGACGAAGAGCAGCGCTTCTACGACGACTATCGACCGCGCGGCATGCTCGAAGTGAAGAGCCGACTCGTCAACGAGCACTGGCTCAACCTTCTCATGCACAAGGACTGCGATCTCTTCATCGGTAAGATCATGGAGATGATCACGCCCGCGGCGATCCTCGCGAAGACGAGCCAGTTGCGCGCGTCGTCGCAGCTCCCCGTCCTCGACCCGCGAACGAAGCACGATCCCGCGACGAGCACGCTCGGCCTCGCGAAGACGTTCGGATGGGCGGCGCAGGTGCTCGGCGTGACGCAGCCCGAGCTCTACGTGCGCGACGATCTTCCCGGCGCGCTCGCGGCGGTCGCGGCCGTTCCTCCGGCGACGATCGCCGGGCGCGCCGCGCTCACCGGCTTCACGCCGCAGGATCTCGCGTTCGTCATCGGCAAGCACCTCGCCTACTACCGAGGCGAGCACTACATCCGCAATCTCTTCCCGACGCTCGCGGAGCTCAAGGTGCTCTTCTTCGCGGCGGTGAAAATAGTGATTCCCGATTTCGCCGTGCCGAGCGAGCTCGTCCCTGCCGTGAGCTCCGCAGTTGTCGAGCTCTCGAAGCACATGCAACCGATTCAGCGCGAAGGACTCCGCATCGTCGTCAAACGCTACGTCGCCGAGGGGGCGAAGGCGGATCTCCGCCGCTGGATGCAGACGACGGAGATCACGGCGTCGCGCGCGGGGCTGCTCCTCTGCGGCGATCTCGAGACCGCGCGCAGGATCATCGCGGCCGAGGCGCAGTTCCCAGGCGATCTCCCACCGCAGGAGAAACTGAAAGAGCTCATCGTCTTCTCGGTGAGCGAGCAGTACGCGGCGCTGCGCGCGGCGCTCGGAGTCGGCATCGTCGTCTCGTCCTGAAATCGACAGCGTCAGGAAGTCGAAGAGGCTCCGTCGATCGGGGCACGGACTTCTTGCGCTCTACACAGAAAGGAATGGTGACACGAATGCAACGAACCCCCACGAAGAGGCCGTTGAAGTAACGGCACGAAGCACGTCTTGGAGTCTTGCCGCGACCCGTGCTCTCAGCGCGTCGTGCGACTGCTCTGGGCCCAGACGTTAAACAGGGCCATCTGATTCCCGCAGGAAGTGACGCGCGTATCGGATCTTGCGCGCACTTCGATGCTTTCTCACATTCGAAGCAATTCGTGTCGATTGGCAGGGCAGACTTATAAAGTGACATGCGTATCACTTTTTATGAGCCACCTGCCCTGCCAGATCGACGTCGACTACGACTGGACGTACGCCTCCACGCAGCCGGATCTCCGCGCCCTCTACGAGAAGGCGAAGGGGGCGCAGTGGGACGCGGCCAAGGCGCTCCCGTGGTCGACGCCGGTCGATCTCGCGAAGTCGCCGTACCCCGAGTACCTCACGCCGCTCTACGGCTCCGACATCTGGGCCAAGATGAACGCGCGCGAGAAGGAGCAGCTCCAAGTCGAGCTCGGCGCTTGGCTCGCGTCGCAGTTTCTCCACGGCGAGAACGGCGCGCTCTTCGCGGCGTCGCAGCTCGTCATGTGCGTTCCGGATCGCGACTCGAAGGCGTACGCGGCGACGCAAGTCATCGACGAGGCGCGCCACGTCGAGGTCTACGAGCGCTACGTGCGCGAGAAGGTCGGCATTCGGTACGACGTCAATCCGCACTTGAAGAAGCTGCTCGATCTCACGCTGACCGATTCGCGTTGGGACGTGAAGCTCCTCGGGATGCAAATCATGGTCGAGGGGCTCGCGCTCGCGGCGTTCGGTTCGATTCGGCAGTCGACGAGCGAGCCGCTGCTCAAGGCGCTGACGACCGCGGTCATGCGCGACGAAGCGAGGCACGTCGCATATGGGCTCTCGGCGCTGCGTGATGCGTACTCGGGAATGACCGAAGCCGAGCGCGCCGAGCGCGAAGACTTCGTGTACGAGGCGGCCGTCTTGATGCGCGATCGTTTTCGCTTTCAAGAGGTCTACGAAAAGATCGGGCTCCCCGTCGCGGAGTGTGTGCGCATCGGCGAATCGAGCGTCGGGCGCGCGCTCTTCGTGCAGATGCTCTTCTCGAAGATCGTTCCGGCGATCAAGCGCATCGGGCTCTTGTCTCCGCGGCAGCGTGCGCGCTTTCATGCGCTCGGGATCTTGCAGCTCGAGGACGCGGCGGATCCGTTCGCGGGACTCGACGAGGGTGGGCCCATGGTCGGCGGCGCGGGTGCGGAGGCGTTGTCGTGATCGCGCGGCGTTGGGCGTTCGTCGCGATCGGGATCGCGGTCGCGGGCGCGTCGATGTCGCACGCTTCGCTCGCGTGCGCCGACGACTCCGCGGCGAACGGCGCGATCTCCGACGAGCTTCGTTCGTATTACCGCGGCGAGCGCAACTCGGCGTACTTCGTCGGCGGTCTCGGCGTCGCAGCGATCGGCGGAGGGAGCGCGCTCGTCACGCGTGACGGCGACTTCGCGCGCGGACTCGGGTGGTCGCTCCTCGCGATCGGCACGATCGACGTCATCGGCGCGGCCGTCTATACGTTTCAAGTCGCCGCGCAGGTCGATCGTTACGAGTCGCTGCTCGCGCACGATCCTGCCGAATACAAGCAGGTCGAGGGCGATCACATCCGCACGACGACGTCGCGCTTCGTCGGGTACAAGCTCGGCGAGCTCGGGCTCGTTCTCACCGGCGCGGGGATCGCGACCTACGGCTTCGCAGCGAATCGCGACGCTTGGAAGGGCGCGGGGATCGGCGTCGCGGCGATGGCGCTGCCGGTGCTCGTGATCGACACGATCAACATGACGCGCGCGGCGCATTACCGCGATCGCATCCGAGGCTTCGAGCCGACGGTCGCGGTGACGCCGGGTGTTTCGGGAGCGCCGTGGACGCTCGCCGTCGGCGGGAAGTTCTGAGTCGTTCGCGGATTCGCGGATTCAGATCCCTTCGACGCACGACCACAGACCGTACGGACATCCCTTGGCGGCGCACGCCGCGATGTTCGCGCGACCTGCGGCGTTCATTCCGGAGAGCATTCCGCGGCACTCGGTGACCGAGGTCTTGCAGCTCTTCGCGATCCCTTTGCACTCGATGTCGGCGGTGGTGTCGATGCACGCGCTCTTCAGCGCTTGATCGCCGCATTGGTAGGTGCGGCATCCGTCGCCCGATTGCGCTCGCGTCTGCGCGACGACGCACGCGACCGCGCGCTCGGCGATCTTCGGTTTGAAGTATTTCTTGTACGCCTCGCATTGGTCGCAAATGAACCCGAGGCTGCACATCGCTTTTCTGCAATCGCCCGGGTTGCCGCGATCGTCGGTGCACACGGTCGGGCGCGCGATGGCCTTCGCGCGGCATTGCGCGTCCGAATCGGAGCCCGTGACACCTTCGTTCGCGGGCGCGATCCCTTCGGCGCTTGGCAGCGGCATCGAGGAGCCCTCTTCGCTCGGCGTGGGCGTCGTCGCGACGGGACGCGGCCGAATTTCGTGCGCGGGCGCGGTCGGCTTCGGCGGCTCGGGCGTGACCGCGGGATCGCTGGGAGACGCGGTCGCCTGCGCGGGGATCGCGACCGTGAGCGTGTTGGGGCTCGACGGCGCGCCGCACGCGGCGATCGCGGCGACGGCGAGAAGGAATTCTTTTCGATCGACGCGCATCGAGGACATCGTAGCGCGTCACTGTTCCCGCGCGCGCATCCCCATCACGCGGCGTCCAATCACGAGCCCCGCGACTGCCAAGATCAGAATCGGCAAGATGTGCCCTAGCGCGATGTGCGCCGGATGCGAGACAGGGCACCACAAATCCACGACGACTCCCGCCCACGCTCCCGAAGCCGCACCGAGCGCCGCGCCGGTGATGCCCGGATGAACGGGGTTGCTCGCTTTCCGCACGAGCATCATCCCGACGAGCGGCCACACGGCCATGGCGAGAGAGAGCCCCAGGCATTTCAACCCGAGGCGTCCCTCCCACCATCCCGCGGCTTCCGGGTAGATCGCGTTCCAAACGAGCGTCGACGCGAAGAGCAGCGCCGGCGTCGCGAGCGCGATCACCGCGAGGACCCTGCGCGCCCGGCCGACGGCCGAGCGGCCGCGACCGAACGCGCCCCACGTCGCGAGGATCGCGACGATCAGCCAACCGAGGAACGTCCCGACGAGCATCCACGTCGGGCGTCCCTCGCCGTGCTGCATTCCGCCCATTGCCGTGAATAGGCTGAACGCGACGGCGATCGACAACGGCACGATCCAGAGCACGACCTTCCACCACGGCGCGCGCGTCGGCGCCGGCGTCGCCTGCACGGAGGCGAGCACTTTGGCTTTGAGGTCGCTCGGGAGATTCATGCAGGCCCTCCACGAGCCTCGCCGATCACGTCCCCGAGCGCCAATCGGAGGGCCTCGTACGACCGGTGCGCGCGCAGCTTCACGGCCGCCACCGTGGTGCCGAGCACTTCGGCGGCCTCCGCCATCGAGAGCCCGTCTTGCCTCACGAGCTCGAAAGCGATGCGCTGCGCTTCGGGCATTCGCTCGAGCTCCCGTTGGATGCGCCCAGCGAGCTGCTTCGAAGCAAAGAGCGCGTCGGGGAGGTCGATCGACGTCGGGGGAATGGAGCTCGCCCTCGTCATCTCCTCCTCCTCGTTCGACATCAGGACTTCGTGCTTCCTCTTCCGAATCCCATCGATGAATAGGCGTCGTGCGATCGCGAATGCCCATGGAATGACCTCCGCCCCTGGCGCGAAGTGGCGCCGGGCACAGTGCATTTGAAGGAGCGTCTGCTGGACGAGATCCTCGGCGCGAGCTTGGTCGCGTGTTTGGCGGAGCAAGAACGCATAGAGCCTGGGTGCCACGTAGTCGTAGAGCTCGCTGAAGGCAGAGTCGTCGCCCGCAGCGTAGCGATCCATGAGCGCGTTCGCCCCCGCTCTCGCTCCAGCGTCTATGGCCCCCCGGCTCATTTTCTCCTCGCCCGCTTACGACTAAGGCTCGCAGACAATGGACGTCGTGACGAGCTCGAACCCACGCTCGTTCGACGAGTAGTAGGTCACTTCGGCGCTCACGTCGTCGACAAATGTCGCGTCGAGCGTCGCGAGCGCGGCGTGCTTCTCGTCAGAGACGGCGAACGGCGCGCCGATCGGAACTCCCTGCGGAGACACGACGACGCCTCGAACGCTGTATCCGCGTTCGACGGTTCCATCGATCCAGAGGACGAGATGACTGCCGGCGGGACGCGCGATGATTCGCTCGCGCGCGCGCGCTACGGGGATCCGTACGTCGATGTCGACGACGCGCGTCGCACCGACGGAGCATGGCCCGGCTTCGACCGGAGCCGCGAACGCGAGCTGCGGAGATTGCGTACTGCCGGTGCGCGCGCATCCGACGGCGCAGAGCGCGATGGCGATCGCGATGGCGGACGCTTTCACGGTTTCTCTCCGTCGCAGAATCGGCCGATGGCACCCGCGTCGAGCGCGCGCGGCGCTTCGGGCGCGCCATTCGGATGCCACGTCGCGAGCTTCACTTCGTCGCCGTCGCGCCACGCGAGGAGCACGTCGTCGCCGACTACGCGCACCGCCGGCGCGCCGAGCCATCGTCCCTGACCGCCGACGCGATAGAGATCGCCCTTCGGCGCGGACTCGTTGTCGAGCACGCCGACCCAAATCGCGTCGCCTTGTCGGAACGCCACCGCGTACCCGCTCGACAGCGCGAACGCGCGCGGACTGTCGGTCGGACCGTCCGACGGCAACGCCCAGAGTGCGCGCTCGCCGATCGAAATCGCGTCGCCCTGGACGGCGACGTGAAGCGGGGCCGGCGGCGTGCGCTTCACGCACACCGTACGCGATGAGTGAGGTTCGCTTTGCAGACCCGCGCAACCCGTCGTCGCAAGGAGAGCGACGACGGCCGCGCGCACGAATTGACGTGCGATCATGACGGCCCCCTATGGGTGATGGACGCGGCGAACGTCCGCCGTCGGGGCCGATTGGTCGGCACCGTCGCGCGTCGTCCCCCGCCGTTGAACGGGATACGGACGAGCCGCGCGGCGGTATCGAGAAAAGATCACGGACCGTAAAAATAGTAATCGGCGACGTACGCGACTTTTTGGATCGCGTTCACGTTCTGCGAATCGCACGTCGTGGTGGGCGCGTTTCCGCCGTCCGTATACAGGCGCTGGATGTTGTTCGTCTTCGTGAGCGGTCCGGTGCCGCCCGTCGAGACGGTGTCGATGAGGAGCCACGGGACTGATCCGGCTCCGCCGTCGGGCGTGTAGGCCGAGTGCTTCTTGCCGATGACGTAGTCGCCGGCGATCTCCATCCACTCCGGCCTCGCGGCGCCGCCGTCGCTCGCGAAGTGCGCTCCGATCTTCGTCGCGTTGCAATCGCGGAGCTCCGCCTCCGGGCCGACGAACGTCCATGCGTACGTCGTTCCGCCGTCGACGACGGTCGCCAGGCATTGGTAGTCCTGCGTTCCGACGGCGCCCGCGTGGAGAAACAGCGGACCCGCGTCGCCCGGCTGGGTGATCGACGTGTCGACGACGGGCGTGAGCGTCCACGCGCTCGGGCATCCGGCGTCGGGCGCCGAATCGGGCGTTGCGTCGGGCGTCGCGTCCGGCGTCGCGTCCGGCGACGACACATCTCCCGTGCTCGTATCCGTCGACGAGTCGTGGGACGACGCGTCGGGCGTCGTCGTGCTCGTCGTGTCGTCGCCGCTGCATCCTTGAACGAGATACGCGGTGAATCCTTGAACGATGACTGCGCCCAAAAGCAGAATGTGACGTCGCATCGAAGCTCCTCCTTCTGAGGGCGAGCCTCTCCCGCCCTCTCGGGATACGGGCTAGCCCGAGATCGGTTTCACGGAAAGCGAACAGCGCGTAGCCTCGCGGCATGCGTCGCGATCGCGTCGGTGCTGCGATCGCGCTCACGTGCGTCCTCGCGTCGTGCGATCGCACGCCAAACGCCGAGACGCGACCGCGCGTCACGCAGCACGTCCCGCCGACAGCTAGCGCGATCGCGGACGCGGCGCCCGACGTCCTCGCCGTCGCGGACGCGGCGACTCCGGAGTTGCCCGAGTCGCCGTCGGCGATCGTGTACACGCCGGATGCGACCCTCGTCGTCGTCGGGCGGCGCCTCATGCTCGCGCGCGCGCCGGACGGAACGACGAAGCGACGTCGACTCGCGGAAGACATGATGGTCGATGTCTCGAGCGACGTGCGTGGCGTCGTCGTGCGCACCGACGACATGGCCGAGCTCCTCGCGACGCCAAGCCTCGACTCGCTCTATCAGGGGGTTGCCACATCACTCATGAGCACGCCGAGCGTGCTCGTCGTCGACGATGGGCGCGCCGTCGTCCTCCAACAGGGAGACGCGCTGCTGCGTCTCGCGGTGCCGACCGAGTTTCACGCCGCGCGACCGGTGTCGCTCACGTCCGTCGCGCGAGGCTCGCGCGTCAATCTCGCGTTCGACACCGGGAGCACGACAGACGGATTCTCGGGGACGCTCTTCAACGCGAAAGACGGCGCGGTCGTGGGGCGAGGCTTCGCCGCGACGATGTTCCAAACGAGCGTCGCGCTCGTCGGGTTCGCGAACGACGTCGCGTTCGTGATCAAAGGCGATCGCCTCTCGCGTGTGGATCTCGCCACGGCGAAGGTCGCGCGACAGACGCAGGTCGCGTGTGGGAAAGATCGAACGCTCGCGAATCCGACGCCGAGCCCGGCGGGCGATCTCGTCCTCGTGACGTGCGATCTCGACGCCATCGTCTTCGACGGAGCGACGCTCCAAGTACTGCGGCGCATCCCGCGCATCATGCCGGGCTGCGACAACGGATACATCCTCGGCGGCGCCGTGTTGTCGGACAACCGCACGCTCGTCCTCGGCGGATGCGGCGGCGAAGCGCGCATCGATCTTGGGAGCGGCAAGTACACCTGCGGTGACGGCGGCGGGATCGTCGGCGCCCCGTACGAGATGTTCGGCGGCGGCGGACCACCGCGCCCACCGACGGGCCGCGAGCGCCTGCCGCGCTGTACGAAGGAAGGCCTGATGACCGGGAGCTTCGGACGCTCGGGTCGCTTCCGCATCGCGTACGGCGAGCACGTCACCATCGAGTCCGCCGGCGCCCGCACGATCGAGCTCGAACCCGACGGCACCGCACCGGTCATCGCTCCGGACGAGCGATCGTTCGCCTACTCACGCGGCGATCGCGTCGTCATTCGCGGGCTTCCAGCCGGAGAGCTGATCGCGGAGCTACGACTCGTCGGACCTTGACGAGTCGCTCACGATCGACGCGTCAATCGAGAGCCGCGTCGGCGTCCGTGCGAGCCGCGTCGGTCGAGGCGTCCGCATTCGTCGCCGCGTCGGCGCCCGCGTCGCTCAAATCGCATGGATACGCGAATGGTGCCGCGCTCGGCGATTGCACGCAGCACCACAGCATGCACGACTTGGGATTTCCGTTGGGCGGAGTCGGGCAGGTGTTCTTCGGGCACATCCCTGGATCGGCGAAACCCATCGGGCTGCCGACGACGAAATCGCAGCTCCGGCAAAATCCGCCGCCGCCGTCGTCGGTCGATGCATCAGGAGGCGCGCTGCTCGGCGTGCTGGTCGAGCAACTGAAACAGAGGAGCACGGAGAGCGCGATCGCCGACAAGATGCCGATGGTGCTCTTCATGCGTCACCCCTTCGCGTACCAAGCCTTCACGCGCGCGTCGTCGCGGACGGCGTCGTGAACGCGGGTGAGCTTGGGAAACGCGGCGAACACGGTCGCGGGAATGTGATCGACCTTGCCCCCCGCGAACCAGCGCACGGTCATGTGGAGCTTGAGATCGACGACGTGGAGCGACGCACCGCCGAAGAACGGACCGTCGCCGATCTGCTTCTCGGCATTCGCCGCCCAAACCGGGAGGAACGTCGCGGCGATCTCTTCGCGCGCCTTCTTCTTCTCCGCTTCGTCTTTGATGCGAAGCGTGGGACTGACGGCGGCGCGGAGATCCTCCACGTGCTGCATCATCGCCTCGTGCAGAGCTGCCTCGAAGTCGTCCTTCGGGTGAAGGCCGTACCTGCGACCGACGTGGACGAGGATGGCGTTCGATTGCGCGAGCACCGGCTTGCCGGGGATCTCGAACAGCGGCAGCGAACCGAACGGCGTTTGCGGCTTGAGCGCTGGCCAGTCGGTCCCTTTGACGCGGTTGTCGTCGAAGTCGACCCCGGCGATGTGAAGCGCGAGGCGGCACTCTTCCCCGCGGCTGACGGGAGCGTCGAAGTAGGTGAGCTTGGGCTTGGTCATTGCGGTGAAGGCTACCGCGAGTCAGCCCGAACCGCGAAACCGAACGACGCCGCGTCGAACGAGCTCGGCCACGAGCGTGCGCGCGCGGTTCGCATCGATGCCGACGCGTGCGGCCACGACGGCGACGTTCTCGGCTCCGTCGATCGCCGCGAGGAACGCGAGCTGCTCGGTGTCGAGCGAGAGCCACTCGCTCTCCGCCTCGGAGAGCACGCGCTCGGGCACGCGCACGTCGAGCGCAGCGGCGTCGTGCTCCGATGGTCGGTCGATGATCGCGGTCGTCTCGCCCGAGTCGTCGAGCGACAGATCGTCGAGCCCGGCCGGCACGGTGCTGTCGCGCAGCATCGCGTAGCTCGGCGGCGGCGGATTCGTCGGACGCTCGCTCGCCGGCGGTTCCACGTCGTCCGCGGGATCGTCGAGCTGCCCAATGCGAGACCCGTTCACGTCGGAAGTGTACGCGGCGTACTCGCGAGAGCAAGACGTGACGGAGAGGCGCTAGAACCGCCGAAAGTCACTGTCCTCCGGACCGGCGACCATGACGGCTCGAGCGAGCGGCGGCGGCGTCTTCCCGTTCGCGCGCGAATACGTCGCACGTGGCGGGTTCGGTGCCGTGACGACGGCGCCCGTCGACACTTGGAAGAAGCTCATCATCTCTTGCAGCGCCTCCGCTTGCGCCGCGAGCTCCTCCGCGGTCGACGCGAGCTCTTCAGCCGCGGATGCATTGCGCTGCGTGACTTCGTCGACGAGGAGGACAGCTCGGTTGATCTGCACGACGCTCGCCGACTGCTCGCGGCACGCGGCCGCGACGTCTTGGACGAGCTCCGCCGTCTTCTGGATCGACGGCACGAGCTCGGAGATTTGCGCGCCCGCACGGTTCGTGACCTCGACGCTCGAGTCGGCGAGCGCGCTGATCTCGCGCGACGCCGTCTGGCTTCGCTCCGCGAGCTTGCGCACTTCGGCCGCGACGACAGCAAACCCTCGACCGTGCTCACCTGCGCGCGCCGCTTCGATCGCCGCGTTGAGCGCCAAGAGATTCGTCTGGTACGCGATCTCTTCGACGATCGACGTCCGTTGAACGATCGCGCGCATCGCGTCGACCGTCTCGCGCATCGCGCGTCCGCTCTCCTGCGCGTCGTTCGCTCCCTTGCGCGCCATCTGCTCGGTCTGCCGGCTGTTCTCGGCGTTCTGCGTGATCGACGCGCTCATCTCCTCGAGGCTCGACGTCGTCTCTTCGATCGACGCCGCTTGCTCGCTCGTCCCCTGCGCCAACGCTTGCGACGTCGACGACATCTGCGACGACGCGGACGCCAGCGCCGCCGATGCTGCGCGCACCTCGGCGATGACGTGGGTCAACCGATCCGTCATCTCCTTGATCGATACCTGCAGCTTGCCCGTTTCGTCCGAGCGCGTGACTTGCGGCGTGACGCGGAGATCGCCGCGCGCGATTCGCTCCGCGGAGCCGACGATTTCCGAGATGGGCCGCGTGATGCTGCGCGTGAAGAAGATGCCGATGACGAGGCTCGCGACGAGCGACAGTGCCGTCAGCGAGAGCATCGTGCTCCGCGCGCGCCGCGACTGCTCGCCGACGCGCTGCGACGACACCTCGGCGGACTGAAAGTGTTGGAGCGCGAGCTCGGCGATCGACGCCTCGAGACGATGGATGTCTTCCTTCGCCACGGAGATCTCGCGATTGCAATCCTGGGAGGACTTGAGCTCGCCGGCGTGGATCATGTCGGCGACGTGCGCGAACGTGCGCTCATAGGTCGCGAGCTGCGCGCGCATCTGCGTGAGGCGCGTCGATTCTTCCGTCGACGCGATCGCACGCGTCAGATCCGCGAGGCGCGCGACGAGGTGCTCGTGCTGCTCGCGCCACTTCGCCTCGTACTCGGACTCTTTCACCTTGTCGGTGATGTTCAAGTACATGTCCTTCTCGAAGCGGCGCATGCCGACGATGTTCGCGCGCGCGCGCTCGGCGTGCTGCGCGATGCGAATGTCGCCTTCGAGGAGATCTCCGTACGCCGACAGCCCCGAGTAGCTCGTCGCGACCACGACGAGCAGGAGCATGACGAGGAGCGAGAATCCCAAACCGATGCGTTGTCCGATGCTCATGTTGCGCAGCACGTCGACCTCTCTTTCCTTCACCCTAGTTAATCGTCGTCGACGCTTTACTTGCGCGGCGGCTTCACCGTCGGCCGCGTCGATCGGAAGTTGGTGCAATAGAGCGCCACCGCCGCCTGGCGGCTCAGTAGCTCGAAGAGCTCGTGGTCTACCGCCTCGAGCGCGGGCTTCTGTTCGAGGAGCCGGAAGATCGCGACGATGCCGAGCACGCTCGAGTCGAGCCGCAGTGGGATCGCCGCAGTGAATCCGCCATCGGCGTCCGCCGGCTGCAGCATGCTCTTCACGACGATGCTGCCGGTCGCCGCAGCCTGCATGATCCGATCGTACGCACGCGACAGTCGATCGCTCGGCTCGTCGACTCCGCGCGACCGCGTCATCGCGAGGGTGCGACCGTCCTGACGGACTTCGAAGATCGCGATCTCTTCGGAGCCGATCATGTTGACGACGATCTCCTCGATCGCGGCCAGCACTTCCCCGCGCTCGCACGCCGCCGCGAGGAGCTGGCTCGCGACCGCGAGCTGAATGAGGTTCGTGTTTTGTTCCTGGAGATCGCGGATGCGCGTCTCGCAACCGGCGTGATGGAGCTCGACGCTCTCGAGTCGCTTCTGCAGGACGTCGACCTGTCCTTGGAGGCGATCCGAGCTTGTCACCATGCCGCTCGCCCGCGCGACCAACTCGGTGCCCGACGGCCAATCGTTTCGTTTGTGTCCTTGATCCTTCATTTTTGCCCCTCAATCGCGACGATGCCCATCGAAGACCCACGATCAGATGCGCGTTGCAGGAGCGTCGCGGCGACGCGCCCGAGCGGCACGACGTCGTCTACGGCGCCGCGCAGGATGGCTTCCTTCGGCATGCCGAAGACGACGCACGTCGCTTCGTCCTGCGCGATGGTCGCCGCGCCGTGTTGCTTCATCTCGAGCAGACCGCTCGCGCCGTCGGCCCCCATCCCGGTGAGGATCACGCCGACGGCAGCGTCGCCCGCCGCGACCGCGACGGATCGGAAGAGCGCGTCGACGCTTGGACGGTGCCGCGACACGAGCGGTCCGTCGACGACCTCGACGACGTACTCGTCGCCTTCGCGATGCACGAGCGTGTGCCAATTGCCCGGCGCGACGAGCGCGCGACCGCGTCGCACGCGATCGCCGTTCTTTGCTTCTTTCACGTCGATGCGGCATCCACCGTCGAGGCGTCGCGCGAACGCGGACGTGAAACCCTCCGGCATGTGCTGAACCACGACGAGACCGGGCGCGTCGGCCGGGAGCGCTTCGAGGATCACGCGCAACGCCTCCGTGCCGCCGGTCGACGCGCCCATCGCGACGATGACGTCGCCGCGTTGGCCCGCGAGCGCGAGGCGTCGCGTCGAGGCCGGCGCCGACGCCGTGTCGATCGCGCGTCGTTGGCGATGCACGAGAGTCGCCTTGGCCGCGCCGCGGATCGCGTCGAGCAGGATCGTCGCCGAGTCCTCGAGAAAGTCGCGGACGCCGACCTGCGGCTTCGCGATGACGTCGACCGCCCCCTCCTCGAGCGCGCGAAAGACATCCGACGACGCGCCGCCGGGCATCGCCGAGCAAACGACGACCGGGATCGGAGTCGTCGACATGAGACGCCGCAAGAACGAGAAGCCGTCCATGCGCGGCATCGCGAGGTCGAGGACGATGACGTCCGGCCGCTCGCGCGCGATCTTCCGCATGGCGATGAGCGGGTCCGCGGCGACGGTGACGGCGATCGATCCGTCCGCCGAGAGGAGCCTCTGCAGCACCTCGCGGACCAGCGCGGAGTCGTCGACGACGAGCACGCGGATGGGATCCGATGACGCGCGGCTCACGCCGACCTCCTACCGTCGGCGGCGTCGATGTCGTCGCGCGTGACGTAGACCGTCGGTGAGACGCAGCGCACCCGCGCCGCGAGCCCCTGAATGCTCTCGGCGTGTCCGAGGAAGAGGTGACCGTCGGGCGCGAGGTGCGCGACGAGACGCTCGAGGACGTGCGTCTTCCTCGGCGGTTGAAAGTAGATGAGGACGTTGCGACAGAAGACGAGATCGAACGGACCGTCCGCACGGTACTCGTCGTTCATGAGGTTCAAGTGCTCGACACGCACGACCTCGCGAAGCTCGCGCCCCGCGCGGATCTTCCCTTCTTGTGCGCCCGTCCCGCACAGCATGAACGGCTTGACCATCCGCTTCGGGATCTCGGCCAGCCGCGAGACCGGCCACGTGGCGGAGCGCGCGGCGTCGAGCGCGCGGCTCGACACGTCGGTCCCTAGGACGTCGATCGACCACCCGTCGCTCTTCGGGAAATTCCAGAGGAGGAGCATCGCGATCGAGTAGGGCTCTTCGCCCGTCGAGCAGCCCGCGCTCCATACGCGGATGGTTCGTTCGCGCTCGCCTGCCGCAGCCGCCGCCGCCCATTGCGGGAAGACCGTGCGCTCCAGGTACTCGAAGTGGTGCGGCTCGCGGAAGAAGTGCGTCTCGTTCGTGGTGATGCGATCGATCATCCGCACGAGCTCGTCATCGTCACGCTGATCGACGATGAGGCGGTAGTACTCGCCGAACGAGGCGAGGCCACGCTCGCGCACGCGGCGAACGAGGCGACCATAGAGGAGCGCGCGCTTCGACGCGCTGAGGTGAATGCCGACGGTGCGCTGGATGAGATCGCGGAAGAGCGCGAACTCGCGATCGTTGGGCTCGGCGACGAGGCGCTCGACGAACGCCGGAGGAGTGGTTCGAAAGGTCACGACGCCTCCGCGTGCGAACGCGCGTCGCGAAGCGCAGCGACGGCGAGGAGATCGGGCGTCGAGAGGACGCTGTCGACGTTCAAGAGGAGGACGAAGCCCGTTCCGACCACGCCCATTCCCGAGAGGAAGTCCAAGCGCACGTGGGTGCCGAAGGGCGGGACCGCTTCGATCTGATCGGCGGCGAGCTCGACGACCTGATCGACGGCGTCGACGAGGATGCCGATGACCGCGGCCTCGCCTTCCCCGTCGACCGTGACTTCGACGAGGACGATGCACGTGCGTTTCGTGAGCACGCGCTCGGCGAGATCGAAGCGCGCGCCGAGATCGACGACGGGCACGACGCTGCCGCGCAGGTTGATGACGCCACGGACGGCGCGCGGCGTCGAAGGGACGCGCGTGATCGGCGCGGGCTCGATGACCTCGCGCACGCGGAGAACGGCGATCGCGTACGCGGTGTCGGCGACGAAGAACGTGAGGTACTGCGACTTGGGAGAGTTGCCGTTGCTGCTCATGCGCGTGCTCCCTGGGTGCCGCGGCGTTGTCGCCGCATCGCCTCGGCGAGGATCGCCGGGACGTCGAGAATGAGCGCGACCCTCCCGTCACCGAGGATCGTCGAGCCGGTGATCGCGTCGACGGAGCGCAGCAGCTTGTCGAGCGGCTTCACGACCGCTTGGCTTTCGCCGCAGAGCGCGTCGACGGCGAGACCCGCGCGTCCACCGTCGTGCTCGACGATGACGACGCTTTCACGCGCGGGTGCCTCGCCGCCGCGCAACGCGAACAGATCCCGCAGACGAACGTAGGGGAGCGCCTCCCCGCGCACGCGGACGACGCCGCTTCCGTCGTCGTGACGCCCCTCGCCTTCGGGGAGCTCGAGGCACTCGCGCACCGACTCGAGCGGGATGACGTACGTTTGCTCCGCCGCGGTGACCGCGAAGCCGTCGATGATCGAGAGCGTCAACGGGACGCGGATCGTGATGGTCGTTCCGTGATTCTCGACGCTCTCGAGGGTGATCGTTCCCTTGAGCGCTTGGACGCTCCGCGCGACGACATCCATACCGACGCCACGACCGGAGAGATCCGTCACCTCTTCGCGCGTCGAGAAGCCAGGCGCGAGGACGAGATCGAACACGTCGCGATCGCGGAGCGCCACGCCGTCACCGCTGACCAATCCTTGCGCGCGCGCCCGCGCGAGGATCCGCTCGCGCCTGAGGCCCGCGCCATCGTCGCTCACTTCGACGACGAGCCGCCCGGCCTCGTGTCGCGCGCGCAGCGCGATCGTGCCGACGGGATTCTTTCCGGCTGCGCGTCGATCGCTCGGAGCTTCGAGGCCGTGGTCGATCGCGTTTCGGATCATGTGTGTGAGCGGCGCGCGGAGAGCGTCGACCACCGACGTGTCGACCTCGACGTCGTGCCCTTCGATGACGACGCGCGCGCGCTTGCCGTGCGCGGCGGCCAGATCGCGGACCGCGCGGACCTGCGCGCGAAACGCGGGCCCGACGGGCACGAGGCGCAAGCGCATGACGTGATCGCGCAGCTCGGCGAAGAGACGGTCGGTGTCGAGGAGCGCGTCCCACGTCTCCGCGTTCGTGACCCCCTCCATCGCCCCGCGAAGACGCGCGCGCGCGATCGAGAGCTCGCCGGTGGCGGTCAAGATGCGATCGAGCGTGCGGAGATCGACGCGCATCGTGCGCCGTGACGCCGCGTCGTGTCCTCGCGTGGGCGCATCGCTCGTCGCCGCGCGGGCCGCGATCGACGGTTCGATCGCGTGCGCATCGCCGAGCTGTGTGAGGCGCTCGACGAGGTCGCGGTGATCGTCGAGTGACGGATCGCCGCCGTCGCCAGCGATCCGCAGGAGGCTCCGCAGGACGTCGTGCGCATCGAGCAAGAGCGAGACGAAATCGTGCGACGCGACAACGCGGCGCTTCCTCAGCGCGTCGAGCGCACTCTCGAGCGCGTGAGCGCACTCGGTGATCGCGACGAAGCCGATCGACTCGGCGTTGCCTTTGAGCGTGTGCGCGCAGCGAAAGATCGTCGCGACGCTTTCGCCGTCGTCCGGCGTGTCTTCGAGCGCGAGGAGCGACTCCTCGAGCAGCGCCAACATCTCGTCGGACTCGGCGAGGAAGACAGGCATCAGGGCGTCACGATCGATCTCCATGGCATCCCCCTAGAGCTTCTTGACCCAAACGACTCCGTCGTCCGTGCGAAGCACGATCTTCCGACCGCGCTCGCCGCCGACGTCCTCGGCGAGGATCGGTATCCCTTCGCGAGCGAGCACATCGCGCGCCAGCTCGACGTTCCTCGCGCCGAGGCCCGCCGCCGCAGCGCGCGCACCGCCCGTGAGCGTCGCGCCTCCGAACACCTTGGCGACGAGGTCGCGTTTGCGCGATCCCAACGCGACGAGACGCTCGAGGAGCTCCGCGAT